>CAYXBU010000005.1:0-17600 GCA_964463245.1 uncultured Clostridium sp. | reverse complement strand
ATTCGCCGGGGCATTCGCCCTCTCGTCCGTGCGGACGGTGATCTCGGCCTGCCTGCGCGGCTGAGGCGCAGGGGAGATCCCAAACGCCCCAAGGCCGGTCAGCAGTGCCAAAAGGAGGCTGATCAGCCGCCAAAAGCCGCTTATCTGTCCTGCGTATCCGTTCATGATGGCACACCTCCCGCAGGATCCGTCCGCCGCGTCGGCGGCTCGGCAACGGATCGGTAGAAATGAAGGGTATCGAAATCCCGCTCCAGATGGTGGAGCAGGTAGGCCTCGGTCACCTCGGCAAAGACCGCCGCATCGGTCGGCTCCAGGGAGAAGGAGAAGATCCGCTTATCCGGGGCGACCAGCGCGGCACGCAACGCGGCCAGCACCGGGACGGTCAGCGGCAGGATGATGCTCCGCTCCCCCAGTGCTTCGGCCTCCCCGGCGCCGAGCACACCGCGGTTGAGCCGCTGCTTGCATCCGTCGCAGATCAGGCGGCCGTTCATCACATCCAAGTAGGCCTCCGCCGGGTAGCGATCCCCGCAGAGGGCACAGGCATCCAGGGCGGGGCAGAAGCCCGCCAGTGCCGCCGTACGCCATTCAAATACCCCCTTGACCTGCGCGGCGGGCTTGTTATGCCGTTCCAGTGTGTAAAGGGAGTTGAGCAGCATCCGCAACAGCCGCTCACCGAAGACCGCCATCTCGTCGGTCTCCCGCGCCTCGGGAGTGGGCGGGTCAGCCGCGTATACCACCTCCCCCGCCAAGTCGCAGAGGTACGCCCCCAGCGCCATGTCGGTCAGATCGGAGGACAGGCCGTAAAAGGAGGACAGTACGCTCCCACTACGCAGCCACAGGGTACCGTGGCTGTCGGACAGCTCGAAGTTGCCCCAGGTGAAGAGCTGGGACACCGCCGCCAGCCGATCCCGCCCGGATTGCCCGTGCCGAACCACCACCGAAAGCCGCCCCCGCTCAGGGGTCAGCAGGTAGAGCAGGCTGTCCTGCTCCCCGCGCGGGTACACCCGCACTACAAGGCCGTCTGTCGTGATGATCCTACCCATGCGGATGCTCCTTTCTCGCAGATAATTAACAAAACGTAAAAGTGCCTTTTCTGAATACACTGTGGGACAGGAGTCCCGCATGAGATGCGACCCGCGGGTCACAGCGTTTTGCGACCTTCAGCCGCAATTCCGCCGGAAAATGAGTAAAAAAACAGCAAGATAACCATTCCTCGACATGATAAAATGTCAGAAAAGTCCTTGAAGGGGGGCGGGGGGAACCTTTTACAATCGGCTATACACAGCAATCAACGCCGCTCGCGGCGGATGGTCAACTCGAAGACCCGATACAGTCCGTACAGGGTCAGTGCCTCCTCCCGATGCATCGGACGGCGGCAGAGGGGCAGGACGAGGGGAGCAAGCCCGCCGGTCACCACCACGGGGGTATCCTCCGGCAGGTGCGCCTCCCGCAGGGCACGCTCGACCAGCCCCTCGGCCATGGCGGTCGAGCCGTAGACCACCCCGGCGCAGATGGCATCGGCGGTACTGCGCCCCAACACGCTCTCCGGGCATCGCAGCTCCACATTCGGGAGCAGAGCCGCCGCGCCGTGCAGACCGTCCAGCGAGGTCTGCAGACCCGGCAGGATGGACACACCGAGAAGGGTCTTGCTCCCGTCCACGCAGGACAGCACGGTGGCCGTCCCAAAGTCCAGCACGACGACCGGTGCGCCGTACAGCCACACGGCGGCGGCGGCGTTGGTCACGATGTCGGCTCCCAGCTGGGCGGGGTCATCCACCGAGAGGATCAGCCCCGACCGTGTCCCCGCTCCCACAGTGCGGATGGGCAGCTCGGAGCCGTCGGCGGGACGGCAGAGCCGTGCGACTGCCTCCCGCAGGCTATGGGTAAGGGAGGGTACCACCGACCCGATGACGGCGGCATCCACATCGGCGGGGGTATACCCGCCGTCCCGCAACAGCTGGTTCAGAGTGATGCGGTACTCGTCGGCACTGCGCCGAGGGTCGGCGGCGATCTTGGCCTTCAATCCGAGCCGTGGGCGGGCAGAGGTCAGCCCCGCCCCGACGGCGGGGGTATCGAACAGCCCCAGCGAAATGCTGGAGTTTCCAATGTCTATGGCAAGCAGCATCACAGTTCCCCTTTCTGCATCCTGTCCCCCTGCGCGGGGCGAACAGCCGTCAGCAGGTAGGCGTATTCGGTCTCGATCTCCTCGGTCGGCACAAGACCCACGGCGACCATGGCGGCACGCACCGCCTCGGGCGTGTCCGGGAAGACCCGCAGACGGCGGTCTCCCATATCGATATACGGCTCCCGGCTCTTATCCAGCGATACCACCACCCGTCCGCCCTCACGCAAAAGGTCGGCGATCCGCCGCCATGCGGCCTGCTTATCCGAGATGTGGAGGAGGGTAAGGGAGGTATAGATCAAGTCGTAGGTCTCGGTGAAGGGATAGTCCAAAAAATTTCCGCAGACAAGGGAAATATGGTCATATGCCGCAAGGTTCTCCCGCGCCCGCTCGACCGTCCGAGGGGAGAGGTCGATGCCGCAGAGCTGCCCACAGCGCGGCGCGACCTGCGCGGCCAGCCGTCCCGTCCCCACGCCAAGCTCCAGCACCCGCTCCCACCCGCCGAGCGAGAGGAGCGAAAGGAATGGATCCCCATCCCACTTGTCCATGTGGGCACGCAGAGGGGCAGGGTCGCGGAAGGGGTCATTGCCCTCGTCGATCAGGCTGTCGTAGTGGAACATGATCTCCCGGGCATCCCCCCTGTCCAAGAGTAGCGGCATATCAGTCCTCCTCCGTGTCCCCGGCTCCCAGGCGGGAACTGCCGGATACGGCCTTCATGTGCAGACGCGCCCGCGCCTGCTCAACCTGATACGCAGGGAGGGTCTTGACCTTCTCCCGCGCGGCGATACTGCCGTGCGAGGCGGCGCGAAGGTACAGCTCGGCGGCCTTGTCGTGATCCATCTCCCGTCCGAAGCCCTCGTCGGCGCACTTGGCCAGCAGGAACTCGGCATCCCCCACGGCATTGCCGGTGTAGTCGCCGCGGTTGTGCGCCGCACGGCGGATATAGTAGATGGCCTCGGTCTCGTCTGCATCCACGATCTCAAAGCGGCGATCCATCAGGGTCGCGTCGGTCTGACCGGTCGAGGGCAACAGGGGAACCGAGGTCTGCGTGTCCGGCTTGTGGAACGGAATGCGGCAGATACCGGGAATGTCCGGCTCACCGACACACCCGGTCAGGCGCACCATGGCGATATACAGCTGTGCCTCGATGCAATCCTGCTCGGCGGCGACCAGCATCAGCTCATAGCCCGCACGGGGGTCACAGGGCACGCCCCGCCCCGACAGGAGCATGGCTCCCGCATTGTAGGCGGCATCCCCCTCTTCCTCATACTTGAGGTGCAGGTACAGGTCAAAGGCGCGTTTCGGGTCGGCGGGAAGCCCGTAGCCATACTGCAAGCAGTAGGCCAGATCGAACAGCGCACGGGTGTTCCCTTCCCGCGCCCCCGCCGAGAACAACGCGGCCGCCTGCTCATACTGCCCCTCACGGAACAGGTTGTGGGCACGCAGAATATTGGTGGCAGACATGAGAACACCTCCTTGACGGATACGCGTACAGCGATCCTATCGCCTATTTTCTGTAATATACATAATGCACGATGATGGTGCGCTCCGCGCCACCGTGCTCTAAGTCGGGGGCAGTGATGACCACACCGTCGTGGGAGAGCAGCTCCCAGGCCTGCATATCGTCGATGCGACAGCGCAGGATATTCTCCGAGGGGGTGGAGACCAGCAGGCAGTCATCCTTGATGTTCAGGCTCCCCTCCCGACCGATCACCTCATCGATGTCGTTCCGCTTCTCGGTAATGTAGCGGACATGGTGCCCGCAGATGCGCGCCGCCATGTCGTGGCGGTAGCGACTGCTCGTGGGGTCGTTGCGTTTGGCAAACAGCTTCTTGAACACGGTGTATTTCCTCGTTTCTTTTTCATTGAGCAGACCACGGATGTCGGGACTTGCGGATCAGGTCGGTTTGCCGGGCGCGGATATCCGGCGCGCCCGGAATTATGTGTCCGCATAATGCTTTTCCCCCCTAACCCCCTGCCCCCTTCCCCGGCGGGGAAGGGGAATTTGCGTTGTTTTCGCCGGGGGAGCCTGCGGCTCCCCCGGCACCCCCGGCTGCTTGCATCCGGACGGCACTGCCATCCATCCGGCGTTGCTTCGGCGGCAGCCAAAGAGGTGGGAGTCGGGGGCGGGAACCTCTGCCGCAAGCGGCGGGCGGCGTTTGAGATGGTTTCGCCCCCGGGCTCCGCGGAAAGATGCATTGTACTGACCCAAAGCCCCCCACAGGGAACCCCCAGCTATTTCCCCGTGAGGAACCTCGTTGCCTCCCGCAGGGTCTCGGCGGCCGCCCGACAGCGGGGGGAGGCGGGGTCGTAGCGTCTGACCCCTCTCAGCATGATATTCTTGGGGGTCTCCTCCGGGTCGATCAGCTCCAGTGCCGCGACCTCATACCCGGCGGCCTCCAGCCGTGCCAGCCGCAGGGCATCGGTCGCCGCATCGCACAACTTCTGCCGCAGGAGGGAGTGCCGCGCCACAAAGCCCAACTCGGGGCAATCCAGCGTCTTGTTCAATTCATGGTGACAGCAGGGGGTGGAGAGCACCACCCGCGCCGACCACTCAATGGCCTTGCCCAGCACCAGATCCGTTGCGGTATCACAGGCGTGGAGCGAGATGACCATATCCACCGGCGCACCGAAGTCATACAGGCTGACGTCGGCGCAGAGGAAGGACAGACCGTCCATCCCCAGGTCGCGGGCGATGGCGTTGCAGTCCTCCATGACCTCGGCCTTCATATCCACCCCGACCATCCGCACCGCGCGGTGTCGGATGACCGTAAAGTAGTGATACACCGCGAAGGACAGGTAGCTCTTGCCACAGCACAGGTCGCAGATATGCAGCTCTCCCTCGGCGGGAAGAGCCGACTCCACATCTCGGATCAGCTCCAAGAAGCGGTTGATCTGACGGAACTTGGGCTGCTTCTTGTCGTGTACCCGCCCGTCGGCATTACTGACCCCCAGGCGGATCAGGAACGGCTCGTTGCCCTGCAGGATATGTCGCTTGATGCGGTCATGTCCCGTCACGGCTATGCGGCGGGGTGCCGCACCGCGCTCGGCGGCATCCGTCAGCGCGGCCTGCAGCTTTTGTGCACCCAGGAGCACCTCGGCACCCGATCGCGCACGCTTGAATTCCACCGTGCCGACCGTGGTCAGCAGGTTGATCTGGTCACAGGTGGAGATCAGCTCGGAGAGCCGCGCCCTTGTCGGCTCGGCGGGGGCGTCCAGCGGCAGATTCTCCTGCCCTGCCTGCACCGGCTTGCCCTTGCCCGACACCTCGGCCACCTCAGCCTGTCGGAAGCTCTCGGCCTGCAGGACGGTCTGTCCCTTGACCAGCCGCAGGGTCAGCACCACCCGCAGGGTCGCGCGGTCGCGGCACTTGGAAAAGACCGCCTTCTCCATCATGCCCGCACGGGCGGACTCCAGAAGGAGGGACAGCAAAAGGGGAGCGGCGTTCTCCCGAATGGTTGCAGACGATGCCATGTGGTTTCCTCTTTCTATCGTGATATGCTTATCGCTTTCCCCGCTTCTTTCCCCCGTCCCGCGGGTCGGGGCGGTACTGTGCATTCTTAGTGCCGCAGTAGGCGCAGGTCTTCCGCGCCATCGGGATGAGCGAGCCGCATCCCGTGCAGGTAACGAAGTCGTATTCCGGCTCCTCGGCCGCCGCCCGCAGGTCGGCCTCATGCTGTGCCTTTTTGGCGGCGCGCTTGGCCTTGCCGGTCAGCTCGGCGGGGTCGGGTGATGCAGGAGTCTCGGCGGACTTCTTCTTACCAAAGGAAATCTTGGATTCCTTGCCGTCCCGAAGCCGCTTGAGGTTCTCCCGATGCATGAAGACGACAAGGCAGGTCATGACCACCGAGAGCGGCGTGGCTATTGACCCGTAGCCGTCAAAGGTGGACATCATGATGGGGTAGAGGCACATACCGATGACAGAGGCCAGCGACACATATTTGGTCGTGGCCACGATGATGACGAAGATCACAAAGAGGATCAGGAACACGATGGGATCCAGGAGCAGCACCACCATGGCGGTCGTGGCGACCCCCTTCCCCCCCTTGAAGCGGAAGAAGCAGGGGAACATATGCCCCACCACCACGAACAGACCCGCGATCGCCGCGCCGATGTTGTTGTAGATCACATCCTTCACGCCCTCGCCCGTGACCTCTCGCGACTCGTTGATGAGCAGGTAGCCTAAGATCACCGCCACCGCCGCCTTGAGCATATCCCCCGCAAGGGTCATGGCGGCCGCCCCCTTGCCGTAGGTGCGGAGCATATTGGTGGTGCCCGCGTTGCCGCTGCCGTGGGTGCGGACATCGTCGTGGAACTTCTCGCGGGATATGATCAGCCCGAAATTGAAGCTGCCCAAAAGGTACGGGATCAGGATGCAGAGCAGGAGACATCCCGCCTTGAGGCCAAAGGCACCCCAGCCGGTCAGCTCATATTCGGAAATGATGTATGTATACAGATTCCAGTGGATAGGCATAACAGAACCTCACTTATGTTGGATCAAAAGTCCGTCAATACAACGGCTTGCCCCTGCCGCGCAGGGCGTACCACAGGCACCGCAGGCGATATCGGGCATGACACCTCAGGCGGAACAGCCGCCCCCGCTCCAGATGCTTGCGGATGGCGACCGCATAGCCCCGCTCGGCGGCACAGGCGCAGAAGGTCTCCCGCAGGGGGGACGGCTCGGCCGAGCGCACGAGACTTTGGTTGTAGCGGATCACGGTGTCAAGCTCGCACGGCTCCATGATGAGCGGTAGCCGCTCCACCTGAGCCTGCCCCTTGTCCGAGAGCACCAGCAGAGCCGACAGCCCCTTGTTGTCATCCGCACGAGGCATGGAGACCTCCGCCCCCCACAGGTCACCTAAAATGATGTCCCCGCCCGCCGAGAAATTGCGAAAACGGCAATGGTAGCAGGACTCTTTGAGGGTGATATTCCCGTAGAAGCCGTGGCCGTAGGCATCCAGCTCGCCCGGCTCCCGATAGACCTTGCCGTTGGCAAACTCCATCTTCACGGCACTCCGATGCCAACCCAAGTCCTTGTTGCGGAACTCCAGCCGTTTCAGGGCGGCGCCGTATTGCTTCTCACGCAGGGAGATATAGGTCTGCAGGAGGCTGTCGCTCGGAACTCCGTGGCAGATCAGCTCGACTAGGATCAGGTGCGGATCATCCCGCCCCAGAAAGCAACGCAGACCCGCGACCTGGCAGGGACAGCCCGAGAACAGGACGGTGACCCCCTTGGCGAGGGCTTGCTTGATCTCCCGATAGCAGCTCCCCATGTCACTTTGGGCGTATTTGGAGCCCATCATGCGGGCAAGATCCTCCCGCCGATCCGACAGGATATGCCGCACATGGAAGCCCTCGTCAAACACGGCTCCGCAGACCATGCCCCCCTCGCCCAGCACGAGCGAGACCAGCTCGTGAAAGACTCCGCCCGAGGTGCTCGTCCGACGGACTTCCTCGTCCTTCGTGCGGGCGGCGTAGGCGGTGGGGTAGCCCTCCTGCGGCCGACTCCCCGGTGCGAGGACGGGACATACCCGCTCACAGCGATCACAGCCGACACACTTGTCGGGGTCGATCACGGGATAGGCAAAGCCCCGATGCTCCCGCGCATAGGAGATAGCATCGGTCGGACACGCATTGCGACAGCCTCCGCACAGGGTGCAGGCGTCAACGGATACCTTATCGATCATGTGTCCCTCCGGTTGGTATAAAGACTCATCCTATTATACCACGATGCGCGACGTTTTGCAACCCCCCGCGCGGGGAAATTTATTTACAGAAAGTACCTTGCAAATACTTCCGGATCATGCTATACTAAGTGCCGAAAGCGGCGGCGCAGGATCAGCCGCAGCAAGGGAACGGAGGGCGCGAGCATGAAACAGAGCCTATTCTTCAAGATCAAGCGGCGATTCGTCTTCTTCCTCGTCAACCACACATTCGTCGGTCCGAAGCATTTCTCCGTCAAGCGCAAATTACTCAACTCCATCCGTATCTCGATCGGCGAGGGCACAAAGGTCGTGGGACCGCTGTACTGCACCGGTCGGCTGACCATCGGCATGGATTGCTGGGTCGGGCGCAACCTTCGGGTGGAGGGCAACGGCGAGGTCACGGTGGGGGATCGCTGTGACATTGCCCCGGATGTGACCTTCTACACGGGCGGGCATGAGCTCGGCTCGGTCGAACGCCGTGCCGGAGTCGGGGCAAACTACCGCCAATGTGTCGGGGACGGCACCTGGCTCGGGGCACGAACAGCCATCATCAACGAGACCTGTGTCGGGAACGGATGTGTCGTTGCCGCCTGTGCCTGCGTGGTACATGACGTAGAGGATCACACGCTGGTCGGGGGCGTGCCCGCCAAGACGATACGGAAGCTGTCGGTGGACACCGAGCCAGCTGAAATCGCGGACAGATCATGATCAGATCAAAGGGGAACCGCGCAGGCGGCTCCCCTCTCGTTTTTTCGCACCGCTCATGCCGTGCGACAGAATTGCGCCACGGCGCGGATCAAGGCCTCGGCATCGGCTCGGGTATTGAAGTACCCAAAGGAGACCCGCACGGCGCCGCCCTCGGGGGTGCCCAGCGTGCGGTGTCCCAGAGCCGCGCAGTGGAACCCGGGACGGGTACAGATACCGGGTCGAACGGTGTCCAGATAGGCGGAGACCTCCTCGGAGGCGTGCCCCTCGACTCGAAACAGGATGGTTCCGCCCGCCAGATGCGGCACCGCCACCCGCACGCCCGGCAACTCCTGCAGGGCATCCCGCACAAAGCATCCCAGAGCCGTCTCCCGCTCCCGAATGGCGGTCGGTGTGACCTCGCGGACAAAGCGCATCCCGGCGCGCAGTCCCGCGATGGCGGGCAGGGGAAGGGTGCCCGGCTCGTACCGCTCGGGCAGGTCGTCCCCCATGCCGCCGGAGAGCGAGTCCAGCCCGTTGCCGCCCTCAAGCAGGGTGTCGGGACGGATGTGCTTGCCCAGCAGGAGCATCCCCACCCCGGGCGGCGCGTACAGCCCCTTGTGCCCCGGCACCGCCAGCGCATCGATCTGCATGGCCTCCATATCGATATCCAGGATCCCCGCCGACTGCGCCGCGTCCACGGCGAACAGCACACCCCGCTCCCGGCAGAGCCGCCCGATAGCGGTCAGCGGCAGGGTCGCGGGACAGATATTGGAGACATGGGTGCAGACCACCAGCCTCGTTTCGGGGCGCAGGGTGTGCTCCAGCGCCGACAGGAGCATCCCGTCGGTAGGATGCGGCACGGCGGAAAAGCTCCCGAAGGCATCAAAGCGGATGACCCCCTCCTCTGCCAGCCGAAAGAGCGGGCGGTAGACCGCGTTGTGCTCCATGTCGGAGCAGACCGCGTGATCCCCGGGGCTCAGGAGCCCCTTGATGGCGAGGTTCAGGGAGGCGGTTGCCCCTGCGGTGAAGATGACCCGTCCGGGGTCATCCAGCCCGAACAGGCGGGCGGCCTCTTCCCGGCAGGCGTACACCTCCTCGGCCGCCCGCAGAGCCAGCCTGTGAGAGCCGCGCCCGGGGTTGCCGCAGTACTCCTCCAGGCACTCCCCCACCGCCCGCAGGACGGCAGGGGGCTTGGGAAAGGTGGTCGCGGCGTTGTCCAGATAGATGGGGGGCGGCTCCCGCCGCCCACGGCCGTAAGGTCTCTGTTTTCTATATTTCATCAGGTTTATCCCTCATACATCTGTCGGATGCGAATGCCCTCGGTCGAAAGCACTGCGCGGACATTCTCGGCCTGCATACAGGGGAAGGTCAGGCCGTAGGCACATCCGCCGTGCGTCCGCGCCGAGCTGACCTTGGTGACCGCCGCGCGGATCGAGGCGGCGGCCAGTGCGCTCTGCGCCTTCATGGTCTGTGTCATGGAGCCGATCACGACGGTGCAGGTTCCGGGGTAGCGGATGGTCTTCGACTCGTCGGCGCGGCTGTTCCGTGTGCGTGGGTAGCCCATGTGCAACACCTCCTCAGGCACAGGATATGCGCCGATCCGACGTCTCGTGCATCGGATCGACTTGAATATGGCGACCATGCATAGGATCGACAAAATGTGAACACGCCCTTTGAATGTTTTTAAGAAAACCTATTGACTTTGCGTGGGGTTTGTGCTAAAATACAGATGGTAAGACGGTCGTATTGTCGGGTTCTGCACATATGCGACTCACGAAGGGAGAGATCGACCCATGAACGATAAGCTCCGGCGCCTGATCCTGATCGTCCTCTGCTCGACCCTGCTGGTCGGCGGAGTGGTCTCCTTGCTCATATACCGTCAGTGGAAGGAGCGGGAAAGTGCCCTCTCGGTGCTGACCATTCCCTTCCGGCAGTTGGATCTCATCCCCGGCGAGAGCTGCGAGTATCCCATCCCGCTGGAGGATCGTTCGGTCGAGGTGTTTGATTTTCGATTCGTGTCCACCGATCACGAGCGGCAGGATCTACAGAATTTCGTTACGGTAAGGGTCATCGTCAACGGCGAGACTCTGTGCGATAAGCTGCTCCGCACCGTTATGGACAACGAGGATGAGGTCATCCTCGTGGATCTTACGGGCTGCGCCGAGCGGGATATCAAGGTCGTATACACCATGTCCCCCGAGATCGGAGATGAGGCGCAGGGAGCCGAGGCTGACTTCCGGCTGGAGATCTCCGGGCGGAAGAATACAGCGGCCGAGACCGAAAAGAAAGGATCAGAACATGAATAAGAAGACCTGGAAGAAGATCGGCTCCGTAGCCACCAATGTGTTGCTCGTCATTTTTTTGGTGCTGTGCGTGTTCTCGGTGATGGTCACTCTCCTGTCCAAGCGTGATGCGGACGGAGCCACGACCCTGTGGGGGCACCAGATGCGGATCATCATATCCGAGTCCATGGCCAAATGCGATGCGACCGATGTCTCGGATTTCGAGATCAAGAGCATTCCCCTGCGCTCCATGATCTTCATCGAGCTGGTTCCGGAGGATCCCCGGGAGGCCGATGAGTGGTACGCCGACCTGAAGGTGGGAGACGTACTGACCTTCCGCTACTACTACACCAGCCAGGAGACCATCACCCACCGTATCATCTCCATCCAGCCGGTCGCATCCGGCGGGTACAAGATCGAGCTGATGGGCGACAACCAGCTGGCCGGTACCCAGCAGGGCATCCAGACCATCTACACCGCCGACACCGACAGCTTCAACTATGTGCTGGGGAAGGTCACGGGGCAATCCTATCCCCTGGGCTTCCTGATCAGTCTGCTCAAGGAGCCGGTCGGGATCGTGCTGATCATCATCGTCCCCTGCGCCATCATCATCCTGCTGCAGGTGTTGAAGCTCGTCTCCCTGTTCACGGCCGACAAGAAGAAGAAGCAAGCCGAGGAAGCTGCCAAGAAAGACAGCGAGCTTGAGGAGCTTCGCCGCCGTTTGGCACAGCTGGAGCAGAATGCCCCCGCCCAGACCGGAACGGAACCGGAAAAGGATCCCCCGGCTGAGACCGCGCCGACCTCCACGCCCTCCGGCGATGATAAGGTCGACGATACCCATACCGACTGAATCTTCGTGTTGCTGTTATCTGTTATCTGCTGGCTGTTATCTGACACGAGTTTCAGAGGCTGATCCCCCGCCCTCATGCTGCGCGACATCCGACGGACTGCAGAGATGTCGACCGACATGAGAAGCAGGGACAGTCTATAGAAATATTACGGAAGAAAGGAGGAACGACCATGAAAAAGAGCAGTATTATACTTACGTCCTGCGTAGTGATCCTGCTGTGCGTTTCGATCATATCCGGTATGTCCTACGCGCTGTTTACGGATTCCGGACGCGCACGGAACCATCTTCGCGCAGGCAAGCTGGACATCGTCCTGACCCGTACCGATCTGGAGTACACCTTCTTGAATCAAGATGGTGAATTGGAGATCGTCCGCGACTCGACGGATGTGGACTTCACATCGACCACCAAGGAAAACATCTTCGGCATGGATCCCAACAGCGCCCGCATCGTGCCCACCGGGTACTACGAGGCAGAGCTTCAGATCTCTAACAACGGGAATGTTGCCTTTGACTACACCGTTGAGTTGACTCTGCTGGGCAAGGTGACGCCCATGTCTCAGCAACTCAAGGCGACCGTGATCCACCCGGACGGCTCGACCGAATCCAAGATGCTGAGTGAGTTGCAGGGCAAGTCCCTGGTGCTCTCCACCGGTAAGATGAAGGTAACAGACGAGCCTGAGACCTTCCGCGTACGCATCGAGATGCTGGATGATGCCGAGTATAACGCCAACCGCCTCCCCGGTCAGCCTGTCATCAGCAATAACGCAGCTCAGAACAACAAGATGGGCTTTGACATCAACATCTCGGCAGTCCAGGCGACCACGGCCGTCTATACCGGTCAAAATTGATGCGTTCCTAAGCGGGTAACGAGTGAAGAGCCTGTTGCCCGCCCCCCTGTCACGCGGTTTCCGTCCCTTGCTCGTCGAGGCGATGGGATAATCTCTCGGTGCCTCGTCCGTCGGCACGGAGTGTCATGAGCGAGACATCGACGATCCCCTACCAAATATCTACATGAAGGAGAACAATCATGAAGAGAAATTCACTTATCCTGTCTATCCTGACTCTGATCCTGTGTGTCAGCCTGGTCGCGGGTGCATCCTTCGCCCTGTTCACCAGCGAGAGCAAGGTCAACGTGGCCGTGACCTCCGGTACCGTCAATGTGACGGCGACCTTCGGCGAGCTGAGCTATGAGTCCACCCTTGGCGAGACCCTGCCCCAGAGCAATGCCACGGTGGACAACAACACCATCACCATCAACAAGATCGTTCCCGGCGATGTCATCAAGTTCGACATCACCATCCACAATGCAAGCGATGTGACCGTTAAGTACCGCACCCTGATCTCGATCCCGGAGGACAACGGTCTGTGGGACGGCCTGAAGGTCACGATCGGCGAGACCACCATTACCGGTTCCGAGCCGGTGACGGCTGCTTGGACGACACTGGTTCCCGGGTCTGACGACATTACGGTTCCGGTCGAGATCACCCTGCCCGTCGAGGCCGGCAATGAGTATCAGGGCAAGTCCTGCAAGCTGGCTTACACGGTCGAGGCTGTCCAGGGCAATGCGACCACCGACGAGGAGATCTTCGTTACCACCATCGAGCAGCTGCGCGCTGCTGTCGGTTGCGGCAAGAAGGTCGTTCTGATGGCGGACATTGACGTTGCGGATGAGGAGCTGGTCATGTATTATAACCCGAAATCCCGACAGCTTGAGTCCGCTGTTCTCATTGTTGACAAGAATACGACCATTGACCTGAACGGCAAGAAGCTTGTGTACTCCAACGACGAGGGCATCTGCTTTTACATGATCATTGTAACGGATGCCACGCTGAATATCCTGGATTCCTCCGCAGATCAGAGCGGTGAAGTCTACGGTGCTGATCCGGAGGGGACTTACGCTGTTGCTGTAAGATCGGGTTCCACCGCCAATATTTACGGTGGTAACTTCCATGGCAAAAAACAAGTCGTCATCGAGAAGGCATCTAATTCCACTGCTAACGTCAACATCTACGGCGGTACATACTGGAACGACGACGGCAACAGTGGCCTGCTGAATCTTTCCGGCAGCGAAGACTCAACCTCGATCATGGTCTACGGCGGTTCCTTCAAGAACTTTAAGCCCGGCGTGACCAACGGTTCTGAGTCCGTAGTCGCATCCGGCTACAAGGTCGTACAGAGCGGCGACTGGTACAATGTCGTTCCGGAATAATTGACCCACGGCTTTTGAATATCCCACGGGCGCAGAGCGTTTGCTCTGCGCCCCTTTTCTTTTCCGTCCAAGCCGATGTCTCGCTGCCCTTCGCTGCAAATGATATACAGACCCTATTGACAAATGAATGCAGATCGTGTACAATGTGCATAGACCCAAACCGAAAGGAGACATTCACCCACCATGAAGAAACTGCTTTGCCTGTTGCTGGCCGTCCTGATGCTGTCAAGCGCGGTAGCCTGCGCCGATCCGAACGCCCCCACCAAAGAGACCGAAACCGACACCCCTGCCGAGACTGCGAAGACCGCGACCGCCGAAACCAATACGGAGAACGAGACCGATGTGGAAACCGAGGACGCGAGTCTCTACCAATGCGACCTGCCGAGCGACCTGCATTACGACGACCAACCCGTCCATATCCTCTACGCCATCGTGACCGGGCGGGAGGACGAGCTGTTCGTGGAGGGCACCGGCTCCGGTATGATCGAGGAGGCGGTGTACGAGCGGAACCAGGTGGTGGAGGATCAGTTGGGAGTCACACTGGAGCTGATCGGCGAGGCCGGCAGTAACGCCGTTGCATCCAAGCTGAGCACCGATGTCAAGGGGAATGTCGGCTCCTATGACATGGTGGTCAACGGAACCTTTGTGGCCATTTCATCGGTCATCAACGGTTACTATACCGATCTGAGCAGTCTGGAGCACATCGACACCTCCAAGCATTACTGGACGCAGGGGTACAACGACCTTGCGACCTTCACGGCGGAGAGGAGGCAATATTTAGCCTCCGGTTCGTTGGCTATCTCCATGTTCCGGCTGATGTTCTTCACCATCTATAATCAGAGCGTGCTGGAGGATCGTCAGATGGAAGACCTGTATGATGTCGTCAGGCGCGGGGATTGGACACTGGACTACCAATACAGCCTGATCGCCGGTCTGTACGATGACAGCGACGGGGACGGCAAGCGCAGCGAGACCGACACCTACGGTTTCATCACGGGCAACATCATCAGCATGGATCCCTACATGGTCGCCGGAAGCGTCCCCATGATCATCCGCGACCCGGATGACAACAGCCTCGTCTTCAATGCCGATGCGGCATTGCCCCTGTCCGATCTGGTGGATGCCGTGCAGAAGCTGGTCAACGACGAGGGCACCTACGTGTTCACGGGGGTGGATCGGGACGATGTCGGCAAGGAGAATATCACCAAGGCTTTTGCCAACGATAAGTCCCTCATGGCTACCCTCATGTTCTGGAACATGGAGCACAACATCGACGAGCTGTCCGCCCTTTCCTACGGTATCGCACCCATCCCGAAGCTCACCCGGGAGCAGGAATACAGATCCTATGTGCAGGATCAGGTCAGCAGCTTCGGCATCTCGGCCACCGTGCACAAGGAGGAGCGTCGCGAGATGGTCGCCGCCACGCTGGAGGCTCTGGCCTACCACAGCTACAACATCATCCGCCCCGCCTACTACACCAACACGCTGTCCACCAAGTTCATGCAGAGCCCCGAGTCCGCCGACATCCTCGGCATCATCTTTGACTCCCTGTATTTTGACTTCTCGCAGACCTGCTCCGGCGTTTTCAACGGAACCAATCTGCGAGATGGCTTCCGTCCCATCATGAGCGGTACCTCCAATCGGGTCGCCTCGCAGGTCAAGGGCTGGTCCAAGAATATGCCGAAGCTGATCAAGCGGGTCAATGAGAAAATCGAAAAGCTTTCGGGCTGATCTGCGTTAAGGAAACGCTGATTTAATGAGATGGTACATATTCGGTACAGATTTTTTCGTCTGCGATTGCGAAAAACTCAACATACACGGTATGTACATCGAGTTTTTCAGCAAGAAGCAGGCGGGAAAAGATGTGCCGAAGATGCGCCGCCGAATAAATCAGTGGTTCCTTAATCTTTTTATGAGAATCAACATAAATCCTATTGACAAACCGCGGCAAATCGTGTACAATATGCATAGAGGCAGAGTGCCATACTCTGTCCGGAACTGAACCGAAAGGAAACTATCCATCATGAAAAAACTTCTTTGTCTGTTGCTGGCTGCCCTGATGCTGTTGAGCGTGGTAGCCTGCGCCGATGCGGACACCTCCGCGACCCCCACGGGAGAAGCCGACACCGATGCCCCCGCGACCGAGGGTGATGCGACCGATGAAGGCGGCGAGACCTCCGCGGAGACCGACAACGCGGAAGACTACCAATGCGACCTGCCGAGCAACCTGAACTACAACGGCGAGCCGGTCAACATCCTCTACACCATCGCCTCCGGACGGGAAGACGAGCTGTTCGTTGAGGAGTCCGGTATTGGCAGCATCGAGGAGGCTGTGTACGAGCGGAACCAGGTGGTGGAGAACCAGCTGGGGGTCACGCTGGAGCTGATCGGCGAGAGCGGCGACACGACTGTTTCGGGCAAGTTGGACACCGACATCAAGGGCGGTGTCGGCTCCTATGACATCGTGGTCAACGGCACCTATGTGGCGATCTCGTCGGCTATCAACGGCTACTATGTCGACCTGAACAGCCTGAACAACATCAACACCTCCAAGCACTACTGGACGCAGGGCTACAATGCCCTCTCGACCTTCACGTCAGATAACCGCCAGTATCTGGCCTCCGGCTCGCTGGCTCTGACCATGTTCCGCCTTATGTTCTTCACCATCTACAACCAGAAGGTGCGGGAGGATCGTCAGATAGAGGATCTGTACGACGTCGTCAAGCGCGGAGATTGGACACTGGACTACCAGTACAACATGATCACCGGCCTGTATGATGACAGCGACGGCGACGGTGAGCGCACTGAGACCGACACCTACGGCTTCATCACGGGCAACATCATCAGCATGGATCCCTACATGGTCGCCGCCGGTGTGCCCATGATCACCCGCGACCCGGATGACAACAGCCTTGTCTTCAACGCCGATGCAACCTCGGCTCTGTCCGACCTGGTGGATGCCGTCCAGAAGCTGGTCAACGATGAGGGCACCTATGTCTTCGAGACCGCAGACAAGGACGATGTCGGCAAGAACTACATCGCCGAGGCCTTTGCAAACGACAAGTCCCTCATGGCTACCATCATGTTCTGGAACATGGAGTACAACATCGAGGCTCTGTCCGCCCTTTCCTACGGTATCGCTCCCATTCCGAAGTTCAGCAAGGAGCAGGAGTACAAGTCCTACGTGCAGGATCAGGTCAGCAGCTTTGCGATCTCTTCGGCTGTTAAGGGTGAGGCTCGCCGCGAGATGGTAGCGGCTACGCTGGAGGCGATGGCTTACCACAGCTACAACATCATCCGTCCTGCCTACTACACCAACACGCTGTCCACCAAGTTCATGCAGAGTCCCGAGTCCGCCGACATCCTCGGTATCATCTTTGATTCCCTGTATTTTGACTTCTCGCAAAGCTGCTCCGGTGTGGTCGGCGGCGGCGTGGCTCTGCGCGACAGCCTCCGTCCCATCATGAGCGGCAGCTCCAACAAGGTCGCCTCTCAGGTCAAGAGCTGGAGCAAGAGTCTGCCCAAGCAGCTCAAGCGTGTCAATGACAAGCTGAATAAGCTGGCCGGCTGATATGCGCGAGGGTGCGGCTCTGCATCCTGCGGTATACCGATCAAAACGAATACGAATCAAAAAGAAGAAGGACTCGGGGAGTGATCCTCGAGCCCTTTTTTGATTTGTGGTATAGATGTCTATGTGCATTTATATTTCAATCTTCCTATAACGGAAAGGCTCTTGCCCCTGGGA
>CAYXBU010000004.1:0-55467 GCA_964463245.1 uncultured Clostridium sp. | reverse complement strand
CATCGAGTTTTTCGGCAAGAAGCAGGCGGGAAAAGATGTGCCGAAGATGTGCCGCTGAATAAATCAGTGGTTCCTTAGATATCTATACTCATCCCGTCATAGGCGGGCGTGACCCCCAGCGGCTCCAGCCGTCGCGCCAGGGTCTCGTGATCGGTGTGCAGGGTACGCGCCATGTGCGAAACATAGAATTTCACGTCCGGTGCGAAGCGGTCATACTTGCGGAAGCTCCGCAGCATCACCTCCAGCATATCCAACGTGTTGTGCTCGAAGCTGCGCCAATCGTCGGGTGCCGTCTCGCCGCAGGTCAGCTCCATGACCATGGCGTTGATGGGCATATCTCGCATGACGTTCCAAGAGGTAGTCGGGATCCATGCGCTGTCACAGCCGTAGTACAGCCACCGCTGGCCGTCCCCGATCAAGTACAGGCGGGTGTCCTCCTCGGGTATCTCGGTCGCATGGTTGGAGCGCAGGGAAAAGACCTCGTAACCCCCGATGGGATAGGGATGCTCGGGACGGACGTGGGTGTCCGCGAAGCGGATGCGGCGGGTGCATTCCGTCCCCAGCACCGCCCGCAGACGTTTCAGACAGGCCATATCCCCCCAGAGGGTGCAATCCCGATCCAGACACAGCCGCTTGACCGTCTCCGGGCAAAAATGGTCGTCGTGAGTATGGGTCACGATGATATTCCGCACCTCGTCCAGGATGTGCGGGTCGTGCTCCTCGGCGTAATGGAATATGTGTGGTCCCGGGTCTATCAACAGGTCACGGTTTATCAGTGCCGAGGAGAATCGGCGGTGAAATATCCCCGGTGTGTAGGCGTTGATGTCCCAGTCCGCCGCACCGGTTCCGAGAAAGGTCAATTTCATGTGCAAACCTCCTTGTCGCCGCGCCGTGCGGCTGTCTATATTATACATATATTTGCGAGAAAAAGCAATAGTTTTCCCGAAAAAAGCGTAAAAAATGAGGGACACTCCGCCGGGAAAGCGGGCGTGCCCCACAGGGTATACTTTAGGCAACACCGCACGATCCACGGCAGTAGCTTTTTTACTCACTTGCTTGCATAGGATCCGTCATATTTCACAAATTTCATTCGCGTAGGGTGAAGTACGCGCGCGGAAATTTGTCTCATCTGACGAATTTTCTGACTGCGCAACCCCGCAAAAAGAATTGTGCGGTGGTGCCTTTATTCTGTCCGCAGTGCGACCACGGGATCCTTCTTGGCGGCTCCCAGCGAGGGGAACAGACCCGCCAGCAGAGTCAGGATCACGCTGACCGCGACTAAGAACACGCCGCCCTTGACAGGCAGGGAGGCTGTCAGGATCGGGATGCCGGTCACCGAGCGAATGATCGCGTTGATGGGGAAGCACAGCAGAACCGTTACCAGAATGCCGAACAGGCCTGCCGTCACACCGATGATCATGGTCTCGGCGTTGAACACGCGGGAGACATCCCCCTTGGATGCGCCCATAGCCCGCAGGATACCGATCTCCTTGGTGCGCTCCAGCACCGAAATGTAGGTGATGATCCCGATCATGATGGAGGAGACCACCAGCGAGATGCTGACAAAGGCGATCAGCACATAGGAGATGGCGTTGATCACGTCGGTAAAGAAGGACATCATCAGACCGACCAAGTCGGTGTACTCGATCTGATCCTCCTCGGCGACCGAGGCATTGTAGCTGTCGATCAGACTCTGGATCTTCTCCTTGCCCTCAAAGCTGGCCGCATAGATGTTGATGCTGGCGGGATCCTCCAGATCCACGCCGCCCAACTCCCGCATGACCTCCTCGTAGGTCAGGTCGGACACCAACTGGGGCATATACTCGTCGTACAGAGCCACGACCTTATCCTCGACCAGTGTCGGCAGAACGCTGTCCAGAATGGCCGCCATTTGCTCCTTCTGTCCGCTCAGGCTTGCTAAGGAGTCAAACAGCTCGGCCTCGGCGATACGGTTTGCAAAGTTCAACAGCTCCTCGCGGGAGAGCATACTCAGCGCGATATTGGAGACCTGCGCGTAGGCCTCGGCCTGCTCGGGGGTCATCTCGGTCGGCTCCTGCTGATCGTCTCCGGTCGCACCGCCGCCCATGCCCATGAACTGCTGTACCATGGCATACACACCTGCACCGTCCATATCCTTGAGCATGGCCGTGATCTGCTCACGGTTCTCCTCCGGCATGAGGGAGATGAAGTAATCCTTAAATTCCTGCGTCCCGCAGAGCTGGGTCATGCGGGCGGCATCCGTGAACAGGAACAGGGTGATGCCGTCTGTAATGTCGGGGTGGGCGGCGCCGTGCAGCTTGATATACCCGATCAGCTGATCGGCGGTATAGTCGCTGAAATCGGTCAGGTTTTGCAGGAGGTGCTCCCGCTCCTCGTCGGTCAAGCCGTCCAGGAGAGCCTCACGCTCCTCGGGGCTCATGCTGCCCAGCAGGGAGATCAGTGCGCGGGACTTATCGTCCTGCGACATGGAGAACGGCATATCTCCGGCGGCGTAGCGGCGAAAGAGATCCGCCTTCTCGGCCGCGGACAGGTTGTCGTACTGACCGACATCGAACTCCTGCCCGGTGATGATATTCAGCTTGTCATTGTCCCGCTGATCCTTCACCAGCTGGGTCTTGTTGTTGAGCCCCACGACGAACTCGGTCAAGGCGTGAGTATAGCCCACCGTGCCGCTGATGGAGGTGGACACCGCACCGTCCTTGGCGCGAACCACGCCGACCACCTTGAGTTTGACACCCTCGGCGATCTTCTCCTTGAGGAAGGCCTCGTTGCGGCTCTTGTTGGTGTAGGTGCCGTCGTCGTTCTTGACATACAGGTCGGCCGGCAGGACAACGCTGTAGGACAGATCCATCAAGTCCTGATAGGTGTAGGAGGACTCCTCCACCTCGTAGGTCTCGCCCTTCTGCAAGGCCTGCATGAGCTTGGTCAGCTCGGCGGAGTCCCGCAGTCCCAACGCGTACAGGGCAACGTCGCTCAGCTCGTTGTGCTTGTCCACCACGATGATGACCTCATCGTAGGCTTGCGGCCAGCGCATGGTCTCCGGATCAAGCAGCTCGTACTGCGAGTCCAGCAGGGTCTGATTGTCCAGCATTTCCGACCAGACATTGAAGCCCGACATACTGGTGATGGCACTCATGTTCGAGTCGGTAGAGGTCGTCAGACCGACCATCGCCATCATCTGGCTCATGATGGTACTGGGGTTGACCTGCAGGATACCGTTCGAGGTGTCCTCCTTGTAGATATTCATGGTCATGTCGTAGGTGTACTGAACGGCACTGGTGATATCCTTGTCCCCGAACTCCTCGGTATTCTCGATAAAGGTCTTGAAATCCTTCATGTTGTTGAAGGTCACGCCCTCGTTCATGGAGGTCATCATATCGCTCAAGATATTGCTGGAGTAGATCTTGTTCGGGTCGCGCTTGGAGTAATCCACGGTGCTGCTCTTATCGCTCATCATGTTCGCCATCATGCTGGTCATATCCATGGACTGCTTGTTGATGGTGATGGGGTAGGAGGAGAGGGTGTCCTTCTGCACCGTGTCGATGTAATCGTTGATGCCGTTGGACAGGGACAGGATCAGCGCAATGCCGATGATGCCGATGCTCCCGGCAAAGACCGTCATGAAGGTGCGTCCCTTCTTGGTCATGAGGTTATTCAGCGAGAGGGAGAGAGCCGTGAGGAAGGACATGGAGGTCTTCTTCCCCTTGGCAACGGTGGTCTCCCGTACGATGGGGCGGTCACGCTCCTCCGGGCGGATGGGATCTGAGTCATCGGTCACGACACCATCCAGCAGACGGACGATACGGGTGGAGTACTGCTCCGCCAGCTCGGGGTTATGGGTGACCATGATGACCAGCTTATCCTTGGCGATCTCCTTGAGGATATCCATGATCTGGATGCTGGTCGCAGTGTCCAGTGCACCGGTCGGCTCGTCGGCTAAGAGGATGTCCGGGTCGTTGACGATGGCGCGGGCGATGGCAACACGCTGCATCTGACCGCCCGACATCTGGTTGGGCTTTTTCTTCATCTGGTCGCCCAGGCCCACCTTCCGCAGGGCATCGGCGGCGCGGCGGCGACGCTCGGTCTTGGAAACCCCTGAGAGGGTCAGAGCCAGCTCCACGTTGGCCAACACGGTCTGGTGCGGGATCAGGTTATAGCTCTGGAAAACGAAGCCCACGCTGTGGTTGCGGTAGGTGTCCCAATCCCGATCCTTGAAGTCCTTCGTGGACTTGCCGTTGATCACGAGGTCGCCCTCGGTGTAGCGATCCAACCCGCCGATGATGTTGAGCAGGGTGGTCTTTCCGCATCCCGACTGACCCAGAATGGAAACGAACTCGTTCTCTCGGAACTCAATGCTCACGCCGCGCAGTGCCTGAACCTTGGAGTCCCCCGCGTCGTAGATCTTCTCAATGTTCTTTAATTGAAGCAATGCTCTACCTCCTCACGGCAGGGTGCTATGACAGGGCACCCCACTGTACATTCTCACATTTCCCCGACATTGTAACACGGAAACATGAATCTGTTGTGAAGTGGTATCGTATTTTTCTTGAAAAATGAAGGTAACATGAAAAGCCCGACTTCTCCGGGACGGAAGATCGGGCTTTTCGGGCGGCGCGGCACTTCTTCGCCATAAGCTATCGGCTGTCGATTTTTATGAAGAGTGAAGAGTGAAGAGTGAAAAAGTAAAAATTCCGCACACTTATGTGTGCGGAATTTTTGGCACCCCCAACGGGAATCGAACCCATAACTAACCCTTAGGAGGGGCTTATTATATCCATTTAACTATGAGGGCGTGTATTCAATTATGCGTGGCGAAACTCTGTAAAGAAAGGGGTACACCGACACGGTATGTCGGGCGCACCCCTTTTGGTGGGCCATCGGGGACTTGAACCCAGGACCAACCGGTTATGAGCCGGTAGCTCTGACCAACTGAGCTAATGGCCCGCAGACAGGCAAACATCGTTTGCCTCGGCGGCATACGCTCACCACCCGTTGATTATACCACACGGGAATGAATTTGTCAAGAGTTTGGATAAAATTTGCGTAAAACGCCCCCTCGGGATGGCATCAGGTCACCATCCACAGCCCCAAGAGAGCCGCCGCCAAGGCAGGCATAGCCACCGCCGCACCGTACTTGACGAACGAGGCAAAGGTGAAAGGAACGCCGTGATCCCGCAGCTGTCCCGTCCACATGATCCCCGCCAGCGCGCCCATCGGGGTAAAGAAGGCTCCGAGATTCGATCCGATCACGGCGGCGTACAGTGCGGCGGCGTTCGCGGCCACCCCGCCGGGCAGACCCACGATGACCGAGCGGTAGAGCACGCTCATGGGGATATTGTTGACCAGATTGGCGGCGATGAAGGAGGAGCCGCCGAAGGAAAGGACTTGTCCGAGGCTGCTTTGCGGGGTGCTCAGGATGTCCCCCAGAGCCGATGTCACACCGTGCTTTTCCAATGCCAGCACCAGCACGAACATGGACAGCACGAAGGGAGCCAGATCCCACGGAGCCCGCACGAAGCAACGAGCGATCAGGTAGGGCGCACGGCGGCGGAAGAAGCTGACCCCCATGGTGAACAGCACGAGGCTCCCGAAGAAACAGCAGGTGATGAGCCACATGGGCAGGTCAAGGAAGGAAGAGACCGACAAAAGCAGGATGCACCCACCCAGATGGCAGAGTCCGATGATCTCGGTCGGGCGGTCGATGCGCGGCAGGCGCTCCTCCCGCGCCGAGAGCGGAGCCGCCAGCCGCCGCCGAAAGAGCAGGTACAGCACCCCGCAGGAGACCAGCCCCGCCAGCACGGTCGGCAGGAGCATCCGCAGGGTATAGGCTCCGAAGGACACCCCCGCATCGCTCATCAGGTATATGTTGGTGGGATTGCCGATCACCAGAGCCATGCTCCAGGTGTTGGCCGCCACGAACTCGGACACCAGATACGGCACGGGATCGATCCGCGCCCCGGCGGCGAAGTGGCAAATGAAGGGGGTGAAGGTCAAAACGATGATGTCATTGGAGGTAAAGACGGTCAGCACCGACACCAGCGCGTAGAGCAGGAAAAACAGCGTCCGCTGGTCACCCCCCGCTCGCCTCATCACCTTGACCGCCAGCAGGCGAAAGAAGCCCAACTCGTCCAAATAGACCGACATCATGGTCATGGAGAAGAACAGGATGAGTATCTTCAAGGGGTTGACCTCCCCCGCCGAGGTCAGACCCTCCGCCACCTCGGCGGGGCTGATCTGCCCCGAAGCCACCATGGCAATCGCTCCCGCCAGCGGGGCTATCCAAAATATGCTGACCCGATGCCCCCGGATGGTGACCGAGGGCTTACAGAACACCAGCACGAGCAGGGTCAGGCAGGTCAGAATAAAGATGATCAAAGATACACTCACGACCGCTTGCCTCCCCTGCGCATAAGGCGCGTGACCATCAGACCTGCGAACAGGAGGAGTGGGAAGATCAGCGCAGGCAGAAGCCCCGAGCGCACCGTCTCGCCCGCCAGTCTGCCTACCAGCCACGGCCCCGCCATACAACCGAGGTCTCCCGCCAGTGCCAGCAGGGCGAACATAGCAGTCCCGCCGCCGGGGCAGACCTGCGTGGACAGGCTGAAGGTACCCGGCCACATGACACCCACCGACAGGCCGCACAGACCGCACCCCACCAACGCCGCCACGGGGGACGGGATCAGGGCGGCGACCAGGTAGCTGACCGCGCAGAAGATGCAGCAGATCAACATCATCCCGCGCATATCATGCTTGCGGGCAAGACGGGAGGAGACCACCCGCGCCGTACCCATGAGCAGAGCGAACATACAGGGTCCCGCCAAGTCCGACAGGGTCTTGAGCAGGGACGTGCCCTGCAGGGACTCGATCTCGCCAAAGGCCTGCTCGGCGAAAGCGGATGCCCACTGACTCATGGCCTGCTCGCTCGCGCCGGCGCACAGCATCAGCACCACGAACAGCCAAAAGACCGGCTTGCAGCACAGCTGACCGACCGTCATCGGCGCCGCGCCCTCCTCGCCCTCCAGCCGCCGCAGGGGCACCAGAGAGAAGTACACCGCGTTGGCCAGCGGCAGAGCCGCCCAGATGAAGGCTACATACCGCCAGTTCTCGATGCCGAACAGGGCAAAGCAGGCCGTCGAGGCGATGACCACGAACATATGCCCCCAGCAGTAGAAGGAGTGCAGCAGGCTCATGGCTGCCTCCTTATGATCGGTGGGGCAGGCCTCCACGATGGGACTGATGAGCACCTCGGTCAGCCCGCCGCCGACGGCGTAGAGCGAGATGGAGATCAGGATGCCCACAAACGGGTCAGGCAACCAGTACGGCAGGAGCCCCAGGCAGAGCATCCCCACCCCCGAGAAGATATGCGCCGCCACGATGCAGGGGCGGTAACCGATGCGATCCACGAATTTGGCACCCGCCAGATCCACCGCCAGCTGGATGCCGAAGTTGATGGAGATTAGGGTAGCCAAGCTGGTCAGGGATATATCCCAGGTCTTCTGAAAAGTCAGGAAGAGGAGCGGGATGAAGTTATTGACGATAGCTTGCGTCACATACCCCAGGTAGCTTGCGTACAGGGTATGTCGATAGGAAGTGCGTATGCTCATGGAAACAGTCCTTTCCGCGTATTCGGTCAAACCACCGCATTATAGCACAGATACCTCGGCTTGTCAAGTCGCATTCGCAGGGGCAAAATGCCCAAAAACGACCCGCCAATTTCGGCTGTTTGCCGGTTGACACGCCTAAGAAAAATCGGTATAATGAAAGTGTATTCCCATATTCCCTCGCAGGGTAACCAAGACCGACCAAATCATGCTTTTTGAAAGGAACCTCGTTTATGAACGCACCTGCCTCCCCCCACCGCATCCTGCAAGTTCTTGCCTTTCTGCTGGCTTGCCTGATGCTCGCAAGCTCCCTTGTTGCCTGCGCCGACACGGATGCCTCTGACAAGGATGCCACGGGAACATCCGAGGTCGCCGACGGCTCGAAGGATGCCGACGACACCTCGGTCGAGACTGAGCCCGAGTATGTCCCCACCATTGAAAAGAAGAACTACAAAACTGACTTCAACATCACCAATGTCTACTTCAACAAGGATTGGCTGGTGATCGACGAGGAGAATGTCCAGAGCGGCAATGTCCTCAATGAGACCGTCTTTGAGCGGTGTGCCCGTATTGAAGATCACCTGGGCGTCAAATGCGTGCTGGCCGATGCCGGCTCCTGGATCGAGTACGCCAACAAGGTAACCCGCACCGTGCAGACCGGCGAGGATGCCTACCAGCTGGTCACCACTCACGTCCACCAGGGGGTCACCACCCTGGCAACCGGCGAGAACATCCTTCTGGACTTTGCCGACATTCCGGTCATCAATCTGGATGCCTCCTACTGGAACAGGAAGGTCATGGATCAGCTTAAGATCAACGACCGCTACATGATGGGCTACAGCGACTTCCTGCTCTCCAGCACACACTGCGTGACCTTCAACAAGGATATTCTCGGCACCTACGCCATGGAATCCCCCTACGACCTTGTGCACAATAAGACCTGGACACTTGATAAGCTGTTTGAGATGGCCTCAGTCGCCGCAAAGGACAACGGCGACGGCGTCTGGGACGAGAATGACCAGTATGGTCTGACCGGGTGGGGCTGGATCTTCTTGATCTCCTTTGTGACCTCCAGCGACATGACCATCATGGACATTGATCCCGAGACCGGCAAGTACAGTGTCTCCTATCCGCGGGAGGGCATCAAGCTGCAGGCGCTGATCGACAAGATCTACGCCATGTACACGGCAGACTACTCCTATATGTGGCCGTCCACCTTTACCACCACGGTGGATATCTCCACCGGTCGAGCCTTGTTCCAGCTGTACAACACGATCTCCCTCCCCTCGCTGGCCACCACGGACATTCGCTTCGGCATCCTGCCCTACCCCCTGTACGATACCGCACAGGAGGAGTACAAGAGCATGAACTGGAACGGCTTGATGTGCGTTCCCGCCTCGGTAAAGAATAAGCAGATGGTAGGTGAGGTACTGGAGCTGCTGGCTTACTACACCGCGCCTGTCAAGACCGCCTACTACGAGACCCAGCTGGGCACCTCCATCGTCAACGCGCCCGAGGATGCCGAGATGCTGGATCTCATCTGGAAGTCCCAGACCAACGACATCGGTCTGGCCTGCGCCGACCACATCAATAATCTGGTCTACATGGTTCCCCTGCTCTGCGAGAGCGGCAACACCAACTATGCCTCCTTCTATAAAAGCCAAAAGAAGAGTGCCGACAAGAGCCTGAAGAAGATCTTCGGCTAAGCGGCTGTCGAAAGACCGCCGAGTCGTTCCCCCGTGTGGGGACGGCTCGGCGGTCTTTTTCGTATTTGTCCCGAGGCGGGTCACATCGCGCTCAACGTCTCGATCAGGGTCTCGGCGAACAGGCGGTGCATCTCCCGCGTTGGGTGGTTGATATAGTTGGCCAAGCACACCGTGGTGTCCTGCCCGGAGGCCGCCATGGCCTTCCATTTCGCATAGGCATCCGCGATGGGGATGTTCCGCGCGGTGGCCACCTCTCGCGCCGCATCCACATAGGCATCCATGCGGCCGCCGTTCTGATACTCGGCCGTCACGGCGGCGTAGTCTCGGAACTTCGGGATGGTGTCGGGGTGGACATAGGTGTTGAGCATATTCGGGGTCAAGAGGACGGTCGGGATCTCGGTGGCGGACAGGCGGTCAAACACCTCGGACAGCGAGGCTCGGTATACATCCAAGGGGTCGTTGACATCATTGAGAGCAAAGTTGACCACGCAGAGATCGGGGCGATGGACAATGACATCCCGCTCCATGCGGGCAAGCCCGCTCCGTGCACTTCCCCCGGACACCCCGGCATCCAAAACACTCACCGGCAACCACGGGTTGATGCGGCGGAGCTCCCGCGCAAAGACCGCGTGGTATACCGCATCAAAGTCGAATACGCAGTCGGCTCCTGTCGTCTCGATGCATTCAAACGCACCGTGGGTCACGCTGTCGCCGAAGAAGGCGACCAGCGGTGCGCCGGTGTCGGGGTAGACTGCCGTTTTCAGATGGCGGATCAGATCGAATTCTTTCATAAGACAGTATCTCCTGTTACTTCAATTCCACAACGGTCACGCCGCCGTCACCCTCGCCGTAGCGGCCGATGCGGAAGGAGGCAATGCGGCGATCCCCCTTGAGGTACTTCCAAAGGGCGGCGCGGAGGGCACCGGTTCCCTTCCCGTGGATGAGGCGCACCGACTCGCAGTCGTTCAGAACAGCTTCATCAAGGTACTGATCCACCGCCATGCAGGCCTCGTCCCCCATCATGCCGCGCAGGTCGATCTCGTTGCGGAAGCCGCTCGACCGCTCGACATACACGCTGGATTTAGGCTTCTTTTCCCGCTCGGATTGCTTCTTCTTGTCCTCGTCGGTCAGGAGCCGTAGGTCAGCCACCCGCGCCCGCACCCGCAGGACACCCGCCTGGAAGGTGACCATGCCGTTCTTCGGCTCGTCGGTCAGCTCGCCGACCTTGTTGACGGTCACCAGCCGCACCTTGTCCCCCTTGTGCAGGGGGCGAGGCAGGACGTACTCTCCATCCTCCTCATACACCTCCTCCACGGGGTCGTAGGTGTCCCCCGTGGCGCGCAAATGCTCCCGCACGGCTCGCCGCGCCGCCTCCAGCTCCTCGGCGGCCTTGGCAGACTCCTGTGCACGGCGCATCTTGTCCATCTGCTCATACAGGAAGTCACAGGAGGCCTTCGCCGAGGCCACCATAGCCGCCGCACGCTGACGTGCCTTTTCGGCCTCGCGCTCGGCGTTCTGGGTCTTCTTGCGGATCTCGGCCTCGGCATTTGCCTTGAAGGTCTCGAATTCCTCGCGCAGGCGTTGTGCCTCCGCCCGCTCCTTTTCCATCTGCACGCGGCTCTCTTCCAGCTTCTCGATCACATTCTCAAAGCTCTTGTTCTCGGAGCTGACCAGCAGCTCCGCCCGACGGATGATGGCGGGGGACAGCCCCAGCTTCTCGGAAATGGCAAATGCATTGGACTTGCCGGGGGCACCGATGACCAACCGGTAGGTCGGTTTGAGAGTCTCCACGTCGAATTCACAGGAGGCGTTGCACACCCCGGGGGTGTCCAGCGCGTAGGCCTTCAGCTCGGCATAGTGGGTGGTCGCCACGCAGGAGGCTCCTGCCTCCCGCACCGCCTCGATGACGGCTATGGCTAACGCCGCGCCCTCGACCGGATCGGTACCGCCGCCCAGCTCGTCGAACAGCACCAGCGACCCCGCGCCGACCTCCTCCATGATGGACACGATGTTGACCATGTGGGAGGAGAAGGTAGACAGCGATTGCTCGATGCTCTGCTCGTCCCCGAGGTCTACCTGAATGTCATCATACAGGCAGATGCAGGAGGTCTCGTCACAGGGGATATGCAGACCCGACTGGGTCATCAGGGCGAACAGTCCCAGAGTCTTGAGAGAGACCGTCTTACCGCCCGTGTTGGGTCCCGTAACGACCAGGGTATCGAAATCCTTGCCGAGAGTCAGGTGGATGGGCACGACCTTTTCCTTGTCGATCAAGGGGTGCCGCGCTTGCACCAGGTCTACCTCCCGCCCGCTTGACAGGTGGGGCGAGACCCCGCGCATCCGCACCGACAGCTCGGCACAGGCGAAGGCGAAGGCAAGCTCGTTAATGTTGCGGTAGTTGAGCCACAGCGCATCCGCCGCTCCCGCGACCTGTGCCGACAGCTCGGACAGGATGCGCTCGATCTCCCGCTCCTCCTTGGTCTGGAGTAGGCGGATCTCGTTGTTGGCATCCACCACCGCCATCGGCTCGACGAATATGGTCGCGCCGGTAGAGGAGGTGTCGTGGATGAGTCCCTTGACCTCGTTCTTGCACTCGGCCTTGACCGGGATGACATACCGCCCGCCGCGCATGGTCACGATGTTCTCCTGCAGGTATTTGGAACTGCCCGAGATCATCTTCTGGAGCACCTCGCGGATGCGGGCGTTCTCGTTACGTATCTTGCGGCGGATGTCGGCCAGCAGGGGGGAGGCCTCATCTGCCATCATGTCCTCTGACAGGATGGCGCGGCTGATACGCTCCTCCAGCCGACGATCCGGCAGAAGGCGATCAAAGACCTCGTCCAGCACGGTGTCAAAGGGGTGGTTCCCTGCGTGGTAGTCGGTCAGGATGCGCGACGTACGCAGGACATTCGCCACATCCAGCAGGTCGCGCATGGAGAGCACGGCTCCCTTCTCTGCCCGCTCGCAGACAGCCGAGATGTCCCGCACGCCCCCGAAGGAGGGTGCGCCCTTGGCATCCGCCAGACGGCGGGCATCCGTCGTGCGCTCCTGCCGCCGCCGTACCGTCAGCGGGTCGGCCGAGGGGCGCAGGTTCTGTGCCATGCTTCTTGCCCCCTCGGTCTCGGCGCATTCGGCCAGCATGGCGCATATCTTATCAAATTCCAGTGTTCGTATGGTCTTTTCAGAAAAGCTCATATCATATATCCTCAGAGGTTTCTTTCCCGTCCGCACGGCTGTGCGAACGATGCAACAGGCGATTCAAAAGCTGCAGGAGAGGCCTTGCATTCAGGGCGATAAGCCCCGCAAGACAGACTCCCGCCGCCGCGTAACCCGGGAGCGGGGAGAGGTAGCCCTCCCCGGCGGCGGTCATGAGCGCGGCCTCGGCGGACAGTAGCAGGATATTCCCGCCAAGGCGCAGGGGGGCTTGGCGGAATCCGATCAGTCGTCGCGTGGTGATCAGCCGCAGGATCAGCACCGCCAGGTAGCTCAACAGGGTGGCGACCGATGCGCCCAGGGCACCATGCTCCGGGATCCAGAGTGCATTGAGCAGGATGTTCAGCACGGCTCCCGTCAGAGCCGAGATCATCGACCATGTGGTGCGGCGGGCGGTGAAGTAGACAGAATCCAGAAAGGTATCCAGCCCGCAGAGCAGGGTCGCCACGATCAGCACCGGGATATACACCCACGCCCCCCGATACGCATCGTCATACAGAATATTCGCCAGCACCCGCGAGACGAGTATCAGGCACCCGCCCCCGAAGAAGGCCGCGGCGGTGTACCCCCGCCAAGAGTAAGTGTAGTGCCGGCTCCAGAGCGCGGGGTCGTCCTCCTCGGCACTGATACTGCCTTTCCACGCGGTCGAGAAGATGCTGACAGCCAAAGTCAGGATGGTGGGTATCTTGTAGGCGGCGGTGTACAGTCCGTTCTCGGCCGCCGAGCGCATATAGTAGATCATGTAGCGATCCGACACACTGGTGATCCACCAGCAAAGGGTCGCCGGCACCAGCGGCAGACAGAAGCGCAAAAGCCCCCGCACCGTGTCCCACAGCTCCCGTCGCGGCAGTTGCTTGACCGAACGCCACAGGCGGGTGTACAGCACTAAGAACAGGGTGGTCAGCCCGTCTGCGATAAAGGTGGACATGATATACCCCGTCACGCCCAACTTCAGGACGGGCAGGAACAGGATATTCAGCCCGATGAGCAGAGCCGTGTTCAGTATGCCCTGCCCTGCAAACAATCGGACACGGCCAATGGCAAACAGGTATTGCGACACGACCGAGTGGATATTGGAGAGGAGGACATACAGGACGATCAGCCATGCCGTCTCAGAGAACAGCGGGATGCAGGTGAGCAACGGGGACAGGCAGAGGAACAAGAGGCTCCCGCCCCCCAGCAGGAACAGCCCCGCCGTCAGGTAGGTCTCCTTGTCGCGGGCACGGTCGGCGGCGTTGCGGAAGATGCCCTCGCTGACCCCGAGCGAGGCCAACGGGATGAGCAGGTTGGCCATGTCCGCGATCAGATCGGCGGCACTGTACTCGGCGGGACTTAAGCAGGCGGTATACAGCCGCACCATGAAAAAGACCATCAGCTTGGACACGAACCGTCCCACCGTCAGAAGGACGGTGCGCTTGAAGAGTCCCCTGCCGAAGGGGGTGGTTTCGGCTGGTTGAGCCATTGTATCACCGTCCTTTCGCAAAATCGAATATACAATGCGGGGGAAGCCCGGTCAAGACCGCAGGCTCCCCCCGGCACGGATGGTTATCGGTCGCAGTTCTCCCAGTTGTGGTAGACATCCAGCACGTCGTCGTCCTCGTCCAGCTTATCCAGCAGGAGACCCATGAACTTCTGCTCCTCCTCGCCGTCGATGTTGACATAGGTGGAGGGCACCTTGGTCACCTCGGCGGAGGCAATGGCATAGCCCAGCTCCTTGAGCGCATCCGCCACGACGTAGACATCCTCCGGCTCGGTGGTGATCTCAAACACGCCCTCGTCGGCCGAGAAATCTTCGGCTCCGGCCTCCAGAGCCTGCTCCATCAGCTTATCCTCCTCGTAGTCACCGTCCTCGTCGGTGATAACCACCACGCCCTTGTTGGCGAACAGGTAGCCGACGCAACCGGTCTGCCCCATGTTCCCGTGGAACTTGGAGAAGTAGGAACGGATATTGCCGGCGGTACGGTTGCGGTTGTCGGTGGTGGCGGTGACGATGACAGCCACACCTGCGGGACCGTAGCCCTCGTAGGTCACTTCCTCAAAGTTCTCGCCCTGCGCGCCCTGCGCCTTCTTGATGGTGCGCTCGATGTTGTCGTTCGGGACGTTGTTGGCCTTGGCCTTCTGGATCAGGTCACGCAGCTTGGAGTTGGAGGCCGGGTCGGGGCCGCCCTCGCGAACGGCGATGGTCAGCTCCTTGCCGATCTTGGTGAATATCTTGGCGCGGGCGGAGTCGGTCTTTTCCTTCTTGTGCTTGATGTTCGCCCATTTGCTGTGTCCGGACATAGTATATACCTCTCATTTACTTATTATTTTTATTGGGGAAACTTCCTGAAGGAAGTTTCCCCAAACCCCTTCAAGGACTTTAATCACGTTATCATATCGAAATATGGTTGTCGGATCGTCTTTTGCGTTATTTGCCGTCCTGTGGAGTCCCTACCCCACAATGTATTCAAAAAAGTTAACAATCTTCAGTGCACCTGTAATTCGTCCGATATAGCGCATAGATCAGATCTTTTCGGTCTTACGCAGGCAGATGAGTCCGAAGGCCGCACCCAGCACGTTCTTGGTCGCCTGCGTCAAAGCCAGACGGGTCGCCCGCACGCGTGCGTCCTCGCAGGTCGCAATGGCGCAGTCGTGGTAGAACCGATTGAAGGCGGTCGCCACATCGAGGATGTAACGGGTGATGTAGGACGGCTCATAATCCCGCAGAGCCATGCGTACCCGCTCCTCAAACTCCGAGAGCACCACGCAGAGGGACTTCTCAAGCGGATCGGACAGGATCAGCTCGGCGGGGGTCGCCGTCTCAGCGGTCACGCCGGCCTTCTCCAGGATGGAGCAGGCGCGGGCGTAGGTGTACTGGACATAGGGACCCGTGTTGCCGTCAAAGGACAGAGCCTCTTCCATGTTGAAGTTGATGTCCTTGATGCGGTTGTTGGACAGGTAGTAGAACACGATCGCGCCCACGCCGACCGCCTCGGCGATGTCGGTGCGCCCCTTGAGCGACGGGTTCTTGGTCTCCATGATCTCGGTCACCTTGTCGATGGCGGCGGCGAACAGGTCACGGAGCAGGACGACGTTACCGGTGCGGGTGGCCAGCTTGGCACCGTTGACCGACACCGTGCCGTAGGGGACATGAACCAGCTGGTCGTACCAGTCATAGCCCATCAGCTCCACCACCTTGAACCACTGGCGGAAGTGCAATATCTGCTGTGCCGATGTGACGTAGATGCACTTGTCGAAATGGTACTCCTGCTTACGGTAGACCGCCGCGGCGATATCGCGGGTGGGGTAGAGAGTGGAGCCGTCCCGCTTAAGGATCAGACAAGGGGGCATATCATATTCAGACAGGTCTACGATGGACGCGCCGTCGTCGAGCTTCATCAGCCCCATATCCCGCAGCTTTTGCACCTGCGCGGGCATCTTATCGGTATAGAAGGACTCCCCCTTGTAGCTGTCGAAGGTGATGTCCAGCTGGCGGTAGGTCTTCTGATACTCATCCAAGCTGATCTGCACGAACCACTTCCACAGCGCGATATTCTCCGGGTCGCCGATCTCCATCTTGTGGAACTCGGCGCGCGCCTGCTCAGCCAGAGCCGGATCCGGTGCGATCCCCTCGGCCTCGTTGCCGCTGATGGCGTTATTGATGCGGACGTACAGGCTGACCAGCTCGTCGATGCCGCCCTGCTCCACCGCCTCCTTGGAGCCCCACAGGCGGTAGGCCACGATCAGCTTACCGAACTGAGTCCCCCAGTCGCCGAGGTAGTTGATGCCGATGCAGGTATAGCCCGCAAACTCATGCAGCTTCTTGAGGGCGTGACCGATCACGGTGGTACCGAGATGCCCGATGTGGAAGGGCTTTGCGACGTTCGGGGAGGAGTAGTCCAGCACCACCACCTTTCCCTCGCCAATATGCGGGGAGCCGTAGGACTCGCCCTCTTCCAAAATACGGGGAAGCAGGGTACTCAGCAGGTATTCCCCCGACAGGTAGATATTGAGGTATCCGTTGACCGCCTCGGCACGCTGAATGCAATCCCCCGCAATGGCGGGAGCCAGCGCATTCGCTATCTGCACCGGAGAGCGGCGCAGTGTGCGGGAGAGCTTGAAGCACGGGAGCGCGATGTCCCCCATGGCGGGATCGGGTGGATATTCCAGCAGGCCCTGGATGTCGGATTCGGTCAGAGCCGCCGCGCCCTCGGGCGATATGCTCTGAAGGCCGCTCCGGATCTCCTCAGCCAGCATTTGCTTGATCTGAAGCATCATCTGTGGAGTTTCCTCTCTTTCGTTAGTCTCAAACCGATATATTATAGCACGGTTGGCTTGGAATTGCAATAGATTTTTGTAAATATTCCGCTGTAGCGGCGTTTTAGGCTCTTGGCAGGAGTCCCTCAGCGTGCATCTACCGCCGCGCCCCCGCGCTCCCGTATCAGGTCGCGGGCGGCGGCGCGTTGGGCATCGGTCGGGTCAAGGCCGCCCAAAATGCGGGCGATCTCCTCCACCCGCTCGTCGTCGGAGAGGCGGCGCACCGAGGTCTCGGAGCGACCGTCTACCTCTTTCTTTTCAATGCGGAAATGAGCATCCGCCAGCGAGGCGACCTGTGCCGAATGGGTCACGCAGATGACCTGCGAGTCCCCGACCGAGGCGATCTCATGCAACTTCATGCCCACCTTCCGTGCGGTTCGCCCCGAGATACCGGTGTCGATCTCGTCGTAGATGGAGACCGGGATGCCGTACCTCTCATTCAGCACGCTCCGCAGAGCCAGCATGATGCGGGACAGCTCACCCCCCGAGGCTATGCGGATCATGGGCAGGAGCGGCTCACCGGGGTTTGTGGAGATACAGAACTCCACATCATCCGCGCCGTCCGCGCCGGGCGCGGGCAGGGGGTGCTGTGACACGGCAAAGCGCACTCGCGGCATATCCAGAAAGGTCAGCGACTCCGCCACCTCGGCAGACAGGCTCTCCGCCGCCGTTTTACGCCGCGACGTCAGCACCGCCGCCTGTTCGTCCAGGGCGGCACGCAGTGCCATTTCCTCCCGTTCCAGCTCGGCGATCCGCCCATCCGAGTCATCCAGCTCGGCCAGCCGTGCCGCCGCCTCGGTGCGAAAGGTCAAAATAGCCTCCACGCCCGCGCCGTACTTGCGCCCCAGCCGCTGGATGATATCCAGCCGCCCCTCCAGCTTGTCCAGCTCGGCGGTCGGATCCTCCACATCCGAATCCATGAGTGCACTGACACGCTCGGCAATGTCCTCGGCCTCACAGCGCAGAGCCTCCAGCCGCTCGGTCAGCCCCTCGGTCTCGGGCAGGAGCCCCGCCAGCGAGGACAGGGCGGTCTCGGCGCGGTCGATCAGGGCGACCGCTGTGGCCTTCTCGCCGTCCCGCAGGGCGCGGGCGGCATAGCGCAGTCCCTTGTCGATCTTCTCTTGATGCTGAAGGCGATCCCGCCGTGCGGTCAGTCGCTCCTCCTCACCCGGCTTGAGCTTAGCGGCATCAATGTCAGATATCTGGTAGGCCAGCATCTCCCGTGTCCGCAACCGCTGACTTTCATCCAAGCGCAGCTCCCGCAAGCGTTCGGAGGTATGCCGCCATGCGGCATAGGCGCGGCGATAGGTCGCCAGCTCCTGCCCGTCCCCTGCGTATGCATCCAGGAGGGACAGGTGCGCGGACTTCTGCATCAGCTTTTGGTTGTCGCTCTGCCCGTGGATATTGATCAAGAGTGCCCCCGCGTCCCGCAGGAGGCTCTGGGTCACGGCTCTACCCCCGATACGGCAGACCGAGCGGCCGTCCCGATTGATGGTTCGGCGTAGCAGAAGCTCTCCCTCCTCCGGCTCGATCCCCAACTCGGACAGGGCGATGCGGGTCGTCTCGTCCAGCCCGTCAAACAGAGCCGAGACCTCCGCGCGATCCTCCCCGGTACGGATCAACTCGCGGCTGACACGCCCGCCGATCAGGGCATTCAGGCTGTCGATCAGGAGGGACTTCCCTGCTCCGGTCTCGCCCGTCAGGACACACAGCCCCTCGGAAAAGTCCACATCCGCACGCCGAATGACCGCTACGTTTTCGATGTGGAGGGAACGGAGCATCTTACCTGCCCCCTTCCTGCAGACTCTGGGAGCGATGACGCACCATATCCTTGATCTGGTCGCTCACCTGCGAGGCACGCTCGACATCCCGCGCCACGATCAGGACCGTGTCATCTCCCGCGATACAGCCGAGGATAGCGGGATGATCCAGCCGATCCACCTCCACGGCGATGGCGTTTGCCATACCGGGGTAGGTGTGCAGGACGATCAGGTTGCCGGCGCAATCAGTGCGGACGATGGTCTCGGCCAGCGCGTTGCTGATATGCAGGGAGGTCTGACCCTTGGTCTCCTCCTGCGGCAGGACATAGCGGTAGTGACCGTGCCCCGTGGTGATCTTGACCAGCTTCAGCTCACGGATGTCACGGGACACCGTAGCCTGGGTCACGTCAAAGCCCTCCCGACCCAGGTAGTCGATCAGCTCGTCCTGGGTCTCGACCTCGTATCGGTCGATGATCTCAATGATCTTTTCAAGTCGATTCTTTTTCATGTAGCTTCTCCTTTTTTTCGACAGAGGTCATGAATGCTCGGCCATCTTGATGCGCAGGCGATCGTAAAAGCCATAGCTGCGTAAGCGAACCAGATGGGTCTGCAAGGGGGAGCGAGTCACGCGGACGGTCTCGTTGCGGTAGAGCTCGCAGTTGGTGCGGCCGTCCACCGTCAGAAACAGCATCTTCTCGCGCTGACACACATTTTTCACCTCAATGGAGGCATCATCCGGGAAGATCAGCGGCCGTGCCGCGATGGAATGGGGGCAGATGGGGGTCACGCAGAAGCAGGAGACTCGCGGATCCGCCACGGGGCCGCCCGCCGACATGGAGTAGGCGGTGGAGCCGGTGGGGGTCGCCACGATCAGCCCGTCGGCGCGGTAGCTCGTGACCGCACGGCCGTTCTCATACAGTTCCAGATCGATGATGCGGGCAATGGAGCCATTGGTGATCACAGCATCGTTCAGCCCGTACATGGTAGCCCGCACCTCCTGCGTGGGAGTCAGGATCTCCACGTTCAGCATGGAGCGTGTCTCGATGTGCCATGTGGGAGTCTCTCCCGCAGGCGGGAACAGGCAAGCCAGCATATCCAGCTCCCCGACCTCCAGCTCGGCCATGTATCCCACCCGCCCGAGATTGATGCCCAGGATGGGTGTCCCGCGCGGTGCGGCGCGGCGCGCCCCCTCCAGGATACTGCCGTCCCCGCCCAGCACGATGATGAGATCGGCGCGGGCGTACAGCTCGTCCATGGGCAGGAAGGTAAAGGTCATGCGCCCGCGGTTCATCCGCAGTACCTTGTCCCGATTGAAGGAGGCGACCATGACCTCGCAAGGGAAGCGCGAGAGGCGCAGTGCCACCTGCATGGCGGCTCCGGCCTTTTCAAAAATATTGAAGTTTGTGATCAGGGCGATCTTGCGGAAGCTGCTTGTCCGCGTCGCCGTGTCGATCTGCTTTTCTTTGTCCATATCTACCATCATTTCTCTTGTCGAATAAAATACGCCATATATTCTCGGTTGCCGTCCCCGCCCTCGATGGGGGATGGGATCAGCCCGCGAGGCTCCAGACCACAGGCGGCGGCAGATCCCTGCACCCGCCGGACGGCGGCCTCCCTATCGCGGACATCCTTCACGATCCCGCGGCGGGACAGTGCCCCCGCCCCGCACTCAAACTGCGGCTTGATCAAGCTGATGAGCCACCCGCCCGGGCGGATGACGTTGGTCAGCGCGGGCAAGATCAGGGTCTGTGAGATGAAGGAAACATCCATCACCGCGCCGTCCACCCATCCGTCGAACCGGTCGCCGCTCGGAGTCCTGCCCGACGGCTCAAAGGAGCGCATCAGCTCCCGACTGAGCGTGCGGGCGTTACACCCCTCGACCGAGCGCACACGCTCGTCCTCCCGCAGAAGGGGGTGGAGCTGTCCGTGTCCCGCATCGATGGCAAAGACCCGTGCTGCGCCGCGCCGAAGCAGGCAGTCAGTAAAGCCCCCCGTGGAGGCACCCACATCGGCGAAGATACCACCGCTTACCGAGACCGGAAAGGCATCCAGTGCCGCCTCCAGCTTTAAGCCGCCGCGCCCGACGTAGCGAGTCTCGCAGGTCTCCCCGACCGTTAAGTCGTGCTGACCCTCCGATATGTCCTCCGAGGGCTTTCCGACCGTCCGACCATCCACTGAGACCACCCCAGCCTCGATCAGCTTCCGCGCCAGCGTGCGGGAGGCGGCGGCTCCGCGCTCGACCAAATACAGATCGGCGCGCATCAGTGCTGTCGAACCGCCAAGGAGAGTGCCAGTGCGCTCAGCCGCTCCCCGCGCGCCCGACGGCCGACTAAATCAGCAGCTTCGCGGGACAGGCGGTAGGCCTCGGACAGAGCCTCCTCCTTGGTGGAGAATGTCAAGAATGTATTCTTATGGTGCTCCGCATCACTGCCGACCGACTTGCCCATCTGCTCCTCGGTAGCGGTCACGTCCAGCACATCGTCCACGATCTGGAACGCCAGCCCGATGCGATCCGCATACGCCGCCGCCAACTCCATTTCGGCAGAGTCCACGCCGCCCCCGGCCGCCAGCACGCCCAGCTGTGCCGCCGCCCGAATGAGGGCACCCGTCTTGCGTGCCTGCAGGAGCAACAGCTCCTCCCTGGTCAGCCGGACGGTCTCGCCGAACATATCCATGATCTGTCCGCGCACCATCCCCGCGCACCCGGCGGCATCCGACAGCACCTTGACCGCCGCGATCCGCGTCTCGGCAGGATGCTCCGCTCCCGCGATCATCCCGAAGGCATCCAGTGCCAAGCCGTCCCCGGCTAAGAGTGCAGTGGCCTCCCCGTACACACGGTGGTTGGTCGGGCGACCGCGGCGCAGCTGGTCGTCGTCCATGCAGGGCAGGTCATCGTGGATGAGGGAGAAGGTATGCACCATCTCCACCGCCGCCGCAAACGGGAGGGCGGCCTCGGCTCTCCCGCCGCACAGGCGGCAGAATTCCATTGTCAAGGTCGGGCGTACCCGCTTGCCCCCTGCCAACAGGGAGTAGCGCACGGCCTCGTTCAGAGAGGCATCGGCTCGGCCGTCCTCACCGCGATATAAGCCGTCCAGGTACCGCTCCACCGCCGCCGCGTTCTCGGTCAACAGGGCCTGCACCAGCGCGGTCTGCGCCTCGGTCATGTGTATCTCATTCGTCATGACTGTCCCTCCTCGGTATCCACGAAATCGGCCGGGCGAATATCCCCCTCGGCCGTGCGGCGCAATATCTTGACCTTCTGCTCCGCCTCGTCCAGCTCGCGGGTGGAAGCACGCACCAGAGCGACCCCCTCCTCGTAGAGGGCAAGGCTCTCCTCCAAGGACAGGGTACCGTTCTCCAGCCGCCCCACGATCTCCCCCAACCGCTCGCTCCGCGCCTCAAAGGAGAGGGCGGCGGCGGCCTCCTCGGGGGACTTCTTCTTAGCAGAGGTCGCCCGCTTCTTCTTTGGCACAGCCGCCTCGGGGACTGTGTTCTGCTCCATATCCGTCATATATCCGTCTCGCTTTCCGCACCCGCAGGTGCCGTCGGTACTTTCTCAACCAATTCGATCAAGGCCTCCGCCCTGCCGTCCGAGAACTGCACGGTAACTCGCTCCCCGCTCGTCAGCCGCTCGGCGCGTGGGATCAGATGTCCGTCCTCGCCCCGCATCAGGGTATACCCGCGCCCCAGAACGGCCAGGGGGCTGAGCGCCTCCAGCTGACCGCACAGGCGGGTCATCTCCCGTTCCCTTGTTTCCAAAGCCCGTCCGATGGCGGTCTCCAGCCGATGGGACAGCGGGGACAGCCGCTCTCTCCGCTGCAGGATGACTCCCTCCGGTGCGGACAGCACCCGCCGCCCCGCCAGCTCGGTCAGGCGGTTCCGCGCTCGCGCCAGGCGGGTGTCCAGCGCGGTATCCATTCGGCAAGACAGAGCCTGCACCTGCCGCCCGAGGTCTTCCCGATCCGGCGTGACCATCTCGGCGGCGGCCGAGGGGGTAGCCGCACGGCGGTCGGCAACAAAGTCGGATATGGCATAATCCACCTCATGTCCCACCGCCGACACGATGGGAATATCCGAGGCGGCAATGGTACGAGCAAGGGTCTCGTCGTTGAAGCACCAAAGATCCTCTGTCGAGCCACCGCCCCGCCCGATGATGATGACATCCACCGCTTGCTCCGAGTCGCTCCGCACGGCGGGGGAATTGAAGTAGCGCACCCCTCCCGCTAAGTAGCGGGAAGCGCGTGCGCCTTGCACCTCCGAGGGGAACAGCAATATCTCCACCGAGGGCATACGCCCCCGCGCCACGCGGATGATGTCGTGGATGGCCGCCCCGGAGGCAGAGGTGATGACCCCGATGCGGTGCGGATGGCGCGGCAGGGGCTTTTTGCGGGACTCGTCAAACAGTCCCTCCGCCGCAAGTTTCGCCTTGAGCTGTTCAAACGCGACCGCCAGGTCGCCGACTCCCACCGGCACCAGCGCATCTGCCACCAACTGATACTGCCCGCGCGGCGGGTAGACCGACACCCGCCCGTGCAGGATGACCCGCATCCCGTTCTCGGGAGTATAGCGCAGACCCGTGACCTGCCGTGCGAACATCACACAGCTGACCGTGCTCTCGGCATCCTTCAGGGAAAAGTAGAGATGCCCGGACGCATACAGCTTGACCCCGGACAGCTCCCCCTCGACATATACCTCCCGCAGGAGGGGGGAGTTCTCCAGTGCCGCCCGAACACATTCATTCAGTTGGCTGACCGACAGGGTCACCCGTCCGTCGGATCTCATGGAGAGCCCCCCTTTCATACGACTCATTTCTCGTTTTGCACTCGCATTCGGAAATGCGCTTATTGACTTGTGTGCTTCGACAAGTGACCCTCGGCGGTGAGCAGAGCCACCCCCGCCGCGTTGTCCGCCGAATACGCAGGCTCCGAGAACAGGCACTCCCACGCGGCACCCTCGGTCAGGAGCGGACGGATGAAGCGGTTGCTCATCACCCCGCCTGCGTAGAGCACCGGGAGAGGGGTCTCCCGCTTGGACTGTATCTGATCCGTCATGCGGCGCAGTGTGCGCCCCAGTGCCGTCAGCACCCACGCCGCCACCAGCGACGGGTCGCCGGTATCCTTGCACAGTTTGGCCGCTTGATTCTCAAACCCCGAAAGATTACAGACACCGTCCTTGACTGACAGCTTGACGGGAGGCAGCTTCTCGGTGCAGGTCACCGCCAGCCGCTCCAGTGCCGCGCCGCAGGGGAAGTCCAGCCCCAGCATGACCCCCACACGATCCACAACCTGCCCGGCGTGCAGATCGGCTCCGTAGCCGACCAATTCCACCGAGAAGCCCCCCTCCACGGGGTGTGCAACCACCGCCTCGGTGGTACCGCCCGAGACATGGAAGGCGAGGAACTCGCCATCAAGGGGCTGTCCCGCCTTGCGAGCCCGATACAGTGTCCCCGAGGAGTACAGTGCCGCCATGATGTGTCCGCTCTGGTGGGACAGGCGATACAGAGGGAGGTCGGCTCCTGCGGCAAAGGCCTCGGCCGCCGCCACACCCGCCAGGAAGCAGGGCATATAGGAGTCAGCCGCGTCACGCGGGCGGGTCGAACAGCCCACCGCGACCGGGAAGAGTCCCGCCGCCGCCATATCCGCCCGTATCCCGCGCATCAGCTCCGGCAGGTTGCGGGTATGGGCGAACAGTGCGTCGCTCTGCCGCAGACCCCGCGCCCCCGCCGTGACGGGAAGAGGTGCCTTGCGGTTGGACACCACCGTCAGCTGCCCCGCCCGCTCCGGGTCGGGAATGACCAGAGCCGCCGAGGTCGTGTAGTTGCTGGTGTCGATCCCGACCCAGCAGGGTATCTTTTCTGCCATGGGAATGCTGTCAATCCTCCGATGCGGTGTCGGTCGCGGCGGGTGCATCCGCGGGGAGTGCCGTCTCGTCCGCAGTCTCCCGAGGAGGCTTGGCGGAGGCATCCTTCACGGCATTGAGCACGCCGTTGACGAAGGCGCGAGCACGCGGCTCATCGAACCGTTTGCTCAGCTCGACCGCCTCGTTGATGGCCACCGCCGCCGGAATGTTCTTTGCAAACGCGACCTCGTAGGTACCCAGCCGCAGGACAGCGCGAGACACTCGCGACAGCCGTCGGGTCTTCCAGCCCTTGGCATAGCTCCCGATCAGCTCGTCGATCTCGGTCAGACGCTCCATCACGCCGAAGTAGGTGCGCCGCAGGTAGGCATCCTCGGTGTTGATCTCCCGCGCCTCCACGGCGCGTGACCAAATGTCCTCGGGGGTCTCGCCCTCGTGAAATTCCGTCTCATACAGGAGGCGGAATACCTCCTCCCGCGCCTGCTTTCGGGCGGCTCTCTTTTCGTTTGCCATGTTCTGTTCCCTTCCCTTTCCTGTCGGTGCCTCTCCGAGGGGAAATCCTCGGATGCGGTTCGGCCATTATCAATGAACAAGTCCATACTCCTATTATTATACAGCTTTTTCCGGGAAATGTCAACATGAAAAATGCATAAATACAAAAAATAATGAATACGGAATTGGGACAGTTCGGTATGGAACCCCCTCCCGCCGAGTCCGAGACGCACATGGTGCGCCGCGAAAACCGCAAAACTCGAAATTTTTGAAAAATTTTTCAAACTTCTTGACAAAGCGGAGAGATTGTGGTATAATATCTACAAAAGTGGGGTATTGTTTCCCTGCTGATCCCGAATATCCCCCCCTGAAGGGGCACATGACGTTTTTCAAAACGAAGAGGAGGTCTTGCTGATGGAGATTGCAATCATTGCACACGACATGAAGATGGAGCTGATGACCCAGTTCTGTATCGCCTATTGCGGCGTACTAAGCAAGCATAATCTGTGCGCCACCAGCACGACCGCCAAGTACATCTCGGAGGCGACCGGCCTGCAGATCGAGCGTCTGCTGAACGGGGAGCAGGGCGGCGAACAGCAGATCGCATCCCGCATTGCCTACAACGAGATCGATGTGCTTCTCTACTTCCGCGACACCAGACCCACCGCCTACAGCGAGTCCGAGAACGAGTTGCAACGGATGTGCGATATGTACAACATCCCGGTCGCTACCAACATCGCCACCGCCGAGGTGCTCATCATGGCACTGGATCGCGGCGATCTGGATTGGCGCGAGATCCTCAACCCCCGCTCCGAGTACAATCGCAAGCGGAAAAAGCTCGGATAAGGTCGGGTAAAGTCTTGCGCGAAGACGCCCGAGCGCGGGTCGCGCGGGTCATTGCCAAAGCACCGCCTGACCATAACAGCCAACAAACACGCGGAATATGCCGACCGGAGCGCGGCGCACAGAGAGGAAGGGCAAGCTGAGAGCCTTCCCGCAAACAGCACCGGTCACAGGTACCGCCCGCGCGAAGGGGAATTCCCCACAAAAAATGCATACGAGTGAAACCTTTGGGTGGAACCGTGTATGATATGTCGTCGGTGTAGCACTGCTCCGACCATCCGATCATGCACCCCGGAGAACCGTGCCGTCAGCACTGTCTCCGGGGTTTTGTATTTCGTCAGAAAGGAGAAACAGCCGCATGAGCAAGTACGAGCCCTTGTGGGTCTTCCTGAGGGAGGATGGTCGCCCCGTTATTCAGCTCTCCTTTGAGGAGATCGAGGGAATACTTGGGTTCACGCTGGGTCACGGCTTCCTCGGCTGTAAGCAGGAGGCACGGGCATACGGGTACACCGTGGAAAAGATATCCCTGAAATACCGGTGGATACGGTTTTTACACTTATAAAATACAAAAATCATCACAAAAGGAGATCATTACCCATGAAGATCAATTTCGGAAGTGTTCAGATGGACTTTGAGTCCCCCCTCTCGGTCTACGATGCCGCGGCGGCGGCGGGGCTGATCAGTCGCGCCGTTCTGGCGGCGCACGTCAACGGCAAGCTCTGCGCCCTGACCCAAACTCTGGAGGCTGATGCAGACGTAGAGCTGTTGACCTTTGCCGACGAGGACGGCAAGCATATCTTCCGCCACACCGCCTCTCACATTCTGGCGCAGGCGGTCAAGCGTCTCTACCCCGAGACCAAGTTGACCATCGGCCCCGCCATCGAGAACGGCTTCTACTACGACTTTGACAGTGATGTCGCCTTCACCCCCGAGATCCTCAAGAACATCGAAGCCGAGATGAAGAAGATCGTCAAGGAGAACCTGAAGATCGAGCGGTTCGAGCTGCCCCGCGAGGAGGCCATCGCCTTCATGAAGGAGAAGGACGAGCCCTATAAGGTCCAGCTCATCGAGGAGCTGCCGGCCGATGCGGTCATCAGCTTCTACCGTCAGGGCGAGTTCACCGACCTGTGTGCAGGGCCTCACCTGTTCGCCACCGGCGCGGTCAAGGCCTTCAAGCTGACCCAGTGCACCGGTGCCTACTGGAAGGGCGACCAGAAGAACAAGATGCTCCAGCGGGTGTACGGCACCGCCTTCCCCACCAAGGACGAGCTGAATGCCCACCTGACGGCGGTCGAGGAGGCCAAGAAGCGCGACCACAACAAGCTGGGTCGCGAGCTGGAATACTTCACCACCGTGGATGTGATCGGGCAGGGTCTGCCCATCCTCCTGCCCAAGGGCGCACGGGTCATCCAGGTGCTCCAGCGTTGGATCGAGGACGAGGAGCAGAAGCGCGGCTGTCAGCTGACCAAAACCCCGTACATGGCCAAGCGGGAGCTGTACAAGATCTCGGGTCACTGGGATCACTATCTGGACGGTATGTTCGTGCTGGGCGACCCGAACGACGAGACAAAGGAGTGCTTTGCTCTCCGTCCCATGACCTGCCCGTTCCAGTATCAGGTATTCCTGAACAAGAAGCGTTCCTACCGCGACCTTCCCATGCGCCTGACCGAGACCTCCACCCTGTTCCGCAACGAGGACTCCGGCGAGATGCACGGACTCATCCGCGTGCGGCAGTTCACCATCTCGGAGGGGCACTACATCCTACGCCCCGAGCAGCTGGAGGACGAATTCCGCGGCTGTCTGGAGCTGGCCAAGTATGTGCTGGACACCGTCGGAATGCTGGAGGACTGCTCCTTCCGCTTCTCCCAGTGGGATCCCGCCAAGGCAGGCACCAAGTATATCGGCACCCCCGAGCAGTGGGAAGAAGCGCAGTCCATCATGGGTAAGATTCTGGACGACCTGGGCGTGAAGTACACCATCGGCATCGATGAGGCCGCCTTCTACGGTCCCAAACTGGACATCCAGTACAAGAACGTGTTCGGCAAGGAGGACACCATCGTCACCATCCAGGTGGATCAGCTGCTGGCCGAGCAGTTCGATATGTCCTATGTGGACTCCGACGGACAGCTCAAGCGTCCCTATATCATCCACCGCACCTCCCTCGGTTGCTACGAGCGTACTTTGGCATACCTGATCGAAAAGTACGCCGGTGCCCTGCCCATGTGGATGGCTCCTGTTCAGGTACGCATCCTGCCCATGGGCGAGAACGAGCTGGCCTACTGCCAGGAGCTGGCGGACAAGTACTCGGCCGCCGGTATGCGGGTCGAGGTGGACAAGAGCAACAACACCATCGGCTACAAGATCCGTGCGGCACAGCAGGAGAAGGTTCCCTATATGCTGGTAGTCGGCGGCAAGGAGGTCGAGACCGGGACGGTGTCGGTGCGCTCCCGCAAGGGAGAGGTCACCAACGACGTCACGGTGGACGAGTTCCTGCAGAAGGCTCTTGTGGAGATCGCGACCAAGGCGAAGTAAGATCATATAGCACTTATGCGCGGGAGAGAAGCGGCTCGGAAGAGGCTTTTCTCCCGCGCCCTGAGAACAACACCCTTTTCAACCCGGCATTGCACCTCATTGCGCTGTTGGGCAACAACAGAGTCTATCAATTACCAGCAGAACGACAAGGAGGCTTTTCGTATGTCCCGCACCACCAGTACATACACCCGATGGTCCTTCAACTATCCACCGGAGGCGATCCTGCCGCCCGGGTATGTGTACGGCGTCAGCTATGCCCTGTTCGGGCTGGATGTCCTGCCCGGCCAGATCGTGGCCTCCCGCGCTCCCGTCCGCACTTGGGAGCCGGGCAAGAACATCTACCGTTTCGTCCACTTCTCGGACGAGGCGCGAGCGTGGTTCTCCTCCTGCGAGACCCGCCCGCTCCTGATCATGACCGCGCACGGACCGGCTCTGCTGTCCAAGCGCTACTATATCCCCTGCGGGTTGGGACTCCTGATCCACTTCCACGCACCGGTCACCCGTGCCGCCTCGGCCGCCTGCCGGGGCTTTTTACACCCCGACTGGATCATATCCGAGGAGGTACGGCGGCGAGGCGGCGCGCGTTGCGACCCGGAGACCTACATGGTCATGCGAGAGACCACCTACGATCTGACCGAGCGGTTGCCCTTTCTCCTGCCGCAGGGCGATGCACCCACCGTCTCTCTGCGTACCATAGCCGCCGCCATATGCTCCTTTGCGACCGCCATCGGGTGCGAGGCGCAGGAGAAGCTGCACAACGGATTCCTGCCGACGCAGGATGTGTTCTTCTCACACCCGCTCATCTGGGAGGCTTTTCTTCTGTACGGTCTGTCCATGGCGCGCACCTATGCCTCCCACGACGGCATGGTCTCCTTTACACTCAATGCCCCCGATGCCCTGTCCGCCGAGCCGCTTTCCATCCGTCTGGACATGGATGTGGAGACCCTGCGGATCGCCGAGCCCATCCCCGGGCTGGAGACGGTCTACCGCACGCGGGACAGGATGGGCAGTCTTCTGGGCGGATACGAGTGCCTGTCGGCGGCCTCGGCCTTCAACGGCTCACGGGTGAAGATGGAGATCGGGAGACCTCAAACCGACCCCGACAATCGGCGGCTGTCCCTCCGTCATGTGACCCTCTCCATGACACAGAAGGCTGACCCGACACTCTCGCGGCAGATGTCCCTGCGTACCAATGCCGTCGAGCTGTTCAAATATTGAATGATCCCGCGTTTTTCCCGTATATCCGGCATTTCCCGCACGAGTTGCAATTTTTATGCATTTCCATGACACAAAATAGCGAAAAACCCCTTGACAACCGCGCGGGAATGTGGTATAATCCATACAACTTTCAGCGGAAGGGAGACCGGAAGATGGCAGGCATGGCTCACAGCATGGCAGTTCGCTTTTACAGCTTTAGCTACTTTTACTTTTATTCCTTTATGGAAACGAAGTAAAAGCGATTTGTGATGCACATGAACAGGTACCTGCATAAAGCCGACCGTCCTTACAAAGGAAAGCAAAAGGTATGAGGTGTTGCCGCATGGATCGCAAGTCCGTGCGGTTTTTGCTTTTTTACCGCGCCCCCCCCCTCGCGTATCCAAATCTATTCATTTTGGAGGAGCTTCCTATGAAGACCGTCAAGACCCGTCGTTCCGTATGTCTTATCCTGCTGGCACTGGTGCTGGCTCTCTCATCCGTCCTGCCGCTCGCGTCCTGCGGCGCCAAGACCAAGTACACCATCGGCATCTGCCAGCTGACCACCCACGACGCGCTGGATGCCGCCACAAAGGGCTTTCAGGATGCCGTCATCGCCGGGCTGGGCGAGGAGAATGTGACCTTTGACCTGCAGAACGCCGCAGGGGATACCCAGACCTGTACCACCATCGTCAATTCCTTTGTATCCAAGAAGGTGGATCTGATCATGGCCAATGCCACCTCGGCTCTTCAGGCCGCCTACAACGCGACCGAGACCATCCCGATCTTGGGCACCTCCGTGACCGAATACGGTTTCGCGCTGGGGCTCAAGGACTTCAACGGAACCGTCGGCGGTAATGTGTCCGGCACCTCCGACCTCGCTCCCCTGACTGAGCAGGCGGATATGCTCATGGAGCTGTTCCCGAATGCCGAGAAGGTGGGACTCCTCTATTGCTCGGCCGAGCCGAACTCGGAGTATCAAGTCAAGGTCGTGGCGGAATACCTGACCGGCAAGGGTCTTGTCTGCACTCGCTTCCCCTTCTCGGACTCCAACGATGTCATCTCGGTGACCACGACCGCCACCAACAACAGCGATGTCATCTATGTCCCGACCGATAACACCGCCGCCACCTGCGCCGAGGCCATCGGCGGAGTGGTTCGTCCCGCCAAGGTACCGGTCATCGCGGGAGAATCCGGTATCTGCAATGCCTGCGGCGCGGCGACCCTTGCCATCAGCTACTATGATCTCGGCTACAAGACCGGTGAGATGGCAGTCAAGGTCCTCAAGGGCGAGGCAGATATTTCCGAGATGCCCATTGAGTATGCAAGTGCCACCAAGCAATACAACGCGGATGTCTGCGCCGAGCTGGGCATCACGCCCCCCGCTGACTACAAGAAGATCGGCGAGTGACGGTACTCCGTCCGCTTGAACATCCATCACGAAATGTAAGGAGTTGACCGTATGTTAGACTGGCTATCCTCCCTGCCGGGTGCCGCAGCACAGGGATTGACCTGGGGCATCGTGGCACTGGGCGTATACATTACCTACCGTATTCTGGACATGGCCGATATGACGGTGGACGGCTCGATCTGCACCGGCGCGGCTGTCTGCACCATGCTCATGAGGAGCGGTGTGAACCCATGGCTGGCACTGCTGGCGGCCTTCGCCTCCGGGCTGATCGCCGGGTGTGTGACCGGTGCCCTGCATATCGGGCTGGGCATCCCCGCCATCCTGTCGGGTATTCTGACCCAGATGGTGCTGTGGTCGGTCAATCTGAAGATCATGGGAAAAGCCAATCAGGCTCTCCCTGCCCGTAACTACCCCGTATTGCTGTCCCAGATGAACATCCCCTCCGCCCTGATCCTCCTGGGCATCGCGGCGGTGATCTTAGTCGGGCTTCTGTACCTCTTCTTCGGCACCGAGCTGGGCTGTGCCATCCGTGCGACCGGTTGCAACCCCATCATGAGCCGCGCACAGGGCATCAACACCGGTGTCTGCAAGATCATCGGGCTGGCTCTGTCCAACGGGCTGGTCGCGCTGGCAGGCGGTCTCCGCTGTCAGTATGAGGGTGCCGCCGACATCAACATGGGACGCGGCGCCGTGGTCATCGGTCTGGCCGCCGTGGTCATCGGCGAGGCGGTAGTCAAGCACATCGGCTCCAACTTTGCCATCAAGCTGGGTGGCGTCATGGTCGGTGCTGTCATCTACTACTTCGTCTACCAGACCGTCATCTTCTTAGGACTTGATGCCGACCTGCTCAAGGCACTGTCTGCCGTGGTGGTCGTGATCTTCTTGGGTGTCCCCTATGTTGCCGGCAAGATCCGCACCGGCCTCCACTCCGGGAAGGGAGGAAAACACCATGCTTGAGATGCGAAACGTGACCAAAATATTCAATAAGGGCACCATCGATGAGAAGGTGGCTCTGGATGATATGTCCTTGACCCTGCAGGACGGCGAGTTCGTGACCGTCATCGGCGGCAACGGTGCCGGTAAGAGCACCATGCAGAACGCCATCTGCGGGACTTGGCTGCCGGACGAGGGGAGCATCCTCTTGGACGGCATCGATGTGACCCGCCTGCCCGAGCACAAGCGAGCCAAATACCTCGGGCGGGTGTATCAAGACCCGATGGTCGGCACCGCCGCCGCTATGCAGATCGAGGAGAACCTTGCGCTGGCCTATCGGCGCGGCAAGTCCCGCACCCTCCTGCCCGGCATCCGCCGCGAGGAGCGCGAGGACTACCGCCGTCGGCTGGCCGAGTTGGGGCTGGGACTGGAGACCCGCCTGTCGGCTAAGGCCGGTACCCTCTCGGGCGGTCAGCGGCAGGCTCTCACCCTTCTGATGGCGACCCTGCAAAAGCCGCGTCTGCTCCTTCTGGACGAGCATACCGCCGCACTTGACCCCAAGACCGCCGATACCGTCATGTCCATCACCGAGCGCATCGTCCGCGAGGAGAACCTGACCACCCTGATGATCACCCACAACATGAAGGATGCCATCCGCTACGGCGACCGGCTCATCATGCTCCACGCGGGGCGCATCATTCTGGATATTGCGGGCGAGGAGAAAAAGAACCTTACCGTAGCGGAGCTTCTGGAAAAGTTCGCCGCCTGCAGCGGCAGTGAGTTCACCAGCGACCGCGGACTGCTGGGGTAAGCCGCGACAAGCGACCGCAACCCACAAGAAAAGGAAGTGCTTTCACATGAATGAGTCAGCCCGCAGGCTGGGGGCGAATCGCTCGGCCATTCGGGAGCTGTTTGAGTATGCGACCCGCCGCAAGCAGGAGGCGGGCGAGGATGCCGTGCTGGATTTCACCATCGGCAACCCCTCGGTTCCGCCCCCATCGGTGGTCACCGAGACCCTGGAGACCCTGTTGCGAGACAGTGACCCGACCGCCCTGCACGGCTACACCACAGCGGCGGGAGACCCGACCGTCCGTGCCGCCATCGCCGCCTATACACGCGAGACCACGGGAGTCGAGGTCGACCCCGCCCTGATCTACCTGACAGTGGGAGCCGCCGCCGCTCTGACGGCCTGCTTTGGTGCTCTGCTCTCCCCCGGAGACGGGGACGAGGCTGTCATCCTCACCCCCTGCTTCCCGGAATACCGGGTGTTCTTGGAGCACGCCGGCGCACGGGTCGTGGAGGTACCCGCCCGTGAACCGAGCTTTGCCCCGGACATGGAAGCTCTCGGCCGCGCCATCACGGCGCACACAAGGCTGGTGGTGATCAACTCCCCCAACAACCCCACCGGGGCTATCCTGTCGGTCGAGGAGCTGACCGCGCTGGCGGCTCTGCTCCGTGAGAAGTCGGCGACCTATGGACACGCCATCTACCTCGTGTCGGACGAGCCGTACCGCGAGCTGGTGTACGACGGGAAGTCTGTCCCGGCACCGCTTGTCTACTACGAGAACACGCTGGTCTGCTACTCCTTCAGTAAGTCGCTGTCCCTGCCGGGCGAGCGCATCGGGTATGTGCTGGTGCACCCCGGTGCGGCGGATGCCCGTGCGGTCTACGAGGCTCTGATGGGCGCGGCGCGAGGGATGGGCTATGTCTGCGCCCCCGCGCTCTTCCAGCGCATGATCCCCGCCTGCCTCGGCAAGACGGCAGACCTGTCGGTCTATGACGGCAACCGCCGCCTGCTGTATGATGAGCTGACCTCTTACGGATTCGAGGCAGTCTGCCCGAAGGGTGCTTTCTACCTCTTTTTGAAGTCCCCCGAGTCGGATGCCAATGCCTTCCTGGAGAGAGCCAAGACCCACGGCATCCTGTTTGTCCCGTCGGACAGCTTTGGCTGTCCCGGCTATGTGCGGATCGCCTACTGTGTCAGCCGCCGCACAGTTGAGCTGGCTCTGCCCGGCTTCATGGCTCTGGCGCAGGAATACGGGTTGACCCCCGGACAATGATCCGAGCGATGGCAGATATTCATCAATAAAAGATATACATCACAAAGGAGACGCGGAGCATCCGCGGCAGGTACATGAACGAGTTACAAGCGGCAAGAGCCGAGATTGATCAGATCGATCGCGAGATGGCAGAGCTGTTCTGCCGACGGATGCGGGCGGCCGAGTCGGTAGCCGCCTTCAAGGGAGAGCGCGGGCTACCCATACTGGACGCGGCGCGAGAGGCCGACATTGTCAGTCGGCGCGCCGAGTCGGTACCGGAGGAGCTGCGCTCCTTTTATGTTGAGTTTCTGAGGGACACCATGTCCGTCTCCCGCCAATACCAGCGGTATCTGCTTTCGGGGGTTCGTGTCGCCTACGCGGGCACCGAGGGAGCCTTCGCCCACTTAGCCGTGCGGAAGCTCTACCCGGCCGCCACGGCGGTTCCCTACCCGGACTTCGCCGCCGCCTACCGTGCAGTGGAGGAGGGGGAGTGCGACCTGGTGCTCCTGCCGGTGGAGAACAGCTTTCAGGGCGAGGTGGGTGCCGTGACCGACCTGATGTTCTCGGGTTCCCTGTCGGTCAACGAGATGACCGAGCTGCCGGTCACGCAGGATCTGCTGGCCAAGCCCGGCACACAGCTGGCGGACATCCGCACGGTGGTCAGCCACCCGCAGGCACTGGGTCAGTGCGCCGCCTACATTCAAAAGCACGGCTTCCGCACCGAGGAGCACTCCAACACGGCACTGGCCGCCCGCTTCGTTGCCAACTCCGAGGATCGGACGGTCGCCGCCATCGCCTCACGGGAGGCGGCGGAGCTGTTCGGGCTGGAGGTGCTGGCCACGAATATCAATACCGCCAACACCAACTCCACCCGCTTCGCGGTCTTCTCCCGCACCCCCCACCGCCCGTCGTCTGCCGAGCAGGGAGTCCACTCCATCCTCCTCTTTACCGTGCCCAATCAGGCGGGGGCATTGGCTCGTGCCATTGACATCATCGGTTCGCACGGCTTCAACCTGCGTACCCTGCGAAGTCGCCCCATGAAGGAGCTGTTCTGGCAATACTATTTCTTTGCCGAGGCAGACGGCAACCTGTACGAGCCGGAGGGAAAGGCACTGCTCTCCGATCTGGCTCCCTGCTGCGAGCAGCTCAAGATCGTCGGTTGCTATCGGGAAGGAGCACGCGCATGACGAGCGTTCGGGTAGAATTGGGAAAGGACAGCTATGACGTGCTGGTCGGACACGGTCTGCTTGCGCGGATCGGGGAGCTGATCCCGCTTCGGCGGCGGGTGCTGATCGTGACCGACAGCGGCGTTCCCGCCGCCTACGCCGAGGCCGTCCGCCGTGCGGCGGCAGAGCCTGTCTGCGTGACCGTCCCGCAGGGGGAGGGTTCCAAGAGCCTTTCCTGCCTGGAGACCTTGCTCTCCGCCATGCTGGAGCACGGCTTCTCCCGCTCCGACTGCGTGGTCGCGGTAGGCGGCGGCGTAGTCGGTGATCTGGCCGGCTTTGCCGCCTCGATCTATATGCGGGGGATCGACTTCTACAACCTGCCCACCACGGTTCTCTCCATGGTGGACTCCTCGGTCGGCGGCAAGACCGCCGTCAATCTGGGCGGCGTGAAGAACATCGTCGGCTCCTTTTATCAGCCCCGCCGCGTAGTCGCGGACTGCGACACGCTGGCTACTCTCCCACCCCGCCAGGTCTCCTCGGGGCTGGCCGAGGCGGTCAAGATGGCATTGACCTCGGATGCCGAGGGCTTTGCTCTCTTTGAAAAAGACCCCCTGCCGCCGATGGAGGAGCTGGTCTCCCGCGCCGTAGCGATCAAGGCCGCCGTGGTAGCAGAGGACGAGCGGGAAGCAGGACTTCGCCGCATCCTCAACTTTGGGCACACGCTGGGGCACGCGCTGGAAGCCCATGAGGGCTTGGGGGGTCTGACCCACGGGGAGAGCGTTGCCCTCGGGATGCTCCCGATGTGCGCCCCCGCTGTTCGGGAGCGACTTTTGCCGATCTGGGCGCGGCTGGGTCTCCCGACCGAGATGCCCGCCCCCATGTCCACCCTGTTCCCCTACCTGCTGCATGACAAGAAGCGGGAGGCGGAGTCGGTGTATGCCGTGACCGTGGACAAGATCGGGCACGGGGAGATACGGAAGACCCCGCTCTCCGAGCTGGAGGCGAAATTGCTTGCATACGAGATGCGATAGACAATCGAAAAGTACTTGATTTTTCAAATACACTGTGGGGCACGGCTCCCACATAAGCGAAGGAGACAAGAAGGACTGTCATCAAGCCTACCCTCGACAAGGAAAATTATCGGAAAAGTCCTTGAAAGGAGTCCGGGGGAAACTTCCTTCAGGAAGTTCCCCCCAGAAAAAAGAAACGAAAAAGGAACTGAGCACATGAAGAATACGTTTGGATCAGCCCTGACCGTCACGCTGTTCGGCGAGAGTCACGGGGAGGCCATCGGCGCAGTGCTGGACGGGCTTGCCCCCGGCATCCCGATCGACGAGGGGCATATTGCCGCGCGGCTGGCGCGTCGTCGTCCCAAGGATGACCTGTCCACCGGGCGGCGGGAGCCGGATGAGTTCCGCATCCTCAGCGGCGCATGGCAGGGACACACGACCGGCACACCGCTGACCATCCTGATCCCCAACACCCGTCAGCACTCGGCAGACTATGCATCCGAGGGCTTCCTGCCCCGCCCCGGTCACGCTGACTATGCGGGCTATTGCAAGTATCACGGCTACGAGGACAGGCGGGGCGGCGGGCACTTCTCGGGTCGTCTGACCGCCGCGCTCGTGGCGGCCGCCGCCATCATAGAGCCTGCCCTGTCTCATGCCGGTATCTGCATCGGTACCCGCATCTCGCAGGTCGCGGGGGTGGAGGACACCTGTCCCTTGACCCCGGATGACCTTCCCCGCCTTACGCAAATGGATTTCCCCGTGCTGGATGCCGAGGCGGGCATCCGCATGATCAAGGCCATCCGCGCCGCCGCCGAGGACGGCGACAGCGTGGGCGGGATACTGGAGACCCTGGTCAGCGGTCTGCCCGTAGGGCTGGGAGAACCGTGGTTTGACACGGTGGAGGGCGAGCTGTCCAAGCTCCTGTTCTCGGTGCCCGCCGTCAAGGGGGTGGAGTTCGGGGACGGCTTCGGCTTTGCCACCCTGCGCGGGAGCACCGCCAACGACCCCTTTGTCATCCGCGACGGGCGGGTCGTCACCCTGACCAACCGCAACGGCGGCATTAACGGCGGCATCACCAACGGTATGCCCCTCCGCTTCCGAGTCGTGGTCAAGCCGACCCCCTCCATCTTCAAGCCCCAGCGGACAGCCGACCCGATCACCCTGCGGGAGGAGACCCTGACCCTGCACGGGCGGCATGATCCCGCCATCCTGCACCGCGCCGCCCCCGTGGTGGAGGCGGTCACGGCTCTGGGGCTGGCCGACCTCATCACCCGCCGCTATGGCACCGACGTGCTGGCCTGCCCGGATCGCTTGCGCGAGGAGGCCACATCGTGAAGTACGGCTGTATCGCCGAGCGTTTGGGGCACAGCTTCTCGGCTGACATCCATGCCCTCCTGGGCAACCCCGACTACGAGCTCTGCCCCCTGCCCCCCGATGCGCTGGAGGGCTTCCTCCGCAAGCGGGACTTCTGCGGCATCAATGTGACCATCCCCTACAAGGGGGCGGTCATCCCGTACCTTGACCGGGTGGAGGAGACCGCCGCCCGTATCGGCGCGGTCAACACGGTGGTCAACAAAGGCGGGATGCTCTGCGGCTACAACACCGACCTGTACGGCATGACCGCCCTCATCCGCCGCCTGAATATAGACCTGCGCGGACAGAAGGTGGCGGTCACGGGTACCGGCGGTACCTCCCGCACGGCGGTGGCCGTGGCAGAGAGCCTGGGCGCACGCGAGATCCTGCGGGTCGGGCGCACGGGACGGGACGGCAGTATCACCTACGAGCAGCTGCAGACACATCACACCGACATTACCTTCCTCATCAACACCACCCCGGTCGGGATGTACCCCCACGCCGAGGACAGGCTGCTGGATCTGTCCTACTTCCCCGCCCTCTGCGGGGTGGTGGATGCGGTCTACAATCCCCTCCGCACGAATCTGGTGCTGGATGCGCGCGAGCGCGGCATTCCCGCCGAGGGTGGGCTGTATATGCTGGTGGCGCAGGCCGTCCGCGCCTCCGAACTGTTCCTTGACACGGTCTACCCCGACGGCACGACCGATGAAGTGTACAAAAAAATGCTGACAGGGCGGGAGAACATCGTCCTGACGGGTATGCCCGCCTCCGGCAAGAGCACCATCGGGCGGCGGCTGGCCGCACGGCTGAGGAGACGATTTTTGGATGCCGACACCTGCATCGAGGCGCACGGACGGAGCATTCCCGCCGTGTTCGCCGCCGAAGGGGAGAGTGGCTTCCGAGAGCTGGAGTCGCAGGTCATCCGAGCCGAGCTTGCCCCCCTGACGGGAGTGGTCATTGCGACCGGCGGCGGGAGCATCCTGCGTGAGGAGAATGTCCGCGCCCTGCGGCAGAACGGGCGGCTGTTCTTCTTGGATCGCCCGCCCGAGTTGCTGACCCCCACCGCCGACCGCCCGTTGGCCTCCGACCGCGAGGCCATACGCCGTCGCTACAAGGAGCGGTTCCCGCGCTATGTCGAAACAGCCGACTGTCGCGTGGAGGCATCCGGTGACATCGATGAGGTCACAGAAGCTGTTCTGAAGGAGTGGTCATCATGAAACTATATGTCATAAACGGCCCCAACCTCAATATGCTGGGCATTCGCGAGCCGAGCCTGTACGGAAAGACCGGCTACACCGAGCTGTGCGAGATGCTGACGACTCATGCCGCACAGCGCGGCGTGGAGCTTGTCCTGTATCAATCCAACCATGAGGGCGACCTTGTGGACAAGATACAGGAAGCCTACTTCGCCGGTGCGGACGGCATCGTGATCAACCCCGGTGCCTACACTCACACCAGCATCGCCCTTCTGGATGCCCTCAAGGCGGTCTCCCTCCCGACGGTGGAGGTGCATATCTCGGATGTCAGTCAACGCGAGGACTTCCGACAGGTCAGCTATATCCGCGCGGCCTGCGTGGCCTCGATCATCGGTCACGGCATCGACGGCTACCGCGAGGCCATGGATATGCTGTGCAACAGAGAGGACAGCTGATATGCGTGTCCGCATTGAGAAAAGCACCGCCCACGGCTCCCTGCAGGCTCCCCCGTCCAAGAGCATGGCGCACCGCCTGCTTCTGGCCGCCGCCCTGTGCGAGGGGACCAGCCGCGTCCACGGCATAGCTGATAGTCAGGACGTTTCCGCCACGGTGGATTGCCTCCGCGCCCTGGGCGCGGATATCACCCTTGCCGATGGTGTTTCCACTGTAAGGGGTCTCCGACCTGCACAATTCCTATCAGGGGCTACCCTCCCCTGCCGCGAGAGTGGCAGTACTCTGCGATTCCTCATTCCGATCGCCCTGCTCTCCGAGCAGGAGACGGTCTTTGTCGGAGCCGAGCGGCTGTTTGCCCGTCCCCTCTCGGTATACGAGCAGATCGCATCCGAGCAGGGACTGCTCTTCGAGCGCGAGAACAGCCGCCTACGGGTCAAGGGACAGCTGCGGACGGGAGCCTATTCCGTGGCCGGCAACATCAGCAGTCAGTTCTTGACCGGCCTGCTCTATGCTCTGCCCCTCCTGTCGGAGGACAGCCGCATCTCTATCTCCACCGCCGTGGAGAGTCGCCCGTATATCGACATGACCATCCGCGCCCTTGCCGCCTTTGGTGTCAAGGTCGCGTGGGAGGATCGGCAGACGCTGGTCATCCCGGGCGGGCAACATTATGCGCCACGAGAGGTATGGGTAGAGGGGGACTGGTCGAATGCCGCCTTCCCGGATGCTCTGAACCTGTTCGGCTCCTCGGTAGTCATAGAGGGGCTGGACGACGACTCCCTGCAGGGCGACCGCGTATACCGTGCCCACTTTGCCCGATTGGTCGACGGCTGTCCCACCCTGCACATCGGGGACTGCCCCGACCTTGCCCCCATCCTGTTTGCGGTCGCGGCGGTATGCCACGGCGGAACCTTTACCGGTACGGCACGCCTCCGCATCAAGGAGAGCGACCGCGCGGCCGCCATGGCCGAGGAGCTGTCTGCCTGCGGCGTGGCCGTCACGGTGGAGGAGGACAGGGTCACGGTGTCCCCCGTCGAACTTCATCCCCCGACCCGCCCGCTCTGCGGGCATAACGACCACCGCATCGTCATGGCTCTCTCTGTCCTGCTCTCTCTGCTCGGCGGGGAGATCACGGGAGCCGAGGCGGTGTGCAAGAGCTACCCCACCTTCTTCGCCGACCTGACGAGGCTCGGCATCAAATTGGAGATCATACAGCATGAAGCTTGACAAACATACCCATATCCTTATCATCGGTCTCGGCGTGATCGGCGGCGGCTACGCCCGCGCCCTTACGCGGCAGGGCTACACCGTCTCGGCCATCACCAAGGAGGAGGCCGATGTGAGCTACGCCCGCAAGAACGGCATCTTGGAGCACGCCACCACAACAGTCGATCCCGCCCATGTAGGCGCGGCAGACCTTCTGATCTTTGCCCTCTACCCCCACACCTTCATCGAGTGGGTGCAAACCTACGGTCACCTCATCCGCCCCGGAGCACTGGTCACAGACGTGACCGGTGTGAAGTCAGGGGTGGTGGAGACGGTGCAAGCCCTTCTCCCCGATGGTGTTGAATTCATCTCGGCACACCCCATGGCGGGACGGGAGCGGTCTGGCATCGCCTTCAGTGACGACAGTGTCTTTCACGGCGCGAACTACATCGTCACCCCCACCGAGAGGAATACCCCCGAGGCCATTGCGACCTGCCGCGAGCTGGGGCGGGTGCTGGGCTTCTCCCGCATCTCCGAGCTGTCCCCCGCCGAGCACGACCGCATGATCGCCTTCCTGTCCCAGCTGACCCACGTCATCGCGGTCACCCTGATGGATGCAGGCGACATGACCGGGCTGGAAAAGTACACGGGAGACTCCTTCCGCGACCTGACCCGCATTGCAAAGATCAACGATGCCATGTGGGCGGAGCTGTTCTCCGCCAACCGCGAGGCCTTGCTGGCCGAGATGGATGCATTTGCCGCCGAGTTCGCGGCCTTCCGCTCCCTGCTGGCCGACGGCGACATCCCCGGAATGCGGGAGAAGATGCAGCTGGCGACTGCCCGCCGTTCCCTTTTTGACAAACCACAGACCAACGATTCCCCCATCGAAACACAGTGAGGTGATATACCATGAATATGCAATTCTACCGCAAGCTCCCCATCCCCAAGGAGATCAAGGAGCAGTACCCCGCCTCTGAGAAGGCTGTTGCCACCCGTGAGAAGACCGTCGCAGAGCTGAAGGACATTCTCTCCGGGAAGACCGATAAGTTCATTCTTGTCATCGGTCCCTGCTCGGCCGACCACGAGGAGACGGTTCTGGAGTACATCCACCGCCTGCGCCGCGTACAGGAGCAGGTCGCGGACAAGCTCTTGATCGTCCCGCGCATCTACACCAACAAGCCCCGCACCACGGGTGACGGCTACAAGGGGATGCTGCACCAGCCTGACCCCAACGCCGCCCCCGACCTGCTCAAGGGCATCTTGGCCATCCGCCGCCTGCATATGCGCGCCCTGGAGGAGACCGGATTGGCTTGCGCCGATGAAATGCTCTACCCGGAGAATCACCGCTACCTGTCCGACCTGTTGGCCTATACCGCCGTCGGTGCCCGCTCGGTGGAGGATCAACAGCACCGCCTGACCGCCAGCGGTCTGGACATCCCGGTGGGCATGAAGAACCCGACCGGCGGGGACATCGGGGTCATGATGAACTCCATCACCGCCGCACATCATTCCCACATCTTCTGCTATCGCGGCTGGGAAGTCAAGAGCCAGGGCAATCCTTACGCCCATGCCATCCTGCGCGGGTATGTCGACCAGTACGGTCGCTCCTACCCGAACTACCATTACGAAGACCTGCTTGCGCTGGCCGAGCGGTACGCCGCCTCGGGGCTGGAGAATCCCGCCGCCATCATCGACACCAACCACGCCAACTCCGGCAAGAAGTATCTGGAGCAGATCCGCATCTCCAAGGAGGTCCTCCACAGCCGCCGCCACTCGGAGGATGTGCGCCGCCTGGTCAAGGGTCTGATGATCGAGAGCTACCTTTTGGATGGCTCCCAGAGCATCTCCGACCATGAGGAGTTGGGTCGCTCCATCACCGATCCCTGCATCGGCTGGGAGAAGACCGAGCGTCTGATCCTGGATATAGCCGACACGCTCTGAGCCGAAAGGAAAAGCCGTTCCCCATTTGGCAGGGGAACGGCTTTTTCGATACGCGACTCAGAGCAGACCTCCCGCGAAGTCCGGTGTGAAGCAGGTCTGCGCCGAGGCGCGATCCTGGCGGTAGCCGACAAGCCCCAAGCGGTCGGTGGCATCCAGCACCGAGCGGTACTCAAAATCCGTCAGGCGGCGGCGAAGGGCGGGACGGATGCCCTCAGCCTCCAGAGCCGCCACCGTGTCGGGCGAGAGCGCGAAGGCGGGGTCAAGGAAATCCGGGGTGTATTGGCTCATGACTGACAGGCGGATATCCCCCGCCGGGAGCAGAGCCGCCAGCCGCTCCAGCACGGCGATGGAATCCCGCCGACACCCCGGCAGGACAAGGTGCCGTACCAGCACACCACGCAGGAGCAGCCCGTCCTCCCCCTCCGAGCTGAACTGCACCCGCCCCGTCTGACGGTACATCTCGGTCAGGGCGGCGACGGCGACCTCCGGGTAGTCCGGTGCTGCGGACAGTGCCTTTGCCAAGGCGGAGGAGGCATACTTGAAGTCCGGCAGGTACACATCCACCAGCCCTTCCAGCCGCCCAAGGGACTCCACCGACTCATACCCGCCGCTGTTCCACACCACCGGCACGGACAGGCGGGGCTTGATCCTCTCCAGCACCCGTACCAGTATGTCGGTATAGTGGGTCGGGGTGACGAGATTGAGGTTGTGTACCCCGCTCTCGGCCAGCCTCAGCAGGCGGTCGGTCAGCTCCCTCTCCGTAAGGCGAGTACCCTGCCGCCCACGGCTGATATCGTGGTTCTGACAGAACACACAGCCGAGGCTGCACCCGGAAAAGAACACCGTCCCCGAGCCAGCCGTCCCGCTGATGGGCGGCTCCTCCCAGTGGTGGGGGGCGATCCGCGCCACATACAAGTCGCGGGGCATACCGCAGATGCCGAGACGATCTCCCTCCCGCGCGGCACCGCACAGGCGGGGACACTGTACGCACCCCGCCGTCATTCGTTCCTCCATATGAACCTCCGATCCGCAAGAAAGGGGAAGCCTCCCGTGGGGCTTCCCTTCTCTTTTTTCCTGCCGTATTACTCCGGCTTGTCCTCCAGCACGAGGTCGTAGTCCCCCAGCTTGTTGACCTTGAAGCCGTTCTTCTTATACTCCTCGTAGTCAAAGGCCTCCAGCTCGTCGATGGCCAGCTTGTGGAACTCGTAGAAGTTGTGCCACCACTCGTAGCCGGAACCCAGCTCGGCATTGAGGTATGCATCCGCAATGTCACAGCCCATCTTGGGAGCGACATAGAAGGCACCCATAGCCAGCACGTTGACCCCGTTGCCGGTGATGGCGCGCAGGGCGGCGGGCACGCTCTCCACCACGCCCGCATGGACGTGAGGGCACTTGGATGCGGCGATATGGATACCCATACCGGTTCCGCAGAATATGAGTGCGCGCTCAAACTCTCCCTCGGCGATCATGGAACCGACACGCAGTCCCACGCGGTGGAACATCAGGTCGGTGTCGTTCGGGTCGCTGTCGGCGCGAACACCGATATCCGTGATCTTCCAGCCCTTATTCTGCAAGTGCTCTACGACCGCCTCCTTCAGCGGGAATCCGGCAAAATCCGCCGCGACCAACAGTTCCTTATTCTTGATGGTTTTCATACGGTTATCTCCTTTATCTCATGTACAGGATGCTTGGCGGCCGGTGAGCCGTCCACCGTTATTTTACCCGATTTTCGGTCTGCTGTCAATAGGGAAATGCACATTTTTGCAAAAATGTCAGGCGGGATCCTGCCCGTTCCCTGCCGAGGGCGGCAGGAGGACGACCCGCGTCGGCTTGCCGAGCCGCTCGCACAGCCTCAAAACATACGCGGTGCCGCGCGACTGCCCGTCCCAGAAGGCCAGTACCTCGTCCGCATAGCACACGATCTCCCGATCACGCCTGAGCGGTGCGCCGCGCCCGTAGCGCGGATAATCCGGCAGGAACTCACGCAGGGGGATCCCGCTCTCCTGCGCAAAGTCCCGCACACAGCTGTCCACCCCGCGCGCTCCGCCCGAGACCAACTCGGTCACCCCGGGCGGCAGGTACGCCCCGATATTCCGTATATACAGTCCTCTTGAGCCGATGATCGCCAGTTTCATATGCTTGCCCCTCCAAATTAGTCTACTTGATTTGAGTATACTTCCCACATTATAGCACAAAATAATCTTAAAATGTACTCATATCGAGATGATTCAGGAGATTTTTTTCATGAGGAACAAGACAAACAAGCATCTGGGATTGGAGATCGACCCCGTCCTTCACTACAAGCTCCACTACATCGCCCGCTACGAGGGTCGCTCTGCCAACGGGCAGGTGCTGTACCTGATCCGCAAATGCATCCGCGAGTTTGAGGCCGCCGACGGTGAGATACCGCTCCCGACCGATCCCCCGTCCGGAAATCAAGGTAAGAACTGACCATACAGAGCGCGGGGCAACTCCTTCTCAGGAAGGTGCTCCGCCGTTCTTTTTCCGAGCCGTTCCCCGCAAAAAGCGGAAAAACTCTTGACAAAAAGGGGAAAATATGATACCATATACAGTGGAGAAAAAGGGCGGTATCATGCCCTTACGGGGAGCCGACAGGCCGCCCCGTCGGAAAGGATGAACGGATTCCCTATGAAGATCGGTTTTATTTCCTTGGGTTGCCCCAAGAACCAGCTGGACACCGAGGTCATGCTCCACGAGGTCGTGGAGGCGGGCTACGAGATCACGGCTGAGGACATCGACGCAGACATCATCATCATCAACACCTGTGCATTCATCGAAAGTGCCCGCAAGGAAGCGGTGGACAATATCCTGGACGTGGCGTGGCTCAAGGAGAACCGCCACTTAAAGGGCATCATCGTCACCGGATGCCTCTCGGAGCGGTATCGGGAGGAGATATTCGAGGATATGCCGGAGGTGGATGCCATCCTGGGTGTCGGCAGTATCCACCATATCGTGGATGCCATCCGCGCCGTGGAGGCGCAGGTCAAGGCCGAGGAAGCGGGCGGGAGCCCCACCGAGGCGGCCTGCAAGTACAGCTCCTTTGAGGACAAGAACACGGTCAGACTGGGCGGCGACCGCGTGCTGACCACCCCGGACTACGCCGCCTACCTCAAGATCGCCGAGGGCTGTGACAACCGCTGTGCCTACTGCGCCATCCCCTACATACGCGGGGACTTCCGCTCCCGCCCGATGGAGGAGCTGGTCAAGGAGGCCGCCGAGCTGGCCGAGCTGGGGGTCAAGGAGCTGACCCTGATCGCGCAGGACATCACCCGCTACGGAAAGGATCTCTACGGGCACTATGCCCTGCATGAGTTGATCCACCGCATCACCACCGAGACCGACATCCCGTGGGTGCGCCTGCTCTACTGCTATCCCGACAAGATCACCGACGAGCTGATCGCCGAGATCCGCGACAACCCGCGGGTACTCAAGTACATCGACCTGCCGCTCCAGCATATCAGCGACCGGATGCTCTCGGCCATGAACCGCCACGGGGACTCGGCTCTGATCCGCGAGGTGCTGGCGAAGTTGCGACACGAGGTGCCCGACATCGTCATCCGCACCACCTTCATCGTGGGTTTCCCCGGCGAGACCGAGACGGATTTCGAGGAGCTGGCGGACTTCATGAAGGAGGAGCGGTTCGACCACGCGGGCGTGTTCACCTACTCCCGCGAGGAGGGGACTCCCGCCTATGACTTCCCCGATCAGATCGAGGAGGAGGAGAAGGAGCGTCGCCGCGACATCCTTATGAAGGAGCAGATGCTCATCAACACCGAGCTGAACGAGCAGAAGGTCGGACAGACCGTCTCGGTGCTGTGCGAGGACTACGACCCCGTCAGCGAGTCCTGCTACGGTCGCTCCACCGCCGACGCGCCCGAGATCGACGGCAAGGTGTTCTTCCGTCCTGCGGGCAAGACCCGCCCCGCCCCGGGTGACATCATCCGCGTGTGCATTGAAGAGGTCGTGGACTACGATATGTACGGCACTGAGGTGCCCGCAAAGGAGATACAGGATCATGAGTAAGAACACCGAGACCACCACCCCCAAAAAGAAGGTCAACATGAATCTCCCCAACAAGCTGACGGTGCTCCGTCTCTGCCTTGTGCCGGTCATGATCGCGGTCATGGTACTGCCCGACAGCCTGGTGCCCGAGTTGGTCACGGGGATCGTGGGAGCGTTCCTGTTCATCTTCGCCTCCGTGACGGATATGCTGGACGGCAAGATCGCCCGCAAGCACCATCTCGTGACGGATTTCGGCAAGCTGATGGATCCTTTAGCCGACAAGTTCATGGTCATCGGCGCGCTGGCAACCATCGTCTACCGCTACGATGCCCTGCGACCGGTCTTTGTCTGGGCAATGCTCATCGTGGTCTTCCGCGAGCTGGCCGTCACCTCCCTGCGCCTGGTCGCCTCGACCTCGGGCGGCGTGGTGGTACCCGCCAATATGCTGGGCAAGATCAAGACCGTCACCCAGATCGTCTGTGTCAGTGCCGCCATCATCGAGCCTATGCTCTATGAGATCCCCTTCCTGCGGGAGCTTCTGCCCGCTTGGTGGGTGCAGTACACACCTCTGACCTACCTCTCCTGCGCCGCCATGATCCTGTTCACGGTCTGGTCGGGTGTCAACTACTTTGTCGGGATGTGGAAGTATCTCGACCCCGAAAAATAATTTTTCACCTATCTTTCGACTGCCACGTATTATCCTCGCGGAACCTTATCGGAAAGGATAATTTCGTATGCCTGTCTGGCTGTCTGTGATCCTCTGTACCCTTATGGGCTATTTTCTCGGCTGTATCAACCCGTCCTACCTCATCGCTCGCGCGCGGGGCTTTGATATCCGCAGCCGCGGCTCCGGCAACGCCGGTGCCTCCAACGCCGTCATTACCATGGGCAAGGGCGTTGGTATCTTCTCTGCCCTGTTCGACATTTTCAAAGCCTCCATCGCGGTCTTCTTGGCCGGTCGCCTCTTCCCTCGGCTGGTGGTGGGCGGTGTGGTGATCGCGGGTGAGCTGGCGGGGATCTCTTGCATGATGGGGCATATGTTCCCCGTCTTCATGGGATTCCGCGGCGGCAAGGGTCTGGCCTGCCTGGGCGGTCTCGTCTTGGCGGACGACTGGCGGTTGTTCCTGGGGCTTTTGGTCGTAACCCTCTTGGCAGTCCTGATCACCGATTACATCTGCATCGCACCGCTCATGCTGACGGTGGTCTACCCGCTCCTGCGGGGACTGACGACCGGCAGCCTCGCCACCGCTCTGATCCTCTGTATCGCCATCCCGCCCGTATGGGGCAAGCATATGGTCAACATCAAGCGCATCGCAAACGGTACCGAGGCGCACTTCAGTCTGCTCTGGAACCGCAAGAAGGAGCTGGATCGCGTTGCCCAAAGCTCCGCCGGCGGGCAGGACGAGGTGGCTCCGACCGATGAGTTGCCCGTCGAGGCGACCGATGCCGACAGAAAGGAATCTGTCTGAATGAAACTTACGACTGTTCTGCTGTATATCGCCGCTGTCCTGTCGGGTTACCTGATCTCGGGGCTTAACCCTGCCATCATCCTCTCCCGCGCCATCTACCACAAGGACATCCGCACCTGTGGGAGCGGAAACGCGGGCTTTACCAACTTCAAACGCTCCTTCGGCGGCAAGTATGCTTGGTTCGTCTTCTTTCTGGACATCGCCAAGGGGGCACTGCTCTTTACCCTGTTCGGTCTCCTGTTCCGCCATTTCGGACTCGGTCGGACGGTGGGGGTCTCGGTGACCGCCGTCGCCGCCATGCTGGGACACGCCTTTCCCGTCTGGTACGGCTTCAAGGGGGGCAAGGGGTTCTTGGTCTGCCTGACCGCCTCCTGGTTCTTAGATTGGCGAGCCGGCCTACTCGGCACAGTGCTCATGACCGTCCTGCTCCTCTGCCTCAACCTCATGTCGCTGGCCACCATGGCGGGTATGCTCGCCTCGGCGGGAGTCCTGTGGGGTCTGTTCGCTGCGGGGAGCTACTCCCTGCTCCCGACGATCCTCTTCTCCCTGTGCGTTCTCTTTATGATCCTGCGACACCACGCGAATATCGTGCGGCTCTGCCACGGAACGGAAAAGAAATTCTACATCTTCGGCAAGCCGAAGGCGTGATCTCAAGGAGGCTTTTCTCATGGAACTCAAGGGTCTTAAGGCCATATTTCTCGGAGACTCCATCACCGAGGGGGTCGGTACCTCGTCCCCTGACAAGGTCTACTGGCGCGTGCTGGGCGAGAGCACCGGGATGCAGACGGTCGGGTACGGAGTCAGCGGTACCCGCGTTGCGCGGCAGACACAGAAAAGTGTCCCCGAGTCCTTTGATCTGGACTTCAACCTGCGCGCCGAGAGCATGGACAAGGATGCCGACATAATCTGCGTGTTCGGCGGCACAAACGACTACGGACACGGTCAGGCTCCCATCGGCACCCCGCAGGACACGGATGTGTACAGCTTCTACGGGGCACTGGATCATCTCTTCTCCTACCTCTTGACCACCTACCCCGACAAGTTCATCTTCTTCATGACCCCCCTCCGTCGGTGGAACGAGGAGGATCCGCGCGGGGACGGCTTCAAGCCGCCCATGCTCCCCCTCAAGGGCTATGTGGACATCATGCGGGAGGTCGCCGAGCGGTACGCCATCCCCGTGCTGGATCTGTACGCGAGCTTCGGTGTGCATCCCCGCATCCCGATACAGCGCGAGACCTATATGCCGGACGGTCTGCACCCCAACGATGCGGGCAACGCACGGCTGGCTCGGGTGATCGAGACATTCCTGAATACGCATTATGTCAGACCTATCTGACAAAAAAAGGGGCGGCCTCTGAAGGTCGTCCCTTTTTCGTGTATACCGCCTTACTTGTACAGGCGAATGTGCCCGATCAGCGGGAGCTCCTTTGCCCGTCCGTTGGCAGCGTTGACGATCCCCAGAATGAGACCGGCTAAAGAGGCCACCCCGGCCACAAGTCCGAATATCCAGCCCACAAACGGAATAAACCCGATCACCCACGACACTGCGCTGAGGATCAGCTCTGCCAAAAAGAGCACCAGTCCCTGGTTGGCGTGATAGCGGGCAAACTTGGAATTGGGTGCCGCCAGCATAGGCACCAAGAACAGGGGGCCTATGTAGGACAAGAGCGCCATGACCTTGTTGTCCTCAATGTCTTTAGCATCGAACTCTGCCGTCGTATCGGCGGTGTTGTTCAGATCCGCCACAGAGTCGGTAAAGCTCTTGCCGGAGGTCTCATCAGCCTTTTCCCCGGTAGCCGTGCCGCAGGAGGGACAAAACTTAACGCCGTCCTCGATCTCTGTGCCGCATTTCTTACAATATGACATGATCATACTCCTTTCTCGCTCACCGATCTCGATCGGTGGGCTTCGTACTTGGATATTATAGCACGAATGGAGGCATTTGTAAAGGGTAAATCGCTTTTTTTGTAAAAAATCGAGCCGAGCAGCCCGCAGGTGGTCGTCCGAAATTGTATAAAAGGTCGAATAATTGCTTGAAACCGGTTGACTTTCTCGCCAAAATGTGGTAGGATGATAGCAGTGCAGAGCAGCTGCACGCAAATCAGTCATGAAAGGATGTATCCCTATGACAGACCTGATATTCGATACAGAAAATCGCATCTACCGCGCAGGACAGCTGGATTTCGGCACCGGTGCGCGCAGTGCCCGCCTGACCTTCTCGGATGCCGGGAACACCGGCTTCGCCATCCTGTTCGCCGACGGAAAGACCATCGGCGCGACGGCTCTTTCCAGCGACGGAAAGCCCACCACCGAGGTGGTGTTCGCCATCGACGAAACGGTCGGCATACATGAGGTCACGGTCAAGCTCCAGCGGAGCGGCAAGCTGTACGCCCTCTCGGTCTCCCCCGAGGAGGCCTACCCGCCGTCCACCTATACCCCGACCCCCGAGAAGGATCTGCTCGACTTCGCCTCCGAGAGCTGGGAGGTCACGGATATGCTGGGGCGCAAGGCCGCCTCGGTGGAGGATGTGCGGGGCAAGCGGCGGGATAAGAAGGTAGGTATCTTCTACTGGACATGGCGGGAGTCCCACGCGCACCTGCGCCCCGTGGACGTGGTGGACGTGCTGGATCAATACCCCGCCGCCGAGTACCGCAAGGATCACCCCGCGTGGGGCGAGGGTCCCTTCCAGTGCCACTGGCATGAGCCGTTCTATGGCTTCTACCGCAACTCCGACCCGTGGATCATTCGCCATCATGCCGCCCTCCTGGCCGCCGCAGGGGTGGACATGATCATGTTCGACTGCACCAACGGTGCCCTGCTCTGGCGGGATGCTTACGAGCCGCTCCTGCAAGGTCTGCACGAGGCGCGCGAGGACGGCATCCGCACCCCGCAGGTCGCCTTCATGATGAACTTCGGTCCCATGCACGAGACCGACCTGATGCTCCGTGCCCTGTACCAGAACCTGTACAAGCCGGGGCTGTACTCCGACCTGTGGTTCCGCGTGGACGGCAAGCCGCTGGTCATGGCCTACCCCGAGGCTCTGCCCGAGGTCGGGCTGTGCGAAAGCGACACCAAGCTGCTGGACGAGATCCGCAACTTCTTCACCTTCCGACCGGGACAACCCCTGTACGCAGGCGGAGCCACCCGCCCCGACCAGTGGGGCTGGCTGGAGGTCTACCCGCAGAACAAGTATGTCACCCGCCCCGACGGCAGCTGCGAAGAGGTCGTGGTGGGGGTCGGGCAGAACGCCAACCCCGAACGCATCTGTACCCACTTCAACGCGAAGGACACCTTCGGGCGGAGCTACACCGGCCGAGACGGCTTTGCACACCTGAACGGTGACTCCTACAAGTACGGCTACAATGTGCAGGAGCAGTGGGATCGCGCCATTGACCTTGACCCCGACCTGGTGTTCGTCACGGGCTGGAACGAGTGGATCATGGGGCAGTTCCACGAGCCGTGGCTCAAGGACAACGACTCCACCCAGCTGGCCATGGTGGATCAATACGACCGCGAGCACAGCCGCGACATTGAGATGGACAGGGACGGCTACCTGGACACCTACTACCTCCAGCTGGCGCACAACATCCGCCGCTTCAAGGGAGCGGGTGCCCGTCAGGCGGTGTCCCCCGAGAAGACCATCCGTGTGGCCGGCGGCGAGCGTCAGTGGCGGGACGTGACTCCTGTCTACCGCTCCCCGCGCGGTCTGACCCTGCACCGCGACTGGGACGGTTTCAAGGGCTACCATTACGTCAACACCAGCGGGCGCAACGACATCGTGGAGGCGCAGGTCGCGCGGGATGCCGACTATGTCTACTTCCATGTCACCTGCGCCGAACCCATCACCCCGCGCGAGGGGGAGGGTTGGATGACCCTGTTCATCAACACCGACCGCAAGCGAGAGACCGGCTGGGAGGGCTACGATCTGGTCATCGGCCGTCTGCCCGCCCCCGCAGGTCGCGCCACACTGGAGGCCTACCTCCCGACCGCGCAGACGGGCAGCTTTACCTGGCAGTCCCTCGGCAGGGTCGCCCTGCACGTCAACGGCAAGAGCCTGACGGTCGCCCTGCCCCGCAGCTATATGCCGGTCGGCAAGCTGGACTTTGAGTTCAAGTGGAGCGACCATATGCAGAAGCCAGAGGTCATGGACTTCTACGAGAACGGGTCGACAGCGCCCATCGGGCGGTTCAATTTTCTCTACCGCGAGTAAAGGAGGAGCCTCACATGAGCATTTCGGAACAGCCCCTGCCGGGCTACCTTGTCGTGACAGATCATCTGGAGGCCAACACGGGTGCCGACCTTTCGGACGCGCTCCAGCGTATCATTGACGAGAACCCGCACAGAACCATCTACTTCCCCGACGGGGAATACATCTTAGCCAAGCCCATCTGTACCCCCGCTGACCCCGCGCACGCGGTGTCCTTAGTGCTGTCGGATTTTGCCACCATCAAGGCCGCCGACAGCTGGACGGACACCGAGGCACTCATCCGTCTGGGGGGCAAGGAGCCGTACAACACCATCGAGATCAACGGGAGCAACTACGGCATCCGCGGCGGCATCATCGACGGAAATCACTTAGCAAACGGCATATCCGTGGACAGCGGCCGCGAGACCCTGATCTCCCACGTGTCCATCAAGCACACCCAGGTCGGCATCCACATCAAGTTCGGTGCCAACAGTGGATCCTCGGATGCCGACATCGAGGAGGTCAACATCGTCGGCAACAATATGCCGGATTCCATCGGAGTCCTGCTGGAAGGCTACGACAACACCGCCCACAATATGCGCATCGCGGCGGTGCAGACAGGTATCCTCCTGCGCAGTGGCGGGAACTCCCTGCGGGACATCCATCCGCTCCTCATCTTCGGTGGTGCGCCCCGCAACCACATCCCTGCCCTGGCCGACGGTCGGGAGTATGCCATCGACTTCAAGAAGAGCATCGGCTTTGACGATCAGAGCCACCAGAATAACTGGTACAGCTACTGCTACAGCGACCAGATGGCCACCGGCTTCCGCCTCCTCGGCGGGGCTACGCCGGTCTACCAGCACTGCTTTGCCCTGTGGTACGCGCCGGGGGACATGGAGATCGGCTTTGACTGCGTCGGCGGGAAGTTCTGCGCCATCGTGGACAACATGAACATCTCCTTCCGGAAGGATTCGAGCGGTCGTCGCTTCCTGCAGGTGTCCGAGCCGGGCGGGCTTGGGGTGATCCAGAATCCGATCTTCGATCCGACTCTGTGCGAGGACGGTGAGGACGGTTACCCCGCCTACCTGTCGGGGCGGGTCATACACGGGATGTAAGTTTCATTTTTTCCGGGGGAAACTTTCTGAAGGAAGTTTCCACCAGACCCCCATCAAGGACTTTCCTGACATTTTAGGGCACCTCTAAAAATCCCGCGCACCACGAATCGGCGGAAGCTTTTCCGTCATTTGTCACAAAAAGCCTTCGCGTAGGGTGAACTACGCGCGCGACTTTTTGTTTAAACTGACAAAAAATCTTCTCGCCGCTCGTAGCACGCGGAATATTTAGAGGTGCCCTTTATTCTGTCGAGGGAATGCTTACCTATAGTTTGTCTACTCGCACTCCGTCGGAGTTGTGTCTGAAACCGTCAATCGCTGCGACCCGCAGGTCGTATTCCTTGTGGGATCCCTACCCCCAGTACCTTTAAGAAATGCTTTTGGGGAGGAGCTTCTGCAGAAGCTCCTCCCCTCCCTTGTCGGTATGAGCGTATCCTCAGCCGCCGCAGCCGCACCGACCGGGCTTCTCGCCGCCGCTCGGCGGGGGAGTCAAGCCGACCGGCGAGAACTCCGACACCGGGAAAGCCATGGAGCGGAACAGGGCGCAGGGGTCACTCGGGGTGGCGGTCACGCACTCCTTGTCGGGAATGATGAACTCGGAGGCCGTGATGATATACTGCGCGGGGCGCACCACGCGGATGAGGGAGAAGATGCCCAGCGACACGCTCAGCACGCGGCGCGGACGGGGCGGCGGGTTGCCACACCCGCAGGTGCCGGACGGCGCATCCGAGGCCAAAGGTCCCGACAGGCAGGCCGCAATGGACTCCGGGATGTCCCCGGGGCGACCGTCCGGCAGACCCGATCCGTCACACGGCTCCAGCACGCGGCTCCCCAACACAATGGGATCCACGACCTCCACCACGGCGGTAGGCACACTGCGCTCCTTGTAGCACGGCTCCGGCTCGGCGCAGAAGGTGGAGGAATCCCCGCTGCTGCGGAAGACGCTGACACTGCTGTCCCCGCCGAAGAGCACCACCTGCTTCTCCAGCACGGCGATGCCGTCAAACTCCTGCCCGCGACCGCCGCACACGCAGGCCTCGCAGATCAGCTTGACGAAAAAGCGGACGGTGATGGAGTAGAAGCCCCGATTGAACTGCACAGGGTCGATGCCGATGTAGGTCCAGGCGATGCAGCATTCCTTGACCCGCACCTGACTCGTGCTCTCGATCAGCTCCTGTCCCATCTCGGTCAGAAATACGCGGACATTCTCAAAGCAATCCCTGTCCCGACAGGAATCCAGGATGCGGCCGGTCTCGATGCAGGCACTGCCCCGTGGACCCTCTCTGCCGCAACCGTTCTGGGCGGGCGGTGCGCCGCAGGGGAACTTATTCTCAGACATATGGATGACCTCCTTGAAGCAATGGTTGGGGTTTACCCACGGAGGGTCTTGCCCACTCCCATCATATGCGACGGCGGCAGGATATGACACGGTTCAACAGACTTCTACCGCCCGGATCCTCTGTGCGAACGACTTGTAAACTTTTCTGGAAACCTGTTGCGATACAGAGCCAAATGTGGTATAATAAAGGATATAAAAGAGGCATTTTGCCTCTTGGAAAGGACGCCCGCAGGCGGGCACGGAGAATCATGCAGGAAAACAGGCAAAACGAGGATGCTCTACACGAGAATGCTCTGACTGAAGGCACTCCAATCGAGGACACTCCAATCGAGGACTCTCCGACCGAGGAACCTCCAAAGCCGACTAAGAAGAAGCGTTCGCTGGCATGGCGCATCACGAGCATCGTCCTGATCGTGATCGGCTCTCTCATCCTGGCACTCATCTTAGCAATCGGAATCTTCCTCTATTCGAAATACAAGCGTTTCAATGACACCTCCTATGTAGATGGTCCCAAGATCGACCGCCCGGGCACCTATATCCGCCCGGAGACAGCAGCACCTATTTATGAACTCCCCACCGACGAAAACGGAGACCCCATCATCGAGACTGATAAAAACGGAAACTACATAATCCCCGGGTATGATGAGACCGCCGAGGGCGAACCGGGAACCGGCGATCGCGAGACCACTCGTCCCAGCGAGAGCAAGTCCGATCGAGAAACCATCGCGCCGCCCTCCTGGTGGAACACGAGCGAGCCGACCTCCGATGCGACCACGCCCCCCGACACCGATCCCCCTGTCACCGAGACCGACCCTTCGGATGCCACAGACAGCGAGATCACCCCCGGCGAGAGCGAATCTGCCGTGGAGCCGCCTACCGAGCCGCCTATCGAGCCGCCCACCGAGCCAACGACCACCGCACCTACCGAGCCGGCGACCGAACCGGCGACCGAGCCGGCAACTAAGCCCGCGACCAAGCCGGCAACAGCGGCACCCACCGAACCACCCACCGAACCACCCACAGAACCGCCTACCGAGCCTGCTACTAAGCCTGCGACCAAGCCGGCAACTGCGGTCCCCACCGAGCCACCCACAGAACCGCCTACCGAGCCTGCTACTAAGCCCGCGACCAAGCCGGCAA
>CAYXBU010000003.1:43876-57454 GCA_964463245.1 uncultured Clostridium sp. | reverse complement strand
ATCTTTTCCCGCCTGCTTCTTGCCGAAAAACTCGATGTACATCCGGTACATCTTGCGTTTTTCGCAATCGCAGACAAAAAAACTGTACCGAATATGCACCACCTCATTCAATCAGCGTTTCCTTAACATAGTCCATTTCAACGAGAGATCGTTGTGGAACAATACTTATTTATCGAAAAGAGAGGTACATGAACATGGATGCAAATGCAGTAAAGGCACGGATCAAGGAGCTGCTCTGCGAGCGGCTGGGTCTGGAGGCAGAGGGTCTGGAGTACGACACCCCCCTGTTCAATGACGGGATCGGGCTGGATTCCATCGATTCGCTGGAGATCATTTCGGCTATCGACGAGGAGTACGGTGTGCCTATGACCGGCGTCGGCAAGGAGCACTTCCAAAACATCGAGGCTCTGGCTGCCTACGTCGTCGCTCACGCGGAGTAAAGGAGAGGCGAATATGGCAGACAAGCAGACCCGGTGCGTGATCACCGGCCTCGGCGTGATCAGTGCCATCGGAGGCAACGTGGAGGAATGCTGGGAGAGCATCCTCGCCTCGCGGAGCGGCATTGCACACACCACTACGCTGGACACCGCCAACTGCTATGCCGACTACGCGGCAGAGGTCAAGGGGCTGGAGGAGAACGACCCCACCCTTGACCGGGCTGCCGCCCTGTGCCTGCGGGCGACCGGGGAAGCCCTGTCGGACGCAGGTCTTTCAGATTTTGGCAGCAGTGAGCGGGCAAGTGTCATCATGGGCAGCTGCGTGGGCGGTGGCCGCAGTCTGGAGCGGTACTACCGCGGCGGCAAGCACCGCGAGGACATCCTGAAGCTCCCCATCTCGGCCATCGCCAATCAGGTGGCGGAGTCCTGCCACGCGGGCGGTGTCGTGACCAACGTCGCCAACGCGTGCGCGGCCGGTACCATCAGTATCGCTTATGCCGCCGATCTCATTCGGGCGGGCAAAGCGGACGTGGTGCTGGCGGGCGGTGCCGACGGCTTCTCGTCGGTGCCCTATGCGGGCTTTTTGTCCCTCCATGCGCTGGACGAGCATTCCTGCTCCCCCTTCAACCACTCCCACGGCATCACGCTGGGCGAGGGCGCGGGAGTTCTGGTGGTGGAGTCCTACGAGCACGCGGTCGCACGCGGCGCGCATATCTACTGTGAGATCCTCGGTTCGGGCATCAGCAGCGATGCACACCACATCACGGCTCCCCGCCCGGACGGCGAGGGGCAGATGAATGCCATTCGCGGTGCCATTGCCGAGGCAGGGTTGACCCCCGCCGACATCGATTACGTCAACGCCCACGGAACCGGCACCGCCAAGAACGACGAGGCCGAGTTCCTGTCCTTACATACCATTTTTGACGGGGAGAACGACGACCTGTCGGTCAGCTCCACCAAGGCCATGACCGGGCACTGCCTGGGTGCCGCCGGTGCCATTGAGGCGGTCTTCGCCATCAAGGCGATGGTGGAGAATACGGTGCCTCCCACCATCGGCTACAGCGAGGAAGATCTCGCGGTACTGGCCGAGAAGGCGGGCAAGCTGGATTTCTGCCCCAATACCCCCCGCCACAAGCAGCTGAGCGCGGTCATGAACAACTCCTTCGCCTTTGGCGGCAACAACGCCAGCATCATCTTTGGCAAGGAGGCCGCCGAGCCGCCCCACCGTCCCGCCGCACCCGAGGTCGTGCTGACGGGTATCGGTCTGGTCACGCCTCTGGGCAATGGCAAGCAGGCTTACATAGATGCCTGCCGCGAGAATGCGTCTCTGTCCGAGGCCGAGCTGTCCGCCAAGGTGGCGGCACCGGACTACGATGCACAGGGGCTGAAGATGGCCTTCTACCGCAAGCTGGATCACCTGAGCCAGATGCAGGCGGTCTCGGGTATGGATGCCCTGCGGGATGCCGCGTATACGGTGACGGACGGTAACGCGACCGACATCGGTATCATCATCGGTACCTCCGAAGGCGCGGTCGGTCCCAGCTGTGACTTCCAGAACCTGATCACCCAGAAGGGCAACGCGGGCGGCAGTGCCTTCAAGTTTCCTAACACGGTCTACAACGCGGCGGGCGGTTACCTGTCCATCTGTGCGGGGATCAAGGGCTATAACGTCACCGTGACCAACGGAAACCAGTCGGGTCTGCAATCGGTGGCCTACGCGCTTCAGGTCATGCGGGACGGCCGCGAGTCGGCCATGATCGCCACCGGCACCGACGAGAACGATGCCATCCTGTCCGAGCTGTACCATGGGCTGGGGCTGGTTGCCGCTGAGCCTGTCCTGCCCTATACCGGCAAGGATGCCTTCACGCTGTCGGACGGCAGTGTTTCCATGCTGTTGGAGACTGCCGCGTCGGCGACCGCACGCGGGGCTGAGCCTTACTGCCGCGTGGTAGGCTACGGTATGGCGCACGGCTGTGTGCCGTTCGGTCAGGTCGGCGGCTCCTCCGAGGGGCTGGTCAAGGCCATCTGCGCCGCGCTGGAGGATGCACATATGACCGTTTCGGATATCGATGGCATTCTGGGCTTTGCCAACGGTATGGCCGAGGTGGATAACGAGGAGCTGAATGGTCTGTCGGCGGTGTTCGACCTCTCCGAGACCCCCGTCATCTCGGTCAAGGAGCGGGCGGGCGAGGGACGTGCCGCCTCGGCCGCGCTGAGTCTGGCGCATGGTGCGCTCCTGCTCCACGGCGACCTGGACGCTGAGCCGAACGCATACCTGCACACCGGGGTCGGTGCTGTTAAGGTCGGCGTACAGGCCGCCGCACTTCACCGCCTCCTGGCGGTCTCCTTCGCCGCAGGCGGCTCCTATACCGCTGTCGTGATCGAAAAGTAAATTCCCCCTGCGCATTGCCCTGCTTTGGCTGTTGAACCGACTCACCATCGGCATCCTCCGCACACCGGAGTTCGTGTCCGGAGGACGCTGTGGCTTGTGACGGCGCCAGCCAAGGAGGTGGGGGGAACCGGGGGGCGGAAACTTCGGCGTTTGAGATGGTTCCGGCCCCCGGCGCAGGTCGGACAGGCAACCCAAAGGAAAATGCCGATCTACGACATAGATATGAACGAAAAAATTGTTGACGAAAAGGAAAAACAGAACATGAAGATCGCAATCGTGACCGGTGCGTCCCGCGGGATCGGACGCGCCTGCGCCCTGCGGCTGGCGCAGGATGGCTATACCGTCGTGGTCAACTTCGCCCATCGGGAGGATGAGGCTCGTTCCGTGCTGGAGGCCATCGAGGCCGCCGGTGGGAGCGGTATGCTGTATCAGGCCGATGTGTCCGACCCTGCCGCTGTCCGCGCCATGATGCGGGATGTCTGCAAGGCCTACGGGCAGATCGACCTCTTGGTCAATAATGCCGGGATCGTGCGGGATGAATACCTGCTGATGCTGACCCCCGAAACGCTGGATACCTGCCTTGACCTCAATGTCAAGGGCTACCTGTACTGCGCCCAGCAAGCCGTGCTCAAGATGTTCCGCAAGAAGAGCGGTGTCATCATCAATATGTCCTCGGTCAGCGGGAGCTTTGCCCTGGCGGGACAGGCTGTCTACAGCGCGACCAAGGGCGCGGTCAACTCCATGACTCGCACCATGGCCAAGGAGCTTGCCCCCTACGGCATTCGGGTCAATGCGATCGCGCCCGGCTTCATCGAGACCGATATGCTGGATGCCCTGCCCGAGGAGAAGAAGGCCGAGTACCTGAACGCTATCCCCCTGCATCGGCTGGGTAAGCCGGAGGAGGTCGCGGCGGTGGTCTCCATGCTGGCCTCGGATGCCTGTGCCTACATGACAGGGCAGGTGCTGACCATGGACGGAGGTCTGTCGCTATGATGAACATTTACGCTGTCAATACCCGCCTCAAGCAACGCCCGCCCTTCCAAATGATCGAGCGGGTGCTGGAGCTGACCCCCGGCGTGTCGGCCGTGGGCAGTAAGACCGTCTCCATCAACGACCCGTGGTTCGCGGGGCACTTCCCGGGAACCCCGCTTCTGCCGGGGGTTCTGATCGTGGAGACCTGCGCCCAGCTCTGCTCCCTGACCGTGGAGGCCGAGGGCAGTGCTGAAGATAAACTGTACGTCCTGCTCAAGGTGGATCAGTTCAAGTTCCTGCGCCCTATCATCCCGGGGGATGTGATGACCGTCACGGTCACCAAAAAGAGCGGTTCGGGGCCGCTGATCAGCTTTGATGCGACCGTCACGGTGGATGGTCAGCTGCGGAGCCGCGGCAGCCTGTCCTTTACGGCTATGGATAAGGCGGCTCTGGAGAGCATCGGAACGGAGGAGCAAGCATGAGCACCGATATGAGCAAGGTCGCGTTCCTGTTTGCGGGACAGGGCGCACAGACCGTCGGCATGGGCAAGGATATCGCCGAGGCTGTCCCGGCGGCAGGGAATATCTTTGCGATGGGGGAGTCCCTGCGTACCGGCATCACGGACATCTGCTTCGGCACCGGGAGCTGTACCGACGGCAGTCTCATCGGACAGACCGCTAACACCCAGCCCTGCCTGTTCTTGACGGATCTCGCTATTGCTGAGTCCCTTCGTGCGGCGGGTGTGACCCCGGTCGCCGTGGCGGGCTTCTCGTTGGGGGAGATACCCGCCGCCGCCTTTGCGGGGGTGATGGATGCGGAGGAGGCCTTCCGCTTCGTCTGCCTGCGCGGGGAGGTCATGGCATGGCAATCCGGGAAGCACCCCGGCGGTATGGCGGCCGCTCTCAAACTCCCGCCCGAGACCGTGGAGGCGGTCTGTGCCGACTTCTCGGAGGTCTGGCCTGTCAACTACAATTGCCCCGGACAGGTCTCCTGCGCGGGCAGTACCGCCCAAATGGACGACTTCTGCGCCGCCATCAAGGCGGCGGGCGGACGGGCGGTCAAGCTGCCGGTCAGCGGGGCATTCCATACCCCCTACATGGCGGCGGTGGAGCCTGTGCTCCGTGCCGCGCTGGACGGTGCGGATATCCATGCGCCGACCATCCCGCTCTACGCCAACCTTAACGCCGAGCCGTACCCCGTCGACCGCGCGGGTATCACGGATCGCCTGAGCCGTCAGGTCTGCTCGCCCGTTCGCTGGGAGGCGACCCTCCGTGCCATGTGGGAGCAGGGCATCACCACCTTCGTGGAGGTCGGCGCGGGTAAGACCCTGACCGGCTTCGTCGGTCGCACTCTCCCTGAGGCGCGCGCCCTGACCGTCAACGACATGGTGTCCTTTGAGGCGGTGTGTCGGGAGTTGTTGGGGTAAGGAGCGCGGAGAGGAGCGGGGGGGAGACTTCCTTCAGAAAGTTTCCCCCGGAAAACAATTATTGCAAATTTAGGAGGAAATGCCTCATCATGACCGTTTCTGCAACCGAAAGCAAGGCCGCCGCGACGGCGACCCGCCCCTGCCCGGGGTGTGGGGGAGCCGTCGCGCCCGCCGACCTGCAGGCGAACGCCTACATCTGCCCCGTCTGCGGGCACTGCCACACCATGCCGGTACGCGCCCGCGTGGCGCACTTGACTGACCCCGACAGCTTCCGTGAGCTGTTCTCGGAGGAGGTCTTTACCGACCCGCTGGACTTCCCGGATTACAAGGGCAAGTACGAGGCGGCGCGGCAGAAGAGCCACGAGAGCGAGGGCGTCCTCTGCGGTACCGCCGGGATCGGCGGTCACAGGACGGCTCTGTTCGTCATGGATGCCGCCTTCATGATGGGGTCGATGGGCACGGTCGTGGGGGACCGCATCACGGCTCTGTTCGAGTATGCGACCGAGAACCGTCTGCCTGTCATCGGCTACACGGTGTCGGGCGGAGCGCGGATGCAGGAGGGGATGCTGTCCTTGATGCAGATGGCCAAGACCTCGGCGGCGGTCAAGCGGCACAGTGATGCGGGACTTTTGTACATCGCAGGCCTGACCGACCCGACCATGGGCGGCGTGACCGCCAGCTTTGCCATGCTGGGGGACATCATCTTCGCCGAGCCGGGCGCACGCATCGGCTTTGCGGGACGGCGAGTGGTGGAGCAGGTGACCGGTGAGACCCTGCCCGACAGCTTCCAGACCGCCGAGTTCCAGCTGGAAAACGGTTTTATTGACGAGATCCTTCCGCGGGCGGAGCAACCCGCGCACTTGTCCTTGCTCTTGTCCCTGCACGGCTACTAAGGAGGCAGCTATATGGATACGAATCAGGCTGTGCATACAGCACTCAGCACCTACGACCGCATCTGTCTGACCCGCAAGAACGGGCGGGCGACGGCCATCGACTATATCGAGTCGGGCAACATCTTTACGGATTTCTGCGAGCTGCACGGAGACCGCACCTTTGGGGACGATCACGCGGTGATCGGCGGTATCGCGTGGCTGGACGGCATACCGGTCACAGTCATCGGCATCGACAAGGGGCGGGACTTGATGGAGCGCATCGACCGCCACTTCGGGTGTGTCCTGCCGGAGGGCTACCGCAAGGCTCTGCGCTTGATCAAGCAGGCCGAGAAGTTCCACCGCCCGGTGGTCTGCTTCGTGGATACCCAGGGCGCGAACTGCGGCAAGGGAGCCGAGGAGCGGGGCGCCGGGGAGGCCATCGCGCGGAACCTGTACGAGCTGTCGGCGGTCAAGACCCCCATCATCACGGTCATGATCGGCGAGGGCGGCAGTGGCGGTGCGCTGGCACTGGCGGTCGCCGACCGCGTTTGGATGCTGGAGAATGCCTACTACTCGGTCATCTCCCCCGAGTCCTGCGCCAGCATCCTGTTCAAGGATCCCAAGCGCGCCCCCGAGGCGGCCGAGCACCTGCGCCTGTCGGCGGATGATCTGCTGGAGTTCGGCATCATCGAGAAGAAGATAGCCGAGCCGAATTTTGCCGACCCTGCGGCGCGGGAGGCCTTCATGCGTAAGCTGGGGCGGGAGCTTCACCGCGAGCTGAAGTCCCTGTCTCATCTGGATGCCGAGCAGCTGCTGGCTGAGCGTACCGAGAAGTACCGCAAGATCGGACGGTACGAGGCCTACGCCGTGGAGGGTGCACCCGCGCCCCGCACTCACAGGTGGCATTTCCATGGAAAGTAAGCCGCAGGCGCAACGCCTGCTGGTGGTAAACGCCAGCCCCCACCGTGCCGCCAGCACCACTCTGCTGGCCACGAATGCCTTTGTTGAGGGGATGCAGAAGGGCGGGGCATACACCTGCGAGACCCTGCACCTCTCCTCCCTGCGGATCACTCCCTGCACCGGGTGCCTGTCCTGCTGGGGGCGCACCGAGGGGGAGTGTGTCATCAAGAACGACGACATCCCTATGCTCAAGCAGAAGATACTGGAGGCGGATGTGATCCTGTGTAGCTTTCCGCTCTACTACTTCGGGATGCCGGGGCAGATGAAGGTCGCGCTGGATCGTCTGCTATCGCTGGTCTATGCCTACCACGGTCAGAACGCCCCGACCGACGGCTCCCCCGCGCATGAATTCCGCTACCCGATGGAGCATAAGCGGCTGATCCTGCTCTCGGGCTGTGCCTACAACGAGACCGATGTGGTCTATGAGCCCATCCGACGGGAGTTTGATCTGATCTGTGGGGTCGGGAACTATATCGCGCTGTTCTGCCCCCAGTTCAAGACCATGGCGGATCACGGTGGTTCTCGCCTCTCGCGCATCCTGTCCCGCTTTACCGCCGCTGGGGAGGAGCTTGCCCGCACGGGCAGTCTCTCCCCCGAGACCATCGCCACCGCGACCCGCCCGCCCTTCTCGCCCGATACCTACCGCACCATTCTGGAGAATGTGTGGCGGCAGGAGCGCGAGCGCGGGGGCGCAGAGGACACGCAGGGGGAGAACTCTTGAAAGAGTTCTCCCCCTGACCCCCTCTCAGAACTTTTTTCGATGCAGGACAACATGGAATCAATGAATATACGAGAGGAGAAGAAACATGACCACCGTTCGTTTGTCTGTTGATCTGCTGGGTGCCGACACCCCCGAGGAGGAGCTGTGCCGCGGGGCGGTTCGTGCGCTGGCACAAGACCCCAAACTGTTCCTCTACCTCTGCGGCCACGCCGATGTGATCCGAGCCGTGCTGGACTCGTGCGGCGAGGACATACCGACCGAGCGGTATGAGATCTGCCACGCCCCGGTCGCACTCTCCAATAACGACGACCCCATGCAGGCCTACACCGACACCGAGGCCTCCCTGTGCACGGCACTGCGGCTGGCGGGGGAGGGAAGAGCCGACGGGGTCATCACCTGCGGCGCGACCGGTGCAGTGCTGGTCTGCTCCATCATGATCGTAGGCAAGCTCCCGCGCCTGCGCCCCATCCTGGCGGTGGAGCTGACCGACCTGCACGGCGATCCGCTCCTCCTCTTGGACTGCGGTGCTAACATCGACAGCCGCCCCGAGCTGTACCCCACCTTCGCACGGCTGGGGGATGCATATATGCGTTGTATCGGCTGTGCTGAGCCGCGCATATCCCTCCTGTCCAACGGAGCCGAGCCAAAGAAGGGCTGTGAGGCGGTCAAGGAGGCGCATATCCTGCTGGAAGGGCTTCGGTTGAACTTCATCGGCAACATCGAGGGCACCTCGGCACTGCGCGGGGAGACGGACGTGATCGTCTGCGACGGCTTCCACGGGAATATCCTGCTCAAATCCATCGAGGGAAGTGCCAAGGCGGCACTGGACGAGGTCGCCGCCGGGCTGACCGCCGCCGGGCTGGATCAGCCCGCCGTGACCGAGGTGTTGGCGACCGTGCGCCGCAAGTATGACTACAACACCCAGGGCGGGGCACTGCTTCTGGGTGTCCGCAAGCCGGTCATGAAGGGGCACGGCTCGGCGACAGGCGAGGCGGTGGAGCAGATGGCGGCACGGCTTGCTCAGCTCTGCACAGGCGGCTTTGTGGATCGAGTCGCAGAGGCGTGTCGGGCACAGTAAATGATCCGAAAAGAGGGGCTTCATTCGGAAGACCCCTCTTCTCCTTTGCCGTTTATTTTAACAGATCCGGCATATCCCGCAGCATATTGTCAATGAAGATGCCGTAGCCGGTCGTGGGGTCGTGGATGAGGACATGAGTCACGGCTCCGATCAATTTCCCGTTCTGCACCAAGGGACTTCCGCTCATGCCCTGCACGATGCCGCCGGTCTTTTCCAGCAGGGCGGGATCGGTCACGGTCACGGTATAGCACTTAGAGCCTTCGGCACTCTTGTCGATCCCCGAGATCTTGACCGTGTACTCTCCGATCTTCCCGTCATCCAGGGTACAGCGCAGGGTCGCCTCCCCCTCGCGAACCTCGTTCCGATCCGCGACCGGGAGGACTGTTCGCTCCCCCGGCAGCTGACTCAGGATGCCGAACACGCCGCAGTCGGTGTTGCCCACCAGCGTACCGGTTTTTCCGGGGTTGAAATACCCCTTGATGGCACCCGGCTCCCCCGGGATGCCGCGGTCGATGCCGCTGACTGTTACGTCGGTCACCTGCCCGCGCTGCATGGGGATGAGGTCGCCGGTGTCACCATCACAGATGCCGTGCCCCAGCCCCGCGAAGGCCTGAGTCCCCGGTATGATGAAGGTCACGGTGCCGATACCCGCGCCGCTGTCCCGCACCCAGATGCCGGTCTTGTAGCGGTTCTCGGCGGTCGAGAGCACGGGCGTGACCTGCACCGTTGCCGAGGTCTCGCGGTGGTCGCTGTCCGCTTTGCGGCGAACCGTCAGGGAGAGCGGTTTTCCGCCGCAATTCTCCACCGCCGCCGTCAGCTCCGCCGCACCCGAGAGCGGCTTGCCGCCCAGATGCGTGATCACGTCTCGCGGCTTCAAGCCCGCCTCCCGCGCCGGGTTGCAGGTCTTGCCGTCGGTTCGCGTCACGTCGCAAAAGCCCACGACCAGCACTCCGTCGGTGTAGAATTTGACCCCGAAGGGCATTCCACCCACCAGTACCTCGCGGGGGGAGCCGACGGCTCCGACCGGGAGCGCGGCCACCGTCAGCAAGCAGAGGCAGAGGAGCAGGGTCGAGATCAACAGGACTCCCTTTTTTATATGCTGTCCGATATATCGTCTGAATCTGTTCATTTCGCATACGCCTTTCCGAAAAGAGAATGGATGTTCCGCGCACATCGACTCTCCCGCGCCGCGGTATGCGTCGATCGTCCGCTGTCTTATCCTGCTCCGTTTTCCCGTCTCTCATGTGTTACAGTTTCTGCGGGGCGGGGCATTTTTTGAAAATTTTTCGGCAGTCGGGCAGGACACGGAAAGTTTTCATCAAATGGCTTGACTTTCCCGTTGGAAGGTAGTATAATACAACGGTAGCTTGTGCATACGAGCCCTTTCGTATGCAGGTTTTCGGATACAGATAGAGAGGACTCTTGTTTCATGGCAAAGACCGAGATCAATATGACCGAAGGCCCCATACTGGGGCGCATGATCAAATTTACCTTGCCCGTGCTGGCGACGGGTGTGCTCCAGCTCCTGTTCAACGCCTCGGATGTGGCGGTGGTCGGGCAGTTCGGCGGGGCACAATCCGAGCTGGAGGGCGGCGCAGTCGGCTGTTGCGGCTCACTCATCAACCTCATCGTCAACCTGTTCATGGGTCTTGCGGTGGGTGCAGGCGTGATCGCAGCACAGGATATCGGTGCGAAACGGTATGATGCCGTCCGCCGACTGGCCAACACCGCACTGTCGGTCTCGCTGATCGGCGGTGTCCTGCTGGGTATTTTCGGCTTTTTCATGGCCGAGCCGCTCTTGTCCCTCATGGGCACGACCGAGAATATCCTTCCGCGTGCCGTCCCCTACATGAAGGCCTACTTCGTGGGTATGCCGGGCTGTCTGCTCTTTAACTACCTGGCCGCCATCCAGCGGTCGAACGGCGACACCCGCCACCCGCTGATCTTCCTGTCCATCTCAGGTGTGGCGAATGTCATTCTGAACATCGTCATGGTCGCGGGCTTCCACCTGGGCGCGATGGGGGTCGGCATTGCGACCGCCGTCTCCCAGTACATAGCCGCCGGGCTGATCCTCGTGCATATGCTGCGGGAGGAGGGACCCTGCCGCGTGACCGGCTTCGCCTTAGACAAGGAACGCCTCCGTCGCATGGTGGTGGTGGGTCTGCCCGCCGGGTTACAAGGCTCGCTGTTCTCGCTGTCCAATGTGCTGATCCAGTCTACCATCAACGGCTACGGGGACATTGTCGTAGCCGGAAACGCCTACGGGAGCAACTTGGACGGCTTCCTGTATACTGCCATGAACTCGGTCTACACCGCCGCTCTGACCTTCGTGGGGCAGAATGTGGGTGCGGGCACCTACGAGCGGATCAAGAAGATATCCTTCACGGCGGTCGCGCTGGTCTCGGTCATCGGGATCAGCCTGGGGGTGGTGCTGGTCGTGTTTGGCGACAAGCTGCTCCTGATCTTCGCCACGGGGGAGAATAAGGAGGCTGTCATCGAGGCGGGCATGAACCGCTTGTGGATTATGGGCACGACTTACTTCCTCTGCGGCCTGATGGATGTCGGGTGCGGCATCATGCGCGGCATGGGCAAGACCATCCTGCCCATGATCGTGTCCTTAATGGGCTCCTGTGCCTTCCGTATCTTCTGGATCTACTGCATCTGCCCGCTTGACCCGACGAATATCTTCCTCCTGTATGTCAGCTATCCCATATCCTGGATCATTACCGCCGGTGTGCACTTTGTCTGCTGTGGGTACAATTATCGTCAGCTGATCCGGCGCAAGAATGCTTCCCGCATGACCGAGAGTCTGGCGTAGATCGAGGTCTGATCACACCATTGTATTGAAAGGAGCAAGACCATGTCCGATGTGAATCCCCAAGAGATAAAGGCGGCCGAGAATCGCCGTCGCTTCACCGAGATATTCAAGTCGACCATCAAGCGCGAGGGGGCAGACCGCCTCTTTGCCTACATTGAGAGCACGGATTTCTTCACGGCTCCCGCCTCCACCCGCTACCACGGCAACTACGAGGGCGGCCTGTGCCAGCACAGCCTGAACGTGTATGACTGCCTCTGCGACATCCTGGCACGACCCCGCATGAAGGAGGTCTACGGCATCAACTACCCTGCGGAGAGCATCGCCATCGCCGCCCTTCTGCATGACCTCTGCAAGGTCAACTTCTATAAGGTCAGCTTTCGCAACGCCAAGAACGAGCAGGGCAAGTGGGAGCAGGTGCCCTACTACACCATCGAGGATAATCTGCCCTACGGGCACGGCGAGAAATCGGTCTACATCGTTTCGGGCTTCATGCGCCTGACCCGCGACGAGGCCTTCGCCATCCGCTACCACATGGGCTTCTCCGGCAACGAGGATGCGGGCAACGTGGGGAAGGCATTGGAGATGTTCCCCTTGGCCTACGCGCTCTGTGCCGCCGATATGGAAGCCGCCTACTTCTGCGAGGGCTCGCCGAAGAAGTGATTTCACAGATACCTGCGCTGTGGTCATGACTACCCCCGATAAAGAAAGGAAAAACAAATGGGACGAATGTTAGGTGCCTTTGATCCGGAGGACGATCTCGACCGCTCGGATCTCAACAAATGCCCGGATTGCGGCTGCTACTTCGCTACCGACGCTTGCCCGCTGTGCGGCAAGGAATGCCCGCCGGAAATGCGCGCCGGTGTGCGCGCTGCGCCCAAGAAAAAGAGGAAACACACCAACACGAGCGGGCGGGTGCAGTTCATCCCGTGGTACCACTCCTGGTGGTTCATCCTCATCATGACCCTGTGGATGCCACCGGCAGGCCTTGTGCTGTTCCTGGCCAGTCCGTACCGAACTCGTTGGAAGGTGATCTTCTGCGTGGTGGGAGCCTTGTACATCTTCTTCCTCTACTTCGGCGTGGGAGACCTCCTGCTGAACGGCTGTGCCGATGAGTCGTATATCAACACCGACCTGTCCGAGGATGAGTACAAAGCGACCTGCGAGGCCGTAGAGCCGGAGGACTACTACCGCTGCGGCGCGACCGAGGGCTACTACACCATGGAGCTTACCGTGGTGCGGTACATCCCCTCGATCGATGCCTGCGAGGCTCCCTACTACCTCTGCCGCGATCCCGGGAATCCCTCCGTGGAGCTGTTGCTTCTGGATTGCCGCGTGGAGGACACGCGACGCCTGTTGCCGGGTGACCGCATCACGGTCTGGGGACAGGCTTGTGTCGATGGGGAAATGACGGCATACGATGAGGAGTCCAGGATCGGCATCACCCGCCCCGGCTTCTACATGGCATATGTGCAGACAAGCCCCGTGACGGCTCCCGCCGAGACCGACACCCAACCCGCGCCGATCACGGCGACCGAGGGGGAGATGCTGATCCCCGGTCGGGTCATCCTCGCAAAATGAAAAAGTCTCCCGCCCAACCGGAATTTTCCGGAAGGGCGGGAGTTTTTATGCGGGATGGTGACCCGATCACACCTGTCCGCGCTTGCGGCAGAGGGCAACGCCCGCCGCGCAGGTGAGCAGGAGGATCCCTGCGGCGCCGCATACCGAGGCGCATCCGTCGGAGGCGGTCGCCGTGGTCGCGGCGGCAGTGTCGGATGCAGGGGCGGATGCGGGATCGGTCGGGGTCTCGGTGGTGACCGCCTCGGTGGTGGTCGCGGCGGCGGTGCCGCTCTCGGACTGAGGCTCGGAGGCGGTCTCGGGTTGCGTTGCAGGCTCGGTCACGGG
>CAYXBU010000003.1:0-43776 GCA_964463245.1 uncultured Clostridium sp. | reverse complement strand
TCTCGGACTGAGGCTCGGAGGCGGTCTCGGGTTGCGTTGCAGGCTCGGTCACGGGTTCGGTCACGGGTTCGGTCACAGGTTCGGTCACAGGCTCGGTGCCCGGCAGGGTGGACTCGCCGGGCTCCTTGAGGGTTACGATGAACTGCGCCGAGCCGATCCACTCGCCGCGGTCGTAGCTGCGTCCGCGCAGGATCATGTAATTCTCGTACAGGTAGAGGTAGAAGCCTTCCGAGCCGGTGATGCCGACGTTGGTCGCAATGCAGGTATCGTCCCAGAGGTAGGCGCAGGAGGCGGTGCTGACCACGGTGGGCAGCTCGTCATCAGCGGGCTTGACCGTCATCTCGGACTCGAAGGTCCAGTGGCTGTGTCCCGAGAAGAGCACGGCCTCGGGGTACTTCTTGAGGATGCGGCGCATCTCGGCGGACTGGTTGACACCGTGCCAGTTCTGGTACTGGAAGGTACCCGCGACGGTGTTCATCAAGCCCTGGTGCAGGAACACGAAGGACGGCCGCCCCTCGACACGATCCTTGGCCAGAGTCTCGTCCAGCCAGTCCAGCTGGGTGCGGGACAGCTCGGCGTTCCCGCCCGCGGCCTCGCCGCTGAGGAAGATGAAGTGATACCCGTTGATCCAGCGGTCGAACCATACCGTCTCGGAATCGTTGCCGGTCCCGTCCAGGAATTGGCGGATCTGCCCGGCGGCGTTCAGACCGCCGTTGAAGTCATGGTTGCCCATGGCGGCGTATGTCGGCGGGATGCCGTCACCCGCCCGCTTCAGGAGCCGTCGGTAGGCAGAGTACTCTACCGCTTGACCGTGGTCGGCGATGTCTCCGTTGATGAACAGCCCCATGCTGTTGGGAGACAGGGTCTTGATGTCCTCCAGTGCGGCGGCGAAGTGCTGATTGTGCAGGTGGGAGTCCGAGGCGTTGATGTGGATGTCGCTCATGACCTGCAGTTCACCCAACAGCTCGCCCGGATCGAAATCCGCCGCGCCCTCGGGAAGCATGGCCACGGCGAAGGTCTCGGACTGCGCGTAGCGGGTCAGGCCATAGACCAGAAGGCGGTCGGCACCTGCGGGGATCAGGGTGTTGGCGGCTAAAGAGGCCGTGGTGGTCTCGCCGCTGCAGACAAAGGTGGTGGCCTCGCTCCAGCCCTCCAGACGGCCGTTCTCATTCGCCCAGTAGGCGATGTAGGAGGTCGGGGCAAGCCCCTCTCCCCGCGTGACGGTCAGCTTTCCGTCGGCGCGACCGGCACCGAGGTCAGCGGAGGTGTAGACAGCCGAGGACGGAGCGGCAGGAGGTGCATCCGAGCCGTCGGTGGGACACACCGTGATCTTGACCTGCGCGAGGACACTGTAGCCGTCATTGGCGCAGAGGTAGATGATGTAGTCCCCGGCGGGAATGCTCAGGTAGTCCGCCCGACTTGAAGCAGAATACTCCGCCCGACGGATGTTCTTAGCCGTCCCGGAGATGTTACCGTCACGGGCGACATAGTACCAGAGGACAGAGGGGTTCCCGTTCCCCGGGACAGGATCGCCGGCGGGATACAGCCCGACCCAGTCGGCGCCGGAGCCGACCGCCGTCACGAGGATGTCCTCCCCCTCGTTGTAGGTGGTCTTGTCGGTGGTCAGGATGGGCTCGGCCGACACCCCGAGCGGGGTCAGGCACAGCAGGGAAGTCAGGAGCAGGGCGGATATGGCTATCCACGCGGTCAGGCGGCGGGAGATCGTGCTCATGGTAGAGTCCTCCAATGCTTTGTGGTTTATTACGATAAATATACCACAGCTTGGGCGGGTTGTCAAGTATTTCGCGGGAAAATACTGCGTGATCACCCTTTATATATCCATGTACTGCACCTCCAGCCCGTAGCTTGCCGCCCAGCGTGCCGCGTAGCTCCCTTCTGCACAGAGGATGGTCAGGTGGGTGCAATGATCAAAGGCACCGTAGGCAATACCCTGCACCGAGCGCGGGAGCACGACCGTCTCCAGCCGCACACACCCGGCAAAGGCGAACCAGCCGATGCTCTCCAGCGTGTCGGGCAGGATCACCCCGGTGATGTCCTGTCCGCGAAAGGCTCCGTCCGCGATGGCGACCACGGGATAGCCGTCGATCTCGGACGGCAGGGTGACGGTGCCGCTCCCGCCCAGGTATTCGTGGATGGTCACCTGCCCGTCCTGCAGACTGTAGCGGTAGGTCGAGGTCGGGAGGGGAGTCGGCTTGACGATGGGCTCGGGGGTCGGTCGGCCTGCGGCATCCGTCTCCCCCGAGACCGGGATGGTGGTCTCCAGCTCCTTGCCTGCGCTCATCAGGAGCAGCTCCTTTTGCAGGGCAGCGATCCGCTCCTTGTACGCAAAGTCCGAGATGTACCGATCCAGCCGCTCCTCCATGAGGGTATCCTGCAGCTCGCGGATGCGCTCCTCGTAGTAGGTGCGGAGGGATTCGCCGTCGACATCCGACGGGGCTTGCTTGTCGGGAGGTGTTGTCTCCGGCGGCTCTTTCACCGCTTCCGACATCGTCTCCCGATGCTGCGTTGCGGGTGATTGACTCGCCTCGCCTGAAAGCTCGTCCATAGCTCCTCCCGCAGATGACCCTGCTGCACATCCGCAGAGCAACAGGGAGAGCAGCGCGGCGACCGTCGCAAGTGAGCGTAAGTGGTGGTAACCTGCATGGTTTCGTGTCATATGTATTCCTCCTTCTCGGGTGTATGACCCGTTTTCCGTAAGGACAGCATAGCACGAGAGGGGCGCGAGGACAAGCCTTTTTTGTCGAGCACGGCGAGAAAAGAAAAAAGCCCTCCGACGGCTGTGTCGGAGGGTCCTTAATCGGTCGGAGAAGTATTTTCCCCTGCCGATGGCTTTTTCTTGCGGAATATCAGCTTTTTCTGCACGATATAGTTGACCACGAATACGCACAGGTCTGCCAATATCTTGCAGATAGGCACAGGCAGGCGGGTCAGCTTCCAGAGGTACAGTGCCAGTGCCGACAGACCGATGGAGGCACCGGTCAGCCCCGCGAATTGCAGGACACTGTTGCGTTCGGGCTTGCGGCGGAAGACGAAGAAGCAGTTGACGACATAGTTGACACCGTTCCCGAAGACTCGCGCCGCGATCGTGGCGATCAGGTCACCGACCAGCGGCAGTTCGTCACGGAGCAGGTAGTGGAGCAGACAGAACAGCCCATACTCCAAGAGGAAGGAGAACAGGGAGCTGGCAGTGAAGCGCAACAGATGCTGGTAGAGCCGCGCTGTGTCCAGCACGATGTGCCGATTCTTCCGCGCAGGGGGAGCCTCTCCCTGCAGGACGACCTCAGAAAAGCCGTCCCCTTTTTTTGAAAAGAGATGGAGCAAGCGCAGGTCGTAGTCGGCGTGGTCCCCCTCAAGCTCCAGAAGGTGGGGCAGGAAGTCGGCCGAGAAGACCTGCAATCCCGTCATGTCGGTCGGGACGTGCGCGTGAACGAGGGCGTGAAAGAGCAGGTGAACGCTGCCGTTCCAGGCGCGGGAGAGCAGGGAACGCTTCCGATCCGGGTGGTGAACGCCGACGGTCAGGCGGCGAGCGTTTCCGGGGAGACGGGCGGTCTCCAGCAGGCATTCCAGGTCATCCAAAGAAAAGTGCGAGCTGGTCGCCATAACGGCGATATAGGCGGTATCGCGGGGAGCGGAGACCTCCGACTCGCTCTCCTGCGGGTGGTCTTCGGGGAGAAGATGGTCACGGATATAGGCAAGACCGGTGCGGATAGCGGCACCACGCCCCTGATGTCGCTCGTGGTGGAGCAGGATCATGCGGGGGTCAGGCTGCCCGAGGGGGGCGAGAGCCGCATCGGGGGAGGCATCGTTGATGAGAACGGGAATATATCCCTTGTCGCAGATCTGCGTGATCAAGTTAAGGAATCCCTTTTCTGCCGGTCGGTAGAAGGGGATGATAACGTATGTATGCATATATGTAAGACCCATTGTAAAGGAGACCTTTCGGTGATGGATAGGCGTTAATCCGAGATGTACGAAGGAGACCGTACAACGTATGCCTTATTCTACACGCCAAATGTTCCCCTCAAGCAAACAAACTGTTCTGAAAATGTAAATTTTTCACGCAGACTCGAGAAAAGTGCCCCTGCCGAGGAAAATTTACATTATTTCGGTTGTTTTGCCGACGATTTTGCGTTACAATACAATGAATATCTTTTGGCAGAGGGAGGGTGCGCTTTGTTCGGATATGTGCGGGCATACGAGCCGGAGCTGAAGCTGCGGGAGCTGGACTGCTATCAGGGCGTATATTGCGGCCTGTGCCGTGCGCAGGGCAAGTGCACCGGGCAGTGCTCCCGATTGATGCTCAGCTATGATTTTGCCTTTATGGCTCTGATGCGTATGGCCATCACCGATGAGACGGTCACCTTGGAGCCGCGGCGATGTGTGGCACACCCCACCCACCGCCGCCCCGTGGCGGACGAGACCCCCGCTCTGCGCTTGACCGCGATCTCCGCCTCGCTTCTGGCTTGGCACAAGCTGGAGGACGACAAGCAGGACGAGCGCGGAGGGAAGTATATCCGTGCCCTGTTGGCGACCCCGCTGGTGGGCGGAGCACGCCGCCGTGCCCTGCACCGCAACCTGTGCGACCCATCCGCCTCCGAGGGGACGGACGGAGCCGCTTTGGACGCCTCCATTGCTCTGCACATGAAGCGGCTGGGGGAGTTGGAGCAGGAATGTCCCCCGTCGGTGGATGCCCCGGCACAGCTCTTTGGGGAGCTTTTGGGAGGGCTTCTTACATGGGGGCTTGACGGGGGACGGGCGCGTATCGCCGAGGAGGTCGCCCTGCATACCGGGCGGTGGATATACATTCTGGATGCCGCCGACGACTACGCGGAGGATGTACGGCTGGGTCGCTACAACCCCTTCCGCTGTCTGTGCCGAGATGCAGGAACGGAGCTGTCGGAGGAGACCCGCGAGGAGATACGGCTCTCGCTCCTGTATGAGAGTCGGTGCATATCGGATGCGCTGGATCTGCTGGACATACGCGACCGAGATGTCGAGGGCGTGCTCCGCAATATCCTCTCCGAGGGGATGCCGCGCGTCGCCCGACAGACACTTTTTCCCGAGCCGAAAAAACGAAAAGGTAAGAGGTAAACAGGTACATGAAAGACCCATATCAGGTGCTGGGCGTAGCACCGACCGCCACCGACGAGGAGATCAAGACCGCCTATCGCAACCTCGCGCGGAAGTATCACCCCGACAAGTATCGGGACAGTGACCTTTCCGACCTGGCGAGCGAGAAGATGAAGGAGATCAACGAGGCCTACGACGAGATCAAGAAGATGCGTGCTTCGGGCGGCACGGCGGGCGGTACCCGTACCGGCTCCTCCGGCGGCTACGGAGCAGGACAGAGCAGCTATCGGGGCACCTACTCCGAGCAATTTTCGGTCGTGCGTCAGCTGATCAATGCAGGGCGGATCAGTGAGGCGTATCAGGTACTGGTCTCCATGCCCGACAGTCAGCGCTCGGCCGAGTGGTATTTTCTCATGGGCTGTGTGTCGCTGAGGCGGCGGTACTATGTGGATGCCCAGCAGTTCTTTGACACGGCCTGCGGGATGGATCCCGAGAATCAGGAATACCGCGCGGCGCAGACCAACCTGCGGGCGCAGATGCAGACCGGCGGCACGGGCGGCGCACAGAACGACGGCTGTTCGGTCTGCGATATATGCACAGGGCTTCTCTGCCTGAACCTGTGTTGTAACACGCGGCACTGCTGAGGGTAAGCTATGGCTGATATGGATCCGTCAAGGCCGCCCCCCCGCCGCGGGCGCAGTCGCCGCTCCCGCACCACCTATCGGTTGGCGGTGTGCAGTCTGTTCTGTGCCATGGGCACCGTCATGCTGGGGCTGGGCGCGGTGCTGGAGACCTTCGACATTACCTGCGCTACGGTGGCGGCCATTCTGTTCCTGCCGGTGTTCTACCGCTACGGGAGTCGCTACACGTTGCTCTGCTGGGGGGTGACCTCGGCTCTGGGGCTGATCCTGATGCCGCAGAGTCTGGCACCGTGGCTCTTTGCCTGTCTCCTCGGGTACTACCCCGTGGTCAAGCGGCAGGTGGACAAGCTGCCCCGCTCGGTGGCCTTCCTCTGTAAGCTCTGTATCATCACGGCGGCCATCGCGGTCTACCTCCTCTTCTTTTGGCTCCTGATGATGGGCGGGAGCGGCAGTATCATGGACGTATTCCAGCGCGGACTCGGCGAGGAGGGTGCCTCCCATACCCTCATTTGGATCATGCTGGGGCTGTGTGTCCTGACCTTCTTCCTCTTTGACCTCTTGATCGACCGGATCGCGATATTGTATCGGCTCAAGTGGCAAAAGCGGGCGGAGAAGTGGATGAAGTGATCGTCCTGCGGGGGGCAACAGACAGTTGCTTGCCGTCGGGATGGCGACCTGCTATAACGGAGGGCGAAAGGAGCCCTTGCACCGGAGCATTGGAGGGTCACTCCGCCCGAGGAATGACCCCAACGGTCGCTCTTTGAGCGATATGATTTTGGAAAGGAACCTGTATCAGTATGAAAGACGGTTTTATCAAGGTGGCGACCGCGCGCCCCGACGTGCGGGTCGCGGATTGCGTATATAATGCAGAAGCTTGCGTGAAGGCGGCGAACAAGGCCGCCGAGGCGGGGGTCAAGCTGCTGGTCTACCCGGAGCTGTGCCTGACCGGCTACACCTGCGGCGACCTGTTCCTGCAGGATATCCTGTTGGATGGCGCACTGGATGCCCTGCGGCAGTTCGTTGCCATGACGGCGGACTTGGACATGGTCACGGTGGTGGGTCTGCCCATCTCCCTCGCGGGCAAGCTCTATAATTGCGCCGCTGTCTGCAAGGGCGGGCAGGTGCTGGGGCTGGTTCCCAAGACCCATATTCCCAACTACGCGGAGTTCTACGAGGTGCGGTATTTTACCCCCGCCCCGACCGAGGAGCTGGTCTTTGAGCTGGATGGTGCCTATATCCCCTTCGGTACCAAGCAGCTGTTCGTCTGCACGAATATGCCGAGCTTCCGCCTGGCCGTGGAGATATGCGAGGATCTTTGGGCACCCCTGCCGCCCTCTGCGGCGGCGGCCTCGGCGGGCGCGACCGTCATCTGCAACCCCTCCGCTTCCAACGAGACGGTGGGCAAGGCGGGGTACCGCCGCACCCTGATCGCAGGGCAGTCGGGACGGCTGAATGCCGCCTACCTGTATGCCAACTGCGGCGCGGGGGAGTCCACCACCGATCTGGTCTTCTCGGGCCACTCCCTGATCGCCGAGGACGGGAGCATCCTTTGCGAGAGTCAGCCCTTCTCCGGGGTCGACCTGCTGATCACCGAGCTGGATCTCGGACGGCTGACTTACGACCGCCGCCGTATGAATACGTTTGATAACCGCGAGACCGGCAACCTGTCGGAGGCTTACTTCGAACTGGAGGAGACCGTGACCTCGCTGACACGGCATATCGACCCGCATCCCTTCGTGCCGTCCGACAGCGCCGAGTGGCACCGTCGTTGCGAGCTGATCTTGACCATGCAAGCCGAGGGGCTGGCGACCCGCGTGACCGCCGCCCACGTCAAGACCCTTGTGGTGGGTATCTCGGGGGGGCTGGATTCCTGTCTGGCACTTTTGTGCATGGTGCGCGCCGCCGACCGATTGAGGCTTGCCCGTGAGAGGATCACCGCCGTGACCATGCCCTGCTTCGGCACGACCTCGCGGACAAAGTCCAACGCCGAGGTGCTCTGCCGTGAGTTGGGGGTGAACTTCCGCACGGTGAATATCTTTGATGCCGTCAATCAACATTTCGCCGACATCGGACATGACCCGTCCTGCCATGATGTGGTCTACGAGAATGCACAGGCGCGGGAGCGCACCCAGGTGCTGATGGACATTGCCAACGCCGAGGGCGGTCTGGTGGTCGGCACGGGAGACTTGTCCGAGTTGGCACTGGGCTGGGCGACTTACAACGGCGACCATATGTCCATGTATGCCGTCAATGCCTCCATCCCCAAGACGCTGGTGCGAGACCTCGTCGGCTACACCGCCGAGGTGGCGCGGGCGGCGGGCAAGGATGCGCTGGCCGCCGCGCTGGAGGATATTCTGAATACCCCGGTCAGCCCGGAACTGTTGCCCGCCTCGGAGGACGGGAGCATTGCACAGGTGACCGAGGATCTGGTCGGCCCCTACGAGCTGCATGACTTCTACCTCTACCACTTCCTGCGGCAGGGCGCGCGCCCCCGCAAGCTGTATCGGCTGGCGCAGTACGCGCTGGGCGATCGGTACGACGACGAGACCCTGCTCAAGTGGTTGCGTATCTTCCTGCGGCGATTCTTTACCCAGCAGTTCAAGCGTTCCTGCCTGCCGGACGGCCCCAAGGTCGGATCGGCGGCACTGTCGCCGCGCGGCGATTGGCGGATGCCGTCGGACGCATCGGCGGAGCTGTGGCTCCGTGAGGCCGAGGCGTTACAGCCGGGGAGGGAACAGCCGTGAATCTGTGTGACCCTCGCGTGATCAAGGACGTCATGTCCCTCTACGGCATGACCTTCCGCAAGGAGCTGGGGCAGAACTTCCTGACCAATCCCGCCGTGGTAGAGGACATTGCGGATGCTTGCTCGGATACCCGCGATGCGACCGTGCTGGAGATCGGCCCCGGCATCGGGGTGTTGACCCAGGAGCTGGCTATGCGCTACCGTCGGGTGCTGTCGGTGGAGATCGACCGACGGCTGATCCCCGTCCTGCGCTTTACCTTGCAGGATTGCCCGCCCGGTGTGGTGGAGGTGCTGAATCAGGACTTCATGAAGACGGATCTGCACGAGCTGTTGGACAGCTCGTTTGCCGAGGGGGAGGTCTCGGTCTGCGCCAATCTCCCCTACTATATAACCACTCCCATCCTCATGCGACTTCTGGAATCCGGGCTCCCCTTCTCCAATATCACCATCATGGTGCAGGCCGAGGTGGCGGATCGTCTCTGCGCCCGCGCGGGCAGTAAGGACTACGGTGCCATTACGGCAGTGCTGGGCTACTACGGCGAGGCGGAGCGGCTGTTCCGTGTCCCGGCGGGGAACTTCCTGCCGGCGCCCAAGGTGGACTCGGCAGTGGTGCGCATCCGCCTGTGGCGGGAGCCTCCGATCCGTCCGCTGGACGAGAAGCTGTTCTTTGACACCATTCGCTATGCCTTTGAACAGCGGCGCAAGACTTTAGCCAATGCCCTGTCAGCGGGCTTTTCGGACATTCCCAAGGATGTCCTGACCGACATCATCACGGAATGCGGCCACCGCGCCGACATTCGGGGTGAGCGGCTGGATACCGCCGCTTTTGCCGCCCTCTCGGATCGCATTTCGGCCTACCGCGCCGCACAGAAGGGGTAGGCTCCGTCATATTCGACCCCCTCGGCTCATAGGCTGTACCGTACTGCCGCGCCATCCGGCGCACACGGAGGTATTTCCTATGAAGCTGTCATTCCTGCTCGCCCCGCCCGTTCGCACATCGGACACGCCCTCGACTCCGCCGCCCCTCGGGCGGTGGACGGACTTCCCATGGTCTGCCGCACTGTGCATGGATATTGTCCTGTCGGTCGCGGGATTGCTCGGCGGGTGGCTCCTCAGCCGCGCCTCGCTCCCCGTCGACACGGCGGCGGAGCTGTTGGCGGCACACCTGCCGCAGGCGGGTCTGCATCCACTCCTGTTCTGGTTGCGGGTCGCGCTCTCCTTGCTCCCCGGCTGGCTCCTGTTCGGACTGGCGGGGCTGTGCTGTTGCGGGGGAGGGCTGTGCGGGATGACCATCCTGCTCGGCAGTCTGTGCGAGGGAGCCGCGCTGGGTGCCCTGAGCCTGTGTCGGGTGTCCGCCCCGACGGTGTGGGCGCGGGTGGCGGTCTGCTTACTGCTCCGCCTGTTCCTGTCGCTCCACTGCCGCGCGACGGCGGCGGCTGTCGCCGATCCGACCATGCAACACCTGCCCGGACAGCGCGGGCTGTCCCCCCTCATGCGGCGGCATCTGACCGGCTGGCTGGGGGTCGGCGCGGCGGGAGCCGTGACGGTCGGGCTGTATACATGGACCTCTTACATCGTTTCCTGTTGACTCCGCACGGCGGACAAGATTCTGAAAAAAGGTTGGTTTTGGAAAACTATGAGTGCCAAGAAAAAGAAGGGTCGCTTGCGCCTGTTGGATCCCATGCGGGACGGGCGCGGTGTGGAAAAGGGCGAGGACACCACGCCCGGCTTGAAGTATTTCTTCAAGCTGTTTGGACGGAAGTTCTGGAAGCTGGTGTCGGTCAATCTGCTCATTCTGGTGCAGTACCTCGTCCCCATCGCCTGCGTGTTCGTCTATATGTCGGGACCCAAGGCTCCCGCCCAGTATTTTCCGCTGTACCCGACATTACTGGGGGCACAGACGGCGGCACCCACCCCCACGGGCACGACCCTCTTCAGTCTTTTCTCCAGGTTGGGGGAGATCGATGCCTACAACAGCTATATCTGGTGGATCATCGGCGCACTCCTCTTGTTCCATGTGATCACCTACGGCTGGCAGAAGGTGGGTACCACCTTCATCCTGCGGAATCTGGTCAAAGGTGACGGCGTGTTCATCCTCTCGGATTTCGTCTACGCCATCCGCCGCAACCTCAAGCAGGGCTTCTTTCTGGGGCTCTTGGACTGCCTCGTCATGTTCGCGCTGGGCTTTGACTTCGTATACTTCTACAATGCCGCGCCCACGGGACTGACCAACTTCATGTATATCATGATCGTGGCACTGTTCATCATCTGGTGCATCATGCGGTTCTATATCTACACCATGCTCGTCACCTTTGATATGTCCATCCGCAAGATACTCAAGAACGCGCTGATCTTCACCGCGCTGGGGGTCAAGCGGAACCTGATGGCTCTGCTGGGCATCGTGGTGCTCTTGGCACTCTGCGTAGCACTGGTCATCGTCTGCGGGGCGATCAACATCGCGGCGGGAGCCATCGTGGCGGTGTTCCTGTTTGCCCCGGCTGTCATAGCCTTTATTTACAACTACGCCGCGTGGCCGGTCATTCAGCGGTATATGATCGACCCGGTGAAAAAGACCGAGACCGAGGAGGCGTGAGCCGTGCCCGACACGGAGCCACCGCCAAGGATCAGAAAAGGAAGGATCAAACTCATGAGGATCGTCATCAAGATCGGAACCTCCACCCTTACACACTCTACCGGGCGGGTGAATATCCGCCGCATGGAGGAGCTGTGTCGGGTCATCAGTGACCTGAAGAACGCCGGACACGAGATCATTCTGGTCTCCTCCGGTGCCATCGCCATGGGCGTGGGCAAGCTGAACCTGCCCGCCCGCCCCTCGGATATGCCGACCAAGCAAGCCGCCGCCGCCGTTGGGCAGTGCGAGCTGATGGACACCTACGACCGTCTGTTCGCCGCCTACAGCCACACGGTAGCACAGCTGCTCATCACCGCCCCCGACATCGAAGACCCCACCCGCAAGGAGAACTTCCACAACACGCTGGAGCGGTTGCTGGCCTTCCATATCCTCCCCGTCATCAACGAGAATGACACCATCTCCACCGAGGAGATCGTCATCGGGGATAACGATACCCTCTCGGCCACCGTGGCGGCCAGCGTACACGCCGACCTGCTGGTGCTCCTGTCCGACATCGACGGCCTGTACGATGCCGACCCCCACAAGAATCCCGACGCCAAGCTCATCCCGATCGTGGAACGGCTGGACGAGCATATCCTGTCCTTAGCGGGCGGGAAGGGCACCGCGCTGGGCACGGGCGGCATGGTGACCAAGCTCCGCGCGGCGCAGATCGCCGGGGAGGCGGGGGTGGACATGGTCATCGCCAACGGGCAGAAGCCCCTCTTACTGTACGATATCGCCGAGGGACGGTCGGTGGGCACCCGTTTCGTGGCACCGCACTCGGCACAGGAGGTGTGAAGATGCAGAGCACACATGATATTCTGGTCAAGGCCAAGCGGGCGGCAGGAGGTGTCGCGCTCCTGAGCACCGCGCAGAAGAGTAGCCTGCTGAATGCTATGGCAGACAGCCTGCTTGCCCATACAGCCGACATACTGGCCGCCAACCGCCGGGACATGGAGGCGGCGAGCGGGACGGTATCGGCGGTCATGGCCGATCGCCTCCTCCTGACCGAGTCCCGCATTGACGGGATGGCGCGGGGAATGCGGGAGGTGGCAAGCCTTCCCGATCCCGTCGGGGAGGTCATCTCGGAGATCACTCGCCCCAACGGCATGACCATATGCCGCGTGCGGGTGCCCTTCGGGCTGATCGCCATCATATACGAGAGCCGCCCCAATGTCACCTCGGATGCCGTCGCGCTGGCTCTGATGAGCGGCAACGCCTGTGTCCTGCGGTGCGGGCGGGAGGCACACGCGACCTGCACGGCCATTATCGAGGCTCTGCGGGAGGGCTTCTGCGCGGCAGGATGCCCGGCAGGATGCCCGGCAGGATGCACGGAGGTCTCGCCCGACTGCATCGCGCTGGTGGAGGACACCGACCGCGCCGGTGCGACCGAGCTGATGACGGCAGACGGGCTGGTCGACCTGCTCATCCCGCGCGGCGGAGCCGGGTTGATCCGCGCCTGTGTCGAGAACGCGACGGTGCCCTGCATCCAGACGGGCACCGGAATCTGCCATGTGTATGTAGACCGTGCGGCCGACCTGCAGATGGCGGTGCGGATATTGGTCAACGCCAAGACCTCCCGTCCGTCGGTCTGCAACGCGGCGGAGGTCTGCCTTGTCCACCGCGACGTGGCGGATAAGTTCCTGCCCCTGCTCCGACAAGCACTGGTGGATGACCGCGCCGCACAGGGACTGACCCCGGTCGAGCTGCGGCTGGACAGGAAAGCGGGGGAGATCATCCCCGGCACGGCGGCAGGCGAGCGGGATTTTGATACGGAATTTTTGGACTATGTGCTGGCCGTGCGGGTGGTGGACTCGGTCGAGGAGGCCATCTCGCATATCGCGGCGCATTCCACCGGGCACAGTGAGTGCATCCTGACCGAGGATGCCGACACCGCCGCGCGATTCACCACGGCAGTGGACAGTGCCGCTGTGTATGTCAACGTGTCCACGCGGTTTACCGACGGCGGGGAGTTCGGGCTGGGCTGTGAGATGGGGATCTCCACCCAGAAGCTCCACGCGCGCGGCCCCATGGGGCTTTGCGAGCTGACTACCTACAAATACATCATTACCGGGAACGGGCAGGTGCGCTGAGCGCGGCACGCGACCCGAGGCGAAGGAGAGGTGCTTGACCTTATGAAGGATTTTCGCTATATCACAGGCTTTATCGGAGCCGGAAACATGGGCGGTACGCTGGCCGAGGCGGTCTGCCGCCGCCACACGGCGGAGGGGGTCGCGGTGATCTGCCGCACTCTGCCCGAAACACAGGAGGCCGCCCGACGGCTGGGCTGTGCCACCGCCGCGAGCAACTCCGAGCTGGCGCGGGACAGCCGCCTGCTCTTCCTCGGTGTCAAGCCGGGTATGATCACCGAGCTGGCGGCGGAGATAGCACCGTCGGTGTCCGAGGACACCGTGCTGGTGTCCATGCTGGCGGGGGTCAGCATAGCGCGGCTGGAGGAGCTGTTCGGTGCGGATCGACGCATCATCCGCATCCTGCCCAACACCCCCTGCGCGGTGGGGGAGGGTATTATCCTGTACGCGCATAATGCCCGCGTGTCGGAGGAGGATGTGGCACTGTTTTGCGATAGGCTGGGCGGTGCCGGGCTGATCGACGAGCTGCCCGAGGGGCTGATCGATGCCGCCGGAACCCTGACCGGGTGCGGTCCCGCCTTCGCTTATATGTTCATCGAGGCTCTGGCAGACGGGGCGGTCGCCTGCGGTGTCCCCCGCGCAAGTGCCCAGCGGTACGCCGCCGCCATGCTGCGCGGCAGTGCCGAGATGGTGCTGGAGAGCGGGAAGCACCCCGGTGCGCTCAAGGATGCTGTCTGCAGTCCCGGCGGGACCACCATCGAGGGAGTCGCCGCGCTGGAGCGGAGCGCCTTCCGCAGTGCGGCGGTCGAGGCTGTCCGCGCCGCGTACGAGAAGACGGTCAAAAAGTAAGTGTGACAGGCGGGCTGCTCCGAGGAGCCGCCCGCCGATCCTTTGCAAGGGGAATTTGGCAGAGGATCTCTTGAAACTATTGTAAATTTTTTTCGTAAATTCGTTTGACTTTTGGGAAAAAGTATGGTATAATACAGACAGAAGGTCGAATTCGCCCGGATACGGCGGCTCCGCCGTCGGGCTGTATGAAACGGAGGGGATACTATGCTTGGCGCGATCATTGGAGATATCATCGGGTCGGTCTACGAATTTGAACCGATTAAGACCAAGGAATTTCCCCTGTTCTCCCCCGGCTGTCATCCGACGGATGACACCATCATGACGGTCGCGGTGGGACTGGTCACGGCGGCCTCGGATTGCACCGATGAGGAACGCTACAAGCGGGATCTGGTCAAGTTCATGCGGCTCCTGGGGCGAGAGTACCCCGATGCGGGCTACGGCAAGCGGTTCGTCCGCTGGCTGGAGGAGGGGGACGGTGTCTCCTACCACAGCTACGGCAACGGCTCGGCCATGCGGGTCTCGCCGATCGGCTGGCGCGCACAGACCCTGGAGGAGGCCGAACGCCTGGCGCGTTGGAGTGCCGAGGTGACCCATGACCACCCCGACGGCATTCGCGGGGCGCAGGCGGTCGCGGCGGCGGTCTACCTGGCGCGTACTACCCACGACAAGAAGCGCATTCGGGGGCATATCGCCTCCTACTACTACCCGATGGAGTTCCGTCTGGACAAGATCCGCTCGGCCTACCGCTTTGATGCGACCTGCCCGGGGAGCGTTCCGCAGGCCATCGTGTCCTTTTTGGAGTCCACGGGGTATGAGGACGCCATCCGCAACGCGGTCTCGCTGGGGGGGGATGCGGATACGCAGGCCTGTATCGCGGGAGCCATCGCGGAGGCCTACTACGGCATTCCCGCCGACATCCAGAAGCAGGGCATTGCCTGTCTGGATGACCGCCTGAGCCGCCTGTTCTTGGCTTATGCGACAAGGCTGTACCCGAAGGAAAATAGGTAATACATAATATGCAAACAGAGAACCACCGCGCCGAGGGATGACCGTCGGGGCGGTGGTTTTGGGCTTTTTGGGGGGTATACGGGCTGGATTAGAACTTGAATCCCAGCCTTCTCAGATTTGCTTGAGCAAGGGTGTTTCCTTGCTCCGCCGCCTTGCGGAACCATTTGACGGCCTCCGCGTTGTCTTGCCTAACGCCTTTACCGTTTTCATAGCAAAAGCCGAGATTATTCTGCGCATCTGCGTGCCCCTGCTCCGCCGCCTTGCGGTACCATTTGACGGCCTCCGCGTTGTCTTGCTTAACGCCTTTACCGTTTCTATAGCGAAAGCCGAGATTATTCTGCGCACCGGCGTGCCCCTGCTCCGCCGCCTTGCGGTACCATTTGACGGCCTCTTCGTTGTCTTGCCTAACGCCTTTTCCGTTTACATAGCACCAGGCGAGATTAAATTGCGCCCTGGCGTCCCCCTGCTCCGCCGCCTTGAGGTACCATTTGACGGCCTCCGCGTTGTCTTGCCTAACGCCTTCTCCGTCTTCATAGCACAAGGCGAGATTAAATTGCGCACCGGCGTCCCCTTGCTCCGCCGCCTTGCGGAACCATTTGACCGCCTCCGCGTTGTCTTGCTTAACGCCTTTACCGTTTAAATAGCACAGGGCGAGATTAAATTGCGCACTGGCGTTCCCTTGCTCGGCAGCCATGCTGTACCATTTGACCGCCTCTGCATAGTCCTGCGCAACGCTGCGACCATAATAATAGCATTCACCGAGATTGTTCTGCGCTGCAGCATTCCCTTGCTCCGCCGCCTTGCAGTACCATTTGACGGCTTCCGCGAAGTCTTGCCTAACGCCTTCTCCGTTTTCATAGCACACAGCGAGATTAAATTGCGCATCTGCGTCCCCTTGCTCCGCCGCCTTGCGGAACCATTTGACGGCCTCTGCGTAATTCTTTAGGTTGTACGCATTTAGGCCTAATCTGAACCATTCCGCAGGATTTTGCTCTGCCTGCTCCTGCTTGCGCTTTTGCTCGGCCTCCTCACGCGCCTTGCGCTCGGCTTCCTCACGGGCTTTTTGCTCCGCCACCGCCTCCTCTGACACGCAGTGATAGGTTATGAGAACCGGTGTCCCCGGGTCGAAATATTTCGCATTCCCGTCAAAGTTGTAGTCCTCTCCTGCCACCATGATGGACGCCAATGCCCCCTCTTCCCAAGGGTACCCGTCCGTCCCGTCCATGTCATGAAGAGGGAAATCTCGGATGTTGGTAAAGCCCGCGTCCCGCAACAGCTCCTTGATCAGCTGGATGTTCTTGATGCTTCGTACGCTCTGCGGCACCTGAATGAGCCCTGCGGCCGGGCTTGCCGCCTCCTCGGGGGCGGCACACGCCTCTCCGACCGCACCTTCTATCAGCTCCCGCAGGTGGTAGTCGCCGTGGAGCAGCACCTGTTTCCCGCTCAGCTGGGGCGGCACACAGTTCATGTCCGAGGCGATCACGCGGTAGGCGGGCGGTTGCTCCCCCTGCGGGGCGTTCTTGATGCGGGACAGGATCCGTCGCCACTCGTTACGCACCCAGGGGGCGTTGGTGTTGTCGATGGACGAGGTCAAGACCAGCATGATCCGACAGGTCTGAATGGCGCGATAAATGTACGGTTCCCAATCGGAGTTGGTGGTCTTGAGCACCTGCGGCGAGAAGAAGACCTTGTAGCCCATCTCTCGCAGATCGTAGTACAGTTGCATTCCCCACTCGTACTCCGGTGTCCTGCGGCCATCCTCTCCGTCGATCTTGAGGGACAGGAAGACATCATAGGACGGCAGGGTCTCCACCCCCCGCATGACCTCCCGCCGCTTGAACTCGATGGCTTCGTCTGCCTCGTGCTGGTGCTCGGGGGACAGTCTGTCATAGTAGCGGCTCTTGTAGACCGGCACGGCGGACAGCGCGTGGAAGGTCGGCTTCTGCTCCTCGACCTGATACTCGATACCGTATTCGGTCAGAAACGCGCCCCACGCCGCCTCCTCGCAGTCCGGGTTGCGGCGGAGCACCTCGTCATAGGCCTCCTGCGCCTCGTCAAAACGGAAGCCATCCTTGAGCCGTCTGGCGGCGTTCAGGTCGAAAATATCCTGATCCGACAAGCGTTCCATGGCACTCTTTTTGATCTTGGTGCGACAGCTTTCACATATGTAGAAGTCTCCGCGATCCTGCAGTAGACCGCCGCAGTAGGTACAGCGTAGTTGTTCCATGTGATCTTCCCCCTGCCTGTTCCTTTTTTTATCCCGTTTTGGTATATTTTATTATACCATCTTAGCCTTATAATGTCAAGGGACAATGCAAAAAAATGCAAACGGCGGGTATCGGTGGGGATTTTTTTCCGTGCGTAAACTATGTCACTCCCCCTGCGAGGCATACATCTCGTCCGTGATGGCGGTAAACAGCAGGAACGCAAGCCGCCGCTGATAGGCCTCGGTGCCCAGTCGGGCGGCCTCCTCCGGGTTGGACAGAAAGCCGCCCTCCACCAGCACGGCGGGGGTGTCCAGGCGGTCAAGCAGGAAGATGTTGGAGCCTGCGGCCTTGATCCGACGGCGGTTCTGCGGGGTCAGGCGCAGGGCTTCGGTCTGGATGCGGGCGGCGACCTGCTCCGAGAGGGGGTTCGCGGGGGAATACCAGACCTGCATCCCGCTGTAGCGCGGGTCGGGGTAGGCGTTCATGTGGATGCTGACGAACAGGCTGTTCGGTACGGCGGTGGCGATCTCCAGCCGTGCCGCTAAGTCCAGTTGCTTTTTCCGCCCCTTGTACGCGGTGGTCGGGTCGTACAGCAGCTTATCCTCGGTGCGGGTCATGACGGTCGGGATGCCGACCGCCTCCAGATAGGCGCGGAGGTATTGCGCTACCTGCAGGTTGATCTGCTTTTCCGGGAGCCCGGAGGCACTCTGCGCCCCGCCGTCCTCGCCGCCGTGCCCCGCGTCAATGACCACGCGGGTAAAGGGCGCGGCAGGGGGGACGGTCGCCTCGGCGGAGACCGCCCGTTGGGGGAGCCGTGCCCCCGTCAGAAGGTAGGCGGACAGGCATAGGAGCAGGGTCAGGAGCAGACACAGGGCAGGGAGGGCAAAGCGGTGTCGGCGATCTGAGACGGTGGGCATGGCGGACACTCCTTCCTATACGGAATACGGTACAGTCTATGTACCGGCGCACAGAAAAAGAAGGTATCTCCCTCGGGAAGATACCTTCATCTCGTCGCATTACGATTCGTTACGCTTCCGTATCGCTCGCGGTCGTTTTCTCCGGCGTGCGGAAGGGAAGTGCCTCCAGCTCGGCGCGGCTGTAGCTGTATCGGCTCCCGCAGAAGCGGCAGACGATCTCCAGCTCGTCCGGCTTGCCTTCGGCCAGCTGCTCGGCCAACAGCTTGTGGATCTGATCCCGCCCCAGCGAGGTCATGACGGCGTCCATGCGGGTGCGAGAGCAGTTGCAACGGTAGCCGACCTCCAGCTCGTCAAACACATCAAAGGGAATGTCCTTCAGAGCCACCTCGGCGATGGCGCGGTTGTCCATGCCGTCCCCGATCATGCGGCTGATGTGAGACAGCTCTGCCGAGTTGCGCTCCAGCGCGGAGATGGTCTCCTCGTCCGCAAAGGGCAACAGCTGGATGAGGATTCCCCCCGCCGCGCGGCAGGTGTGATCCACATCCACCAGGACTCCCAGCGCACACAGGGTGGGGATCTGCTCGCTCTGGGCGAAGTAGCCCGCCACATCCTCGGCGATCTCCCCGGAGGTCAGGGGGGAGGAGCCTACCTCGGGCTGCTCACCGCCCAGGTCCTTGACGACCTGGATCAATCCGTCCCGCCCGACCAGCCCGCCGACATTGAGCTTGCCGTCCCTCCGCAGGGGCAGATCGGCCTCGGGATGCTGGATATAGCCGCGGACATTGCCGCACCAATCGCTGACCGCGATGATGCGCCCCGCAGGACCGCCGCCGTCTATGGTCAGGGTCAGGGTGTCGGTCTCCTCCCCCAGCATACAGCCCATCATGGAGGTGGCGGTCAGCACCCGCCCCAGTGCGGCGGTCGCGACGGGTGAGGGGTGGTGGTAGCGGATGGCATCATTGACCATGTCGGTGGATCGGATGACATGGATGCGGGCACTTCCGTCCCGTGTCATGGCGCGTAATATCTTGCTCATTTTATTCTTGTCCAGTCCTTTCTCCTGTGTCGGTACCCCGATCGGCGCAGAGGTACCAATCCCCGCGCTTGCGGGTGCGGGCGACGAAGTGCCAGCGGGGGTCACACTCCTCGGCCTGCTTGAAATCCAAGTCGCCAAAGACCCCGCACAGCTCAAAGCCGGCGCGATCCAGCGCGGATTCCAGTTCCGCGCGGGTGTAGCAACGCTCGGTCTGCTCCTCGTCGGTGCGGGTATAGCGACCGTCGGCTCCCTCGCGGAATACCGAGAGCAGGAAACGGCAGAGGCGGCTCTCGGGGGCGTAGTCGTTCTGCCAGCCGCAGTAAACGCCGGGGGCGTTCTCGTCGTCACCCTCGGTGTCCTCAAAGATATAGGCGTTGTGTCCGTATATGTGCGCGAAGGTCTCGGGGCTGTTGACATCAAAGATCAAAAGTCCGCCCGGCGCGATATACAGGTAGAGGCAGGCAAGGCAGGCATCCAGGTCGCCGTCCCCGCAGAGGTAGTTGATGCTGTCCAGACAGCACACGGCGGAATCCACCGTGCCGTACAGCTCAAAGCTCCGCATATCCTGACACAGGAACAGTGGGGTGGTGACCCCTTTCGGCAACTCGTCCGTGCCGTTCTCGTCCAGAATGCGGATAGTGCGCTCGGTGCTCTTCTCGTAGGCCTCGGCCAGCATATCGGCACTGCCGTCAATGCCGATCATATCATATCCGCGATCCGCTAAGGGGAAGGTCATGCGCCCGGTGCCGCAGGCCAAGTCCAGAAGGATGCGGGGGCGGGCGGGCAGGTATCGGTCAAAGCACTGCTCCAGAAAGCCGCTCCATCGGGTATAGTCGATCTCACGGTTGAGGCGATCATACACCCCCGCCAGTGCTCGGTAGCCGTCGTAGCTCACGGTCGGGTCACTCCTCGTCGGGGGAGGACGGTGCCTCCGGTGCGGCCAGTGCATCCAGTACCTTATTATAGCCGTCGGTGCCGTACTTTAGGCAACGGTTGACGCGGCTGATGGTGGCGGTGCTCAGACCCGTGCGGGCGGCTATCTCGGTATAGACGCAGTTGTTGCGGAGCATCCGTGCGGCGTGCATCCGGCGGGACATTTCCTGCAGTTCGGACACCGTGCACAGATCCTCAAAAAAGCTGTAGCAATCCTCCAGCGTTTCCAGTGTCAGGATACCTCGGAAGAGGTAATCCAGCTTCTCATTTCTGATCTTATTTCCCATGGGGCTACCGCCTTTCGCGTTTTCATTCATCTGCCATTATAACACATTCCCGCGCTAAAGTAAAGGAACAGATAGTAAATTTTTGCCCGAATTGCGCGGATCTTGGGGTGGGAGACGGCGGTCACGGCTCCTCCTGCAACTTTCCCGCCGCCTCCAGTTCTCGCAGACCCTCATACGCCTCCGCGACCGAGTCGGCATCGTATTTGGCGAGGGAGTAGCGCAGAGCCGTCGGGCAGACCGCCGACAGGGGAAGCGACAGGGCGGGGAGCATCTTCTTTTGCAACGAGGTCAGATGTACCGTAGGGTCGTTGAGTGCGATCATGATGAAGTCCTCCTGTTTTTTGTCAACTGTTTCTTTTCCTTCCGATGACAGCTCCGAGAGCAGAGACCGCCACGGTCAGGGCATACATTCCGGCGCGCGCCCCTGCCGAGAGTCCCCATGCCACGGTCTGTCGGGTCTCGTCGCTGAAGCAGAGCGACCCGATGAACAGGGCAAGGACAGCCACGCCGCCAAAGAGCAGTCCACACAGCAGGGGCGCGCGTTCGGCACGACGGGCGGCGATCAGCCCGCCGCACAAGGCGGTCAACTCCAATGCAGCGATGCCCAGCGGGGTCAGAAGGCGGTCGGGGTCGGGCATGGAGGCGGCTACGCCCGCCGCGATGAGCAGGAAGACCGCCCCCACCAGTAAGGAGATCGGCAGGGCAAAGAGTGCCCCGCCCAGGGCGGCCTTGAAGCCCGAGTCGGTCGGACGGGAGGCGACCTGTGTACCGCCGCCTGCAGGTGGGAGCGATGGGCGGGGCGGGGTCGCTCTGCGGTTCGCCGGATAGGAGCGGCTGTGGGCTCTCCGCGGGGAGCCTGCGGACGGGCGGGAAGAGGAAAAACGGTTCATAGGAAAACCTCCGTACCGACATAAGATAGTACATCCTATGCAGGCGCGGAGGCTTTCAGAACAGAGGGGGGGGAGGGATCAGCCCTGTGCGTCCTCTGCCTTGACATCGACGCGGCTGACGGCCGACTTCAGGATGCGGATGTGGGTGCGGTCGTGCGAGGTCTCCAGCACAAGGGTCTCCTCCTTGATGCTGACGACCCGCCCGATGATACCGCCGATGGTGGTGATCTCATCCCCGACCTGCAGGTTGCTCAGCATATTCTTCTGCTCTTTTTCCTGCTTCTTGCTGGGGCGGATCATGACGAAGTACATCACGACGACCAGAGCCACCAGCATAACGATGGTGATCCAACTGCCGCCGGTCGATGCTGCCAGAAAATAGGAATTCATATTCGATCCTCCGAGGTTTTCAATATCTGTCTCATTATACCGCATCTTTCTCGCAATATCAAGAAACCATTTGTAAATATTTATGCGTTTATATGTATTCGCGCTATGCTTCCAGCTCCTGCCGCAGTTTCAAGAGGATCTTCTTTTCCAGACGGGATATGTAGGACTGGGATATGCCCAGCAGGTCTGCGACCTCCTTCTGGGTCATCTCGGGGTTCCCGTCCAGCCCGAAGCGCAGGCGGATCACCAGCCGCTCCCGACTTTCCAGCCGATCCACCGCCTGCAGGAGGGCGCGCCGCTCCTCGTCCTGCTGGATCTCCTCCGCGATGGGTACCTCGTCACTGCTGAGGATGTCCGACAAGAGCAGCTCCCCTCCGTCCCGGTCGGTGTTGAGCGGCTCGTCCAGCGAGACCTCCTGCCGTCCGCTGATCTTGCGTAGGTACATGAGGATCTCGTTCTCGATGCATCGCGAGGCGTAGGTCGCCAGCTTGATGTTCTTGTCCGAGCGGAAGGTCTCCACGGCTTTGATCAGCCCCAGCGTACCGATGGAAATCAAGTCCTCGATGCCGACCCCTGTGTTCTCGAACCGCCGCGCCAGAAAGGCGACCAAGCGCAGGTTGCGCTCGATCAGCAGGGAGCGTGCCTGCTCCCGCTCTGCTCCGCCGCTCTCCAGCGCGCGGATGGCCTCGGATTCCTCCTCGCGGGAGAGGGGCTGCGGCAGGACATCGGCACCGTTTATGTAAAAGAGCCCTCGGACGCGGCGGGAGAACAGGCGGCGGGTCAGGCGCAGACGAAGCAGATGAAGGATGGCTTTCAGCTTCATGGGAAAAGACTCCTTTCGGGGATTCAGAGCAGGGTGGCGGGAATGAGTGCTTGCGGGGGCGGGGAGCCGTCCCCGACAGGTGTGGAGATCTTGATGGGGGCGATCAGTGCCTTGACCTCCCCGCCCTCGCGGCAGTCGGCGGTGGTGATGGACATACGATCCGGTCGGATGCATAAGAGCAGGCTGTCCCCCGTGGCGGTCGCGGCGGGAATGACCCGCAGACGGGCGGCCTCGGGGAGGCGGCAGAGGGTGGCGGGGGAGGTGTCCCGCGCTTTCAGACAGGACAGCAGTGCGGGGGAGAGCAGGGACACCACCGCCTCCCGCTCCAGCGGCACCACGGGGCGACCGTCTAACGGGTCGGTCAGCAGGTTGCCGCTGTCCACCAGCCCGGTCAGGGTGACGGTCTTCTCCCCCAGTGTGACGGTCAGTGTGGCGGTCTGCGCCCGTCCCGTCCGTCGGAAGAGCCTCCCACCCCAGAGGGATATCCCCCCGCCGACCAGAGCCAGCAGGGCAAACAGCCACGCCGCAGGGGAGTCTGCCGCCGTGTCGGCCAACAGCTCGGCGCACCCTGCGCGGTTGAGCAGATTGGACAGCCCGGTCATGATCCCGCCCATGACCAGCGATACCAGTAGGTATACCCCGCTGATGCGGAGCAGGTCGGACAGCCGCCCCCTGCCGGAGTCGGGTGAGCCGAGGGGGAACGCCAGCCCGCAGAGCAGGAGACAGGCGGCCATATCCAACCCCAGCGCCGCCACCCGCCCCACGGGGACAAAGAGAGCCGCGACGGCATACCCGCCGCCCGCAAGGCAGGAGAGAGCCAGTCGCAGACCGACCACTCGCCGCCGCAGGAGCCGTGCGGTCAGGAGCAGGCAGAGACAGTCCATGCCCAGGTTGACGATAAACAGGATGTCCACATATACATCGGTGGTCATACATTCACCTCCCGCCTGCCAGTATACACCGCCCACAGCGCAAGCCGTGTCGCACGGCGGTATGCATTTCCGGGGATCTTTCCGACAGAAATGCCGCAAAATTCATAAATAGCACTTGAAATCGGCGGCGGATGCCTGTATAATGGAGAAGATATGACAAGCTACCGATAAATAGTATACGAATATGCCGCAAAATAGAACCTTGTGGCGGCAATTTGCGAGAGGAGACGGCGCGATGAACCGAAAGAAGATCATCCTACTGCTTGCGGCGATGGCGGCGTTGATCCTGTGCATACTGGTGCGTCGCATCCATGACGGTCATGGCGAGCAGGCAGGCGAGACCAGACCGCCGCAGGAGACCGAGCTTCTGACGAACGAGGAGTCGGGTCTGCACATCCGTACGGGCTTGACCGTCGAGAACTACCGCGGGAACGAAGCGGTGGAGGCTTGGCTGGAAAAGGAGCTTTCCTCAGGCTTCGGCGCGCGAGTCCTGTGTACCCAACGCGACGAGGGGGAGGGGACACGGTTCTCCTTCTTGGTGCGCGTGAGTGGCGTGCCCGATGGGGATGCGAGCGGCGAGGTACTGTACCGTCACGGACGGGACGGTGCGGATGGTCGGTATGTCCTGCAGGTCACTCTGCCGGAGGGGTCTGCATCGGGCGAGACACTGCTCCTTGTGACCTGCCTTTTGCCCACCGACCAAAAGCCCGAGCTGACCCTTTCCTCGGGAACTCAACAGCTGTCCCCCATCCTGTCTTGGCAGGACGGCGTGACAGCAGAGCCAAAGGAGTAATGTCATGCACGCATATGTGATCGGAATAGACGGCGGCGGCACCAAGACCGAGGGGGTCTTGACCGATCCCGCTGGGCGTGTGCTGGCGCACGGCTTCGGCGGGGCATCCAACCCCAATGACGGCGGTGTCGAGGCCTCGGTGGCCGTGATCGCGAACCTGGCGCGGGAGCTGATCCGACAGGCGGGTGTCCTCCCGACTGACTGTTGCCTCTTTGGCGGCATCGCGGGGGCACTGAGCCACAAGGAGGAGCTGACGGCGGGTCTGCGGGCGAGCCTTTCGGGTGTGACGGTCTCGGTAGACTCCGATATGGTCAACCTGCTCTCGGCGGAGCTTTGCGACCGCGACGGTGCTTGCGTGATCTGCGGGACAGGCTCGGCCTGCTTTCTGCGCCGAGGGCAGGACGTGACCCGCATCGGCGGGTGGGGCTATCTGCTCGACAGCGCGGGGAGCGGCTACGATATCGGCCGACAGGCACTGGAAGCCGCTCTGCGCGCCCACGACGGACGGGGCACTGCCACCCTGCTGACCGACTGCCTGTCCGCACGGCTGGGTATGTCGGTGCCGTCGGCACTGAATCGCCTTTATGCCGAGGGTAAGGCCCTCATCGCCTCGCTGGCCCCTGCCGTCTTTGAGGCGGCGGATCGGGGGGATGCGACCGCAACCGCCATTCTGGAGCGAAACGCGGCGGCGCTGGGCGAGATGATCGCTACGGCGTGGCGACTGTATCGGGTTGGGGAGCCTACCGCTGAGCCGCCGCAGAGCTTCCCCGTGGCACTTGACGGCGGCATCTGCCGTCGGACACATCCGCGTTGGCGGGACGCTATAGCGCGGCATATACCGCCCTCGGTTCCGGCGGATCTGGTTTTGGCTTCCCGTCCGGTCCTCTGGGGCGCGGTGGCCGAGGGGATGCGGCGGGACGGCTGCCCGTCTTCCGAGATAGCCGCCGCCGAGATCGCCTTTTTGCAAGAAATACACAGTACCAATTGAAAGGATACCTTCCATGTCGGATTCTCAAACCCTCCGCGAGCGGGAGCTGACCCGTCTCGCCCTGCGGCGCGTGATGCGCTTCGCCCTGATCGGGGAGCTGATCTTCATCGCCCTGTACGCCTTCCTGCTCAACCCGCTCTACACCTACTTCGACGCGGATGTTCTGTATACCGATGCGTGGTGGCTGAGCCTGATCGGCCTTGCTATTGAGGTATCGGAGTATATCCCCTTCGCCATCCTGTACCCCGCCTCCATCTACACGCTCTGGCGGGGCGGCTGGCGGCGCGGCTGGCCGATGATCTTGATGGTGAGCATCATGACGGTTCTCAAATTCCTGATCAACTATGCTGTGGGTCTGTATATGGATCAAGGTGCGTTTCCTTCCTTTGAGCTGCTGGCCGATGATGCCTCGCTGATCCTTCCCTCCCTCCTCTTGGAGCTGGTGCAGTATGGCCTGGTGCTGGGTCTGACCTCGATCCACCTGTGGCTCTACCGCTGTCGGCAGACGGACATCGCCGCCGAGGCGGCTCTCAGACGGATCGATTACGAGGAGCCGCCTGTCCTGCCCCTGACCCGCTTTTGGGAGCGGTTCAATCCCGTTCAGCGGTCGCTGTTCGATATGGCGCTCTCCCTGACGGTTCTGAGCCTGTTCTTGCGCCGCCTGATCTATCAGTTGGTGCAATGGCAGGATTTCGGGCGGACGGACGGAGTCCTGCAGATCACGGTGGATGTCCTGGGGGATCTGATCATGGGTCTGCTCCTGTATCTGGTGGGCATCCTGCTGGTCAACCACTTTGCCCGTCGGGATCGGCGGGATAGCCCCTCCGCTTAAAGTAGCCCAGCATTCGCCCGACCTCCTCCCGACTGACCACACGGAGAAGGAGCAACAGCCCCGCGTACAGACACCCGGCTGTGACGAGATGCAGGATCATCCCCGCACGACCGTCCGGGACGGCCGCATGACGGAACAGCAGGACGGTGCCCCATGCGGCGGCGATCACGCAGAGCACAGGCCCCGCCACCATGTGCCACCATCGTACCTTCATGCGGCTGATGCGGAGCATACGGCAGAGGGAGAGGGTGGTGTTGAGGGTCTCGGTCACATAGACCGACAGGATATATCCCATAAGTCCCATGCGGGGCAGCAGGAATCGGACGAGTATCACGGACGTCAGCGCGTCGATGATATTGACGGTCATGGAGTACACCTGCTGCCCCATGCCTTTCAGGATGCCGTCCACCGAGCTGTCCACATACATGATGGGAATGAGCGGGGAGAGCATACGGACATACACCCCCGCCTCGGCCGAGCCGCAGATCAGTCGCCCGATCTCGTCGGAAAAGCAGGTCATCAGCCCGGCGGCACCGAAGGAGAACAGCAGAGCCACGCTGACCACCCGCCCCGACACATAGGCGACCCGTTTGCTGTGCCCCCGTGCATTAGCCTCGGCGATCTCGGGTACCAGCAGTCCCGAAAAGGAGGACACGAACACCGAGGGGAACAGTACGACCGGCAGGACGACCCCGTGTATGACCCCGTAGGAGGCCAGTGCCGCCCCCCAGGACGAGCCGACCGCCCGCAGGCCGCGCGGGATCAGCGCGTGCTGGAGGGTCAGCAGACCCGAGCGCAGACAGGCGGCTACGGTCACCGGTACCGTGATGTGCAACAGCTTGCGCGTCAGGGGGACGGCGGGCGGGGACACGACCTCCTCGGAGCCGCCCTGTCGCCGTCCCATGCGGCGATCTGCCAGGCAGGCCAGTGCCGACAGCAACAGCCCCGCCGCCTCGGAGAGACTGCTCCCGACCACCAACGCTAAGCAGGCGTACTCCGCCCCGCGCGGGAGCCACGCGTTCAGAAGGGCGGCGCACAGTCTCAGTCGCAACAGCTGGGACAGCACCCCGCAGAGGCTGGGCAGTGCCACGCGGCGCATTCCGGTGAAGTACCCGGACAGACATCCCGATACCGACACGATGGGCAGGCAGAGTGCCAGTACCCGCAGGGAGGGGATGGTGCGGGCATCCCCCAGCCAGGAGCTCCCGATCCACGGTGCGGCGGGGAGAAGGAGTGCCGACGCGCACAGCCCGCAGACCAGCGCGTACACGAGGGAGGTACGCAGGGCGCGGGAGAGTGCCGCCCGACGGGGCGCGGAGGAAGTGTCCCCCTCCGGGAACTGTCCCAGCGTGTCGGCGACCAAGCGGGTACAGCCGAGGTGGGCACCGCCGCTCCCCAGCGTGACGAAAAAGCCATACACCCCCGTGATGAGGGAATACAGCCCCATGACCTCCCCGCCGGCGCGGCCGGCCAAGTAGACATTGAAGGAGACCCCTACCGTACGCAGAAAGAGGTTGAGTGCGATGAGCCACAGGGCATTGCGGGCGAACCGCTGAGCCGAGGTGGAAGACGACGGGGGCAATGCCATGCTGTTCCCCCTCCATTTCGATGTGATCTGCCGCCGTGAGCGGCCTGTTTTACCCTATGCAAGGATCGGCGCGACTATGCGATACCGATCGGAAAGGAAGATGACCATGACAACATCCATGAGAAAACACACCGTCCTGTGCGGAGTCGATCAGCCGGATCAACTGTCTGACTACCTGCGGGGGAAGCGGGTCGCCCTGCTGACCGCCGCCTCGGGTGTCAACAAGCGAGGGATCCCGACATATGATGTCCTGCGGGAGGTCGGGTGCGACCTGCGGATCCTGTTCTCCCCGGAGCACGGGCTGTATTCCGCACTTCAGGACGGGAAGTTCGGCGATACGGGCGGCATCCACCCCGGGACGGGGGCGCGGCTCTACAGTTTGGGGTCGGCGGGGCACCCGTCCTTGACGAGCCTGCTGGAGGAAGTGGATATCGCGGTGTACGATATTCAGGACGTGGGGGCGCGTTTCTATACCTACCTCTGCAACCTGACCCAACTCATGCGGGCTTGCCGTGTGGCGGGGAAGCCGCTTCTGGTGCTGGATCGCCCGAACCCCATCGGCGGGCGGAGCATGGAGGGTCTGATCTTGGACGAGAGCCGCTTTTCCTCCTTCGTGGGGGAGTTCTCGGTGCCGACCCGCTACGGCCTGACGGTCGGGGAATACGCCGCTTGGGTGAATACCGAGCGGTCGATCGGATGTGACCTGCATATCCTGCCATGCTGCGGCTGGGCGCGGGATATGTACATGGATGAGACCGACCTGCTCTGGGTCAACCCCTCGCCCAATATCCCGTCGGTGTCCACCTGCTTCAACTATATCGGCACCTGCCTCTACGAGGCCACCAACATCTCCGAGGGGCGGGGAACTACCCGACCGTTCGACTGGATCGGGGCACCCTTCCTGGATGAGAATGCCCTCTGGCACCGCATGAGCGAGCTGGCTCTGCCGGGCGTGACCTTCCGTCCGATCTGCTTTACCCCCATGTTCAATAAGGGGGCGGGGGAGACCTGCCGCGGGCTGGAACTTCACGTCACGGATCGGGAGTCCTATTCCCCCTTCCGCACGGTGCTGTATATGCTCCGCTACATCAAAGAATATCCCGAGACCACCCTGCGCCGTGACGGCCTTGCCCTGCGGGTGGGGCAGGACGTGCTCTTTGATGATTACGACCCCGAGTCGTTGCTGCGCCGAAACGAGACAGCCCTGTGCAATTTCGGTGAAAATGTAGAAAAATACAGGCTATACCCGGAAAGTCTTTCGGACAATAGGGAAAATTTCACACAAAGCGCGGAAACCCCTTGACAAGTGCCCTAACTTGTTATATGATATAGGGCGGCTCGTTCGAACGTGCGAGAAGATGCGATGCGAAGGGAGGGATAGGAAATGAGCGTATATGCTTGTGAGTTGTGTGGCTATGAGTATCATGCGGAGGTCGGTGACCCCGAGAACGGTATACCGGAGGGAACGGATTTTGAGGACCTTCCCGCCGATTGGGTCTGCCCGCTGTGCGGCGCATCGAAGGAGGACTTTGATCAAGTGTCCTCGGATGACAATTCCGGAGAGAATGCCTGAGTGCCTCGGCACCGAGCGGCTCTCCCCCTAAGAAAACAGATCGACGGCGGTGACCGCACTCCCCCTTGACGGGAGGCGCACCGCCGTTTTCATTGACCGCGCCTCACGGCTGTGAATGGTTTGACTCGGTTCGGGATGAGGAACGCTTCCGAGCCTGTGTGGATCGTGCCGGAAGGATCGTGGGTCTGTGGTGAAAATCCCGCCGGGCACGAAATAAAGTAAACGCTGTTACTCTGCCTTTGTCCAAATTCGCTATTGACATACGGCAAAATATGTGCTATAATAGGAGCATCGGATCGCATCCAACACTCAATGAAACGGAGATATAAGATCATGAAAAGAATCAAGACTCTCGAAACGCGGAACCTCTGCCGGAGCGCAAAGAACGGCGGTTGCGGCGAATGCCAGACCTCCTGCCAGTCTGCTTGCAAGACCAGCTGTGGCGTTGCCAACCAGTCCTGCGAGAACAAGAACGCTGACAAGAAGAACTGATCAGTTCCGAGAAAATGCCGCCCGGCGGGCGGCATTTTTTTGGCGAGGCATTGCACGGCGGGCAGGACTCGCCGTCGCCGAAAGAGGAGAAAGGAAGGTTTCATGATGCTGCACCAATATAAATTGAACGGCTACAATATCGTGCTGGACACCTGCTCCGGTGCTGTCCACGCGGTGGACGAGGTAGCCTATGACATGATCGAGGGCTGGAAGACTACCGAGCGGGAGACCTTGATCCAACAGCTGGCCGAGAAGTATGCGGATCGCCCCGACGTGACCCGCGAGGAGCTGTGCCAATGTGCCGAGGACATCGAGGCACTGGAGACCTCGGGTCAGCTCTTTACCCCCGACACCTATGCTGACATGGCGGGGCGGTTCAAGGAGAAGTCCGGGAACGTCATCAAGGCTCTCTGCCTGCACGTTGCACACACCTGCAACCTCAACTGCTCCTATTGCTTTGCCAGCCAAGGAAAATACCACGGCGAGCGCGCCCTCATGAGCCTTGATGTCGGCAAGCGTGCCATTGATTTCCTGATCGAGAACTCCGGCACGCGGCACAATCTGGAGGTGGACTTCTTCGGCGGCGAACCGCTGATGAACTGGCAGGTGGTCAAGGACATCGTGGCCTACGCCCGCTCGGTGGAGAAGGAGAAGGGCAAGAACTTCCGCTTCACCTTGACCACCAACGGTGTGCTCATCGACGACGAGGTGATCGACTTCTGCAACCGCGAGATGAGCAACGTCGTGCTGAGCCTGGACGGGCGGCGGGAGATCCACGATGCTACCCGCGTGGACTACGCGGGGCACGGCAGCTATGACCGCATCGTCCCCAAATTTCAAAAGCTGGTGGCGGCGCGGGGCGGCAAGGGCTACTATATGCGGGGCACCTTCACCCACCGCAACCCCGACTTTACCAAGGATGTCCTGCATATGGCCGACCTCGGCTTTACCGAGCTGAGCATGGAACCGGTCGTGTCGGCTCCGGATGACCCTATGGCACTGACCCCCGAGGACATTGAGGTAGTCAAGGAGCAGTATGAGCTGTTAGCCACCGAGATGCTTCGCCGCGAGCGCGAGGGACGTGGTATCACCTTCTACCACTACATGATCGACCTGACGGCCGGCCCCTGCATCTACAAGCGCATATCGGGGTGCGGGTCGGGCACCGAGTACATGGCGGTCACTCCGTGGGGCGACCTGTACCCCTGTCACCAGTTCGTGGGCGAGGAGTCCTACAAGCTGGGGAACATATGGGACGGCGTGACCAACCATGCCCTGCGGGAGGATTTCCGCGCCTGCAATGCCTACGCCCGCCCGGAGTGTGCCGATTGCTGGGCGAAACTGTACTGCTCGGGCGGCTGTGCCGCGAATGCCTACCACGCCTCCGGTTCCATTCGGGGCATCTACAAGCCGGGCTGTGAGCTGTTCCGCAAGCGTATCGAGTGCGCCATCATGCTGAAGGTCGCGGAAGCTGAGGACGCCGAGAACGCCGCGGCAGAATGATATGACTACTCCCATCGCGGATTTTGTTCGGAAATACGCAGAGAGCGACCCCGTGCGTCTGCATATGCCGGGGCACAAGGGGCAGGGACTGTTGGGCTGTGAGCCGTGGGACATCACCGAGATCCCCGGTGCCGACGAGCTATACGCTCCATGCGGCATCATTCGGGAGAGCGAGAACAATGCCACCGCGCTGTTCGGCAGTGGGCGGACGCTGTACTCGACCGAGGGCTCCAGCCAATGCATCCGCGCCATGCTGCACATGGTGGCGGTACAGGCGCGGGCGGGGCAGGGAAGCTCCTCCCGCCCCTATGTGCTGGCCGCCCGCAATGCCCACAAGACCTTTCTCTACGGGCTTGCTCTGACCGATCTGGATGTGAAGTGGCTGATGCCCGCCGTCCCCTCGTCGCTGTGCAGCTGTCGCCTGACAGCCGCCGATGTGGATGCGGCATTGTGTGCGGCTCCTACGCGACCTGCGGCGGTGTACCTGACCTCGCCGGATTACCTCGGGAACCTCCTTCCCATTCGAGAGATCGCCGATGTCTGCCACGCGGCGGGGGTGCCGTTGCTGGTGGACAACGCCCACGGAGCCTACCTACGCTTCCTGCCGACCGACCTGCACCCCCTGACGGCGGGAGCCGATCTGTGCTGTGATTCGGCACACAAGACCCTCCCCGCCCTGACCGGGACGGCCTACCTCCACATCTCGCGGAACGCTCCGCCCGCCTTTGCGGCAGGTGCCCGCGAGGCGATGGCTCTGTACGGCTCGACCAGCCCCTCTTTCCTGCTTTTAACCTCCCTTGACCTGTGCAACGCGGCACTGGCCGAGGGCTATCGGGAGCAATTAGCCGAGCGCATACGGCAGCTGGAGGAGGTGCGGCAGACCCTGGGGCAGCATGGCTGGATGGTCGAGCCGTCCGAGCCGCTCAAGCTGACCCTGCGGGCTCCCGCCGTGCCGAACGGCGAGCAGATCGCGGACGGGCTACGCCGGGCGGGCTATGTCTGCGAGTATGCCGACCGCGAGCACCTGGTGATGATGCCCTCGGTTGGGACCACCCCCCGCGAGCTGGAGGGGCTGGCCTGTGCGCTGGGCAACTGTCCCGCGCCGCCGACCTCGCTCTTTTCCTGCCGTCTCCCCATGACAGAATCGGTCATGACGGTGCGGGAGGCGATATTTGCCCCGTTTGAACGCTTGCCGATCGCCAAGGCGGTCGGGCGGGTCTGCGCGACCCCGACCGTCAGCTGCCCCCCCGCTATCCCCATCGCCGTTTCGGGCGAGGTCATACGGGAAGAGCACCTCTGCCTGTTCGAGCACTACGGCATCCGCGAGATAGCCGTTGTCAAGGAATGAGAATATCCCCGCCATGCAAAGAATGCTTTCCTTGTATGGTGGGGATATTCTTTCTCGTTAGGACTGATCCTCCGCCGTGTCGCATTGGATCCGGATGTCCAGAATATCGTCAATGGGGACGGAGGTCTTGTCGGCAAGTAGCACCAGCCGCGCATATTCGTCTATCTCCTCCACCGCCCCCGTGACCGTGCGGTAGGCACCGCCGGCCTTGCGCCCGTCCGGCTGGAAGTAGGTGATGCTGACCTCGGGGGCATCCTCCGGGTGCGTGGCAATGTGTCGGAGCCGTTCGTCCAGCGAGGCGACCTCGCCGGCATCCAGGAATACCCGCGAGTCGGTAAGCCTCGCTGTCTCCCGAATAGCGTCGTCATGCCCCGTCAGGGCGGCAAAGGGCGAGAATTGCGCCGCCCGATCCGCCATGGACATCCGCGGGCGGGTCGGGGAGGTGTGGTGCGGGAGGTCGAGAATGTCGGCGTATGGATGATCCTGCTTCATGTGCGGCTCCTTTCTGTTCGTTGTGCTCATGCCCAGACCGCCATGGCCACCGTGCCGACCGTCATGCAGGTCAAGCCGATGAGTGCCTTGCGGCTCAGCTTTTCCTTGAATACGAAGTAGGAGAAGGCGACTGTGATGAGCAGGCTCAGCTTGTCGATGGGCACCACCACGCTCACGGCACCGTTCTGGATGGCGTAGTAGTAGCAGAGCCAGGATGCACCGGTCGCCAGCCCGGAAAGCCCGATAAAGACCAGCTCCCGTCCGTCCGGGGCGCACAGGCGGGACTGCTTCCCCTTGGCGAAGACCATCACCCACGCCATGACCAGCACGACGGCGGTGCGGATGGCGGTGCCCAGATTAGACTCCACTCCGCTGATGCCGACCTTGGCGAGAATGGAGGTCAGCGCGGCGAAGACGGCCGAGGCGATGGCGTAGCCGATATAGCGTTGCCTAGTCGCGCCCTGCGCCCCGTCCCGCCGTTCCACCATCAGGAGCACCCCGATCCCGATCAAGGCGGTGCAGACCAGGCGAAGGACGAGGTGGTGGGTCTCGCGAAAGACGAAGATCGCCAAAAGTACCGTCAGCACCGTGCTGGATTTGTCAATGGGCACAACCTTGTTGACATCCCCGATCGAGAGTGCCTTGAAGTAGCACATCCAGGAGGCACCTGTTGCAAGACCTGAGAGGATCAGGAAGCAGAGCGACCGAGGCGAGATGGAGGTAAGCTCTCCGGCTGAGCCGACGATGAACACCATGATCCAGGAGAACAGCAGGACGACCACCGTGCGTAGGGCGGTCGCAACATCCGAGTCGGTCTTTTTGATGCCGCACTTGGCCAGAATGGCGGTCAGCCCGGCAAATACGGCAGAGAGGATCGCGGCGATGAGCCACATATACAAGCACCTTCTTTGCTTTATGCTTTTCCGGGGGTCTGTATCAAGCCTTATGCCCGCCGATCTGGCGGTTTCGGTCGCGGGCGGTCGCGCCTTCCTCCAGGTTCATGCCGCGGAAGATGGCATTCTTTCCGTACTTTTTCTTGATGGCCAGCGTGGCCTTTTGCAGGCGGCGTTCCCGCGTCTCGGCCTCCTGCGCGGCGGCACGGGCGGCATCGGCGGCGGTGTAATCGGTGAACATATCCATCTGCTCCGGGGTGGCATCCGTCCGAGGGGCGTTCTCCTCCGCGACCAGCTCACAGGCGGTCACATTGAGCCTGCGGACGAGCAGGTCAGGATCCACGACACGGTCAAACAGCTCCGTGACGGCGGCTAAGATCCGTTTGGTGGAGGAGGTGTAGCTCTCCAGATGTACGGTTCCGTGCGCGTACTTGGGGATGGATCGGCCGTAGCGATCCCGAATGACGGCTCCGTGGTACTTCTTGCGCCGCTCCGGGTCGTTGAGATTCTCCACGTCATACCCGACCGTGATGGTCATCTGATTCGTGACCAACCCCTTGTCCACCAGCTCCAGCACCAGCAGATCCGTCATCTCCCGCATGACCAGCCGCGCCTTGGCGGCCTCGTAGGGGCAGTGCAGGACTTGTCCGGAGCTCTGGCTGTTGGTGGCGGGGCGGTAGGCCTTGATGGCCTCGATGGTGCAGGGCTCCCAGCCCCATGCGTGGTCGATGAGCAGCTCCGCATTCTTGCCGAACAGCTTGTACAAAAGCTCCTCGTTGTACACCGAGCACCGTGCTACGTCCCCCGTCGTGTACATTCCGTGCGCTTCCAGCCGTCGGGCGTACCCGGGACCGATCCGCCAGAAGTCGGTCAGAGGACGGTGCTCCCACAGCTCCCGCCGAAAGCGTTGCTCATCCAGTTCGGCGATGCGTACACCGTTCTGGTCGGGCGGGATATGCTTGGCGACGATGTCCATCGCCACCTTGCACAAGAACAGGTTGGTGCCGATACCGGCGGTCGCGGTGATGCCGGTGGTCTCCAGCACATCCAGAATGATCTTCATGGCCAGCTCGCGGGGGGAGAGACCATAGGTGTGCAGGTATCTCGTCACATCCATGAACACCTCGTCGATGGAGTACACCACGATGTCCTCGGGGGAGATATACTTCATATACACCTGGTAGATGCGGGTACTGTACTCCATGTAGTAGGCCATGCGGGGCGGTGCGATGAGGTAGTCAACAGACAGAGCGGGATCGGCATCCAGCGCGGCCATGGAGATGGAGGAGCCGACCGATCGCCGCCCCGGGGCGCGGCTCTTTCGCTCGGCATTGACCTCGGCTACCCGTTGCTTCAGCTCAAACAGGCGGCATCGCCCGGGTATGCCGTGCCGCTTGAGGGAGGGGGTCACGGCAAGACAAATGGTCTTATCGGTGCGGCTCTCATCGGCTACCACCAGATTGGTGTCCAGCGGGTCAAGCCCCCGCTCCCGACACTCCACCGAGGCGTAGAAGGACTTCAAGTCTATGGCAATATAGCAATGCGGTTCCACGACCTCGGACACCTCCCCTCTGTGTAGGTCACATATAATGGTACTTTTTCCTCATGCCGAACAGGAACGAGATGGATATAACAAAGGCGACCACCTCCGCCGCCGCGACCGCCCACCAAACGCCGTCGGGACCGATCAGGATGGGCAGGAGGATCACCGCCGCCGTCTGGAAGATCAGCGTCCGCAGGAAGGAGATAGCGGCGGATACCACGCCGTTGTTCAGCGCGGTGAAGAAGGAGGACAGGAAGATGTTGAAGCCCGCCAGCAGGAAGGAGGCGGCGAACATACGGAACGCGCCCACCGTCAGCTCATACACGGACGGGCTGGAGCTGACGAACATATGCGCCAGCGGAACCGCCAAGCCGATGGCGGCGGCGGTCAAGACGACGCCGGCAACTCCCATGATCCACATACTCTTTTTCAGAAGATTCTTCATTTCATCCCGTCGGGAGGCACCGTAGGCGTAGGAGACCACGGGGGCAACGCCGACCGCGTAGCCTACATAGATTGCCACGAAAATGAACTGAACATACATCAAAACGCCGTAGGCCGCCACGCCGTCGTTCCCGTTGAAATACTTGAGGAGTTGGTGATTGTACAGCATACTGACCAGCGAGGAGGAGATATTGCTCATCAGCTCGGAGGAACCGTTCCCGCAGGCCTGCAGGATGGGGTGCAGGGAGAGCCTTGTGCGGGTCATACGCAGGCGGCTCTTGTTGGGGCAGGAAAAGTAGATCAGCGGGATGATACCGCCGACACATTGACTGATGCCGGTCGCAATGGCGGCACCGGCCACGCCCCACTGAAAGACCGCGATGAACAACGCATCCAGCACCATGTTGGTCACACCTGCCGCAACCGTGACAGCCAGACCCAGCTTGGGCTTTTCGGCGGCGATGAGGAGGCTCTGGAAGACACTCTGGAGCATATACATGACGGTGAACGCCACCACGATGCGCCCGTAGCGAACGCAATCCCCGAAGGTGTTCGCGTCGGCGCCCAGCAGGCGGGCGACCGGCTCCATAAAGATCAGCCCCAGCGCGGTCAGGATCCCGCCTAAGATGACCGTCAGCCGGATCATCATGGAGAAGGTGCGCTTTGCGCGCAGGTCGTCCCCCTCGCCCATGATCTTGGAAACCAGCGCCGTACCGCCGGTGCCGATCATGAAGCCCATGCCGCCCAAGATCATGACGAAGGGCATGATCAGATTGATGGCGGCGAAGGGCTCGGTGCCGACGAAGTTGGAGACGAAGAAGCCGTCTACCACGCCGTATATTGAAGTAAAAACCATCATAACGATGGAGGGCAGGACAAAGCGGAACAGGCGGGGGTAGGTGAAGTGATCCGACAGGTTGATCGGCACACGCCGAGGGGTTCTCATAGGGTACCTTCCTTTCAAGTCAGAGACACAAAAACTCCGAAAGAAAAGGGACAATTCGTCCCGGGCTGCAGGATACGAGCCGCAAATGCGTACTCGGCTAAGGCTATTATAGCATACCGCCTTTTGGATTGTCAACAGCAAAGACCCACAAAGAGCTCGGGCTCCTTGTGGGTCTTTGCATACAACTCGACTAAGGGGGATCAATCCCGCCGCTTGCGGATCAGGCAGGCACCGCTTGCCAAGAGCAGGAGCGCGATGCCGCTCGCGCCGATCAGGCAAGAGCAACCCGTAGTGGAGTCGGACTTGGTGGTCTCGGAAGAGGTCTCCGTGCCGGAGGTGATAGGCGGAACCGACGTATCAGACGGAGTCGTGGCCGTCGCGTCGGTGGGCGTCTCGGTAGGAGTCTCGGGAGTCCCGGTAGCCGGTTCGGTGGGAGCCTCGGGAGCCTCGGTAGCCGGTTCGGTAGGAGTCTCGGGAGCCTCGGTAGCCGGTTCGGTAGGAGTCTCGGGAGTCCCGGTAGCCGGTTCGGTAGGAGTCTCGGGAGTCCCGGTAGCCGGTTCGGTAGGAGTCTCGGGAGTCCCGGTAGCCGGTTCGGTGGGAGTCTCGGGAGCCTCGGGGGCGGCTGTTGCCGGCTCGGTAGGCACCTCGGGAGCCTCGGTAGCGGGTTCGGTCTCGGACGGGGTCAGATCCACCTCGGCCTTGCCGACCAGATGTCCCTGCTCATCAAAGTGGTAGGTGCCCGCTTCCTTCAGTCCGTTGGCTTGAGTCTCGGAAACATAGTAATCACCATTGTGGAACTGGTTGGTCGCGGCGTAAATGTCTCCGTAGATGGTCGTGAAGAAGTAGATATTTCCTTCCTCGTCTGCCACAAGACCTGCGGCCTTCGGGACATTGTTCTCAAAGTAGTAGGTTCTGCCGGCATAGAAATTCTTGCATATGCCGTTCTTGATCAGAAGGCGGCAGGTGGATTTGTCAAACTCATACAAACCGGCAGGCAGGAGACCGTTGGTCTTATCTGCAGAGATCGAGTATACACCGCGTGCGAACATGTCTTGACCGATGATGTAGTATATGTTGCCCTCATAATCCGCCACAAGACCCAAGGTGCTCCCGACATAGTGGATTGTTTGAGTCGTTCCATTCGAATAGAGAAGCAGGAAATCTCCGATCTGTTCAAATGTGGGGACAACAGGGGAGAGGTCTTCCTCGGCAGGACCCGTCAGGAAACCAAATTCATTGAAATGGTAGGTGCCTGCGGGCATAAGACCATTTGTCTGCTCGGCACTTACATACCAGTCTCCGTTCTCCACCGCACGATTGACTCCCCAATCATTCGTGAAGAAGTAGATGTCGCCATCCTCATTCTTAACCAGACCCTTGGCGACGGGGATGCTGTTCTCGTAGTAGTAGGTACGGTCGGCATGGTCATGCGTATAAATGCCGTTCTTGATGATGAGGCACTTATCGATTGCGCCGAACTCGTAAAAGCCGGCCGGCAGGATCCCGTTGGTCATATTCTCGGGGATCGACCAAATTCCTTGAACGGCTCGCTTGAGACCGTTGAAGTAATATATATTGCCCTCGTCATCCCGAACCAATCCCTTGGCGACCGGTTCGCCGTTCTCGTAGTAGTAGACATTGCCGTCGGGGGCAAAGTAAAGTCCGTCGGGAATATCGTCGGAGGCTGCCACCGTCCAGACTCCCATGGCAGGGAGGATCAGCAGGCACAGCGCGATGAAGCAGGATATGATTCTTTTCGTCATGCGTGTTACTCCTTTTCTCGGCGACCCTCATGACCGCCGGACACTTCTATTCGACGATATTATACCATACCCGAAAGACAATGTCAAGATATCCGGAATTATTTATTTGTTCCAAAATGTGGATATCTCAAAGGGATGTCAGTACCCTTCCTCCTTCCCCCGCAGTCTGCGCCAGAGCTTCCGTGCAAGCTCTGCCGGGAAGACCGATAGGGCGCAGAGCGAGGTGAACCCCAGCTCCGACAGGGTCAGGGGTGCGGTGCGCAGAACGGCACCGCCGACATATACGAACATGATCTGCACTAAGAGCACAGCCGTCATGATGACGGTGAAGGTGGGGTTGTCGGACAGCCCCGCCAGGGGGTTCAGGCGGTCGGTGCGGGCGTTGAAGCAGTTGAAGACCGAGGCGAAGATGAATAGCGCGAAAAAGGCGGTCATTAGGTAGATGTTGTCGGGTGCCGTGCGGAATCTTGCCGTCACCCCCGGCAGCTTCAAAAAGAGTAGGCACAGCCCGACGGTAAAGCCCCCCAGCCACGCGATCTCGTGGATCATGTAGCGGTTGAGGATCGGTTCATCCCGCCGCTTGGGGCGCTCCTTCATGTAGGAGGGCAGGGGTGCCTCCCCTGCGAATGCCAGCCCGCCCAGGGTATCCATGATCAGGTTGATCCAGAGCATCTGCACCACCGTCACGGGGGCATCCACCCCGATGAACGGACAGATCATGGACACCCCCACCGCGCAGAGGTTCATGGTCAGCTGTAGGGTGATGAACTTGCGGATGCTCTTGAAGATGGTGCGCCCGTACAGCACGGCGCGGGAGATGGAAGAGAGGTTGTTGTCCAGAATGATGATGTCCCCTGCGTCCCGGGCGACCTGCGTGCCCGCCCCCATGGCAAAACCGATGTCGGCGCGTTTGAGGGCGGGGGCATCGTTGATGCCGTCCCCGGTCATGCCGACCACCAGCTCGGCCTCCTGCGCCAGCCGCACGAGGCGGGACTTGTCGGTGGGCAAGGCGCGGGAGATCACGCCGATGCGGGGCAACAGCTCCCGCAGGCGGTTGTCGGTCATGTCGGCCAGCTCGCGACTCTCCAACACCAGATCCACCCCGCCGCCCAAGATCCCGCAGGACTCGGCGATGGCGCGGGCGGTGTCGCGGTTGTCCCCCGTCATCATGACCACATGGATGCCCGCCCCGCGCAGGGTGCGGACAGCGGACGGTGCCTCGGGACGCAGCTTGTCTGCCAGCAGGACAGCGCAGACCAAGGACAGCCCCTCCCAGCCCCCGCCCTCGGGGGTCATGGTCGACTCCGTGAGCCGCCCGCCGCCCGACACCGACAGCTTCTTCTGCGCCATCAGGAGCACCCGCCCGCCCGTGCGGGTCAGGGCGCGGATGCGCTTTTCAAAGCCCGCCCGATCAAAGCCGTCTGCGCGGCGCAGGATATGCCCGTCCGCAGACAGACTGCTGCTCAGCCACGGAAGCAGACGCTCGGGTGCGCCCTTGACGTACAGGTAGGTCTCGCCGTTCCGCTCCACCAGAGCGGCGGCGTATTTGTTCGCGCTGTCAAATGGCAGGCGCGCCAGCACGCTGCTGTGCGGAGGTGTGGGCAGGGGCGGGGAGGCCAGTACGCCGTCCAGCAGGGCGCGATCCGTCGCGTTGCCGCCCAGAGCACGCAGACGAGCGGGGGAGACACCGCCCTCCCCGGACGGCGTCCCCGCGACGGATTGGGTGTTGGTCATGCAGGCATCGGCGATATAGGCATAGAGTCCCGCCGCCGCGGTCGCGCAGGCCGCCGGGTCGGCGTACTCCCGCCCGTCCCCGGTCAGGATGCGGCTGATGGACAGCACCCCCTCGGTCAGGGTGCCGGTCTTGTCGGTAAAGAGGATATTCATGCTCCCCGCCGCCTCGATGCCCACCGGCTTTCGCACCAGCACCTGATCCTTGACCATCTTGCGGATGTTGGAGGACAGCACCACCGCGATCATCATGGGAAGCCCCTCCGGGACAGCTACCACCAGCACCGTCAGCCCCAGCGTGGCGGCATGGAAGCAGGTGCTCCAGACCCACCGCCAATCCGACAGGTGCTCCAGAATGACCGCCTTGTCAAAGCCCGTGTCGAACAGGAAGGCGTTGACCAGGAAGATCAGCGCGACCAGCGCGGCCGCGACATACCCCAATCGGCTGATCTGTGTGGCCAGCCGCGCCAGCCGCAGCTTGAGGGGGCTTTCCCGCGTGTCGGTTTGAACCTCGTCGGATATCTCGCCGAGGACGGTCTTGTCGCCCACACGCAGGGTCAGCATCTCGCCCTGCCCCGAGAGGACGGTGCACCCGCGCAGGAGGGAGGCGGGATCGGCGGGGGAGAGGCTGTCGGGGCGGATGTCCTCCTTCCCGACAGGGGATTTTGTCACTTCCCGCGACTCCCCGGTCATGGAGGATTGATCCACCGCCAGCCGCCCCGCCAGCAATATGCCGTCGGCGGGGATCATCTCCCCGGGGGACAGGGTGACGATGTCCCCGACCACGATCTCCTCGGTGGGTATCTCGCAGACACCTTCCCGCCCGGAGGTATCCGCGCGGCGAACACGGCAAACCATCCTCCCGCAGGATTCCGACAGGCGGGAATAGGCCGCCTCGGAGCCATGCTCGGACAGGGTGGAGATGAGGGTCGCCAGAAAGACCGCCAGCGCGATGCCGCCGGTCTCAAACCAGTCGGTTCCTCCGCGAAACGCAAAGAGCAGGTTCAGCCCCAGCGCACAGAGCAGGATGCGGATGACGGGGTCTCCGAGGTTGGAGAGGAACTGCCGCCAGAAGCTCCGCTGCGGCTTGCGGCTCAGGCGATTGTCGCCGTGGCGGCGACGGGAGGCCTCCACCTCGGACGGGGTCAACGGGTGCGGGCGGGGCAGGGGAGCGGCCTTGCCTGCGGTGGGGCGTGGGGAGGGAGTCATCAGGTCTTGCATACGGTTCACCCTTTCGGAATCAAGATGGGGGAGGGGTACAGGGGAGTGTATGCGGGACTTGTCCGGGATATGAGGGGGGCTATCTAAGATGGAAGATGGAAGCAATAATATAGTCCGATGATTCAAATTTCCTTCATGACTTGGAACAGGGAAAGCACTTTTTGCAAAAACATAACTGTCCCCCCTTGACTATCCGCTCATTTTCTGCTATACTGTACTCAACTAAAAAAAGGAGGTCTTCCTATGGATCGCAACACGCTTTATGACAAGATATATGCCTGCTGGCTGGGCAAGAACATCGGCGGTACGCTGGGCACCCCGGTGGAGGGCTGCACGGAGGTCATGCACCTCGAGTGGTATCCGCGCCTTGACCCGAACGGGGCACTGCCCAACGATGACCTTGACCTGCAGCTGGTTAACCTCCACGCTATAGAGAACAGCGGCGTTCGCCTGTCGGCCGAGCATATCGCGGCCGAGTGGAGGGAGCACGTTTACTTCCCGTTTGATGAGTACGGCTACAGCAGCACCGCTATGCGGCTGGGCTTCAAGCCGCCCTTCTCAGGTCAGTTCGACAACATCTTTACCGATTGCATGGGCTCTCCCATCCGCTCCGAGATATGGGCGGCGATCGCGGCTGGTAAGCCGCGCCTGGCTGCCTACTTCGCGTGGCAGGATGCCGTGGTGGATCATGCCGGGGGCGAGGGCGTGTTCGGTGAGATTTTCAACGCGGCACTGGAGGCAGCGGCCTACACCACGTCGGATGTTCCGTCCCTGATCCGCGAGGCACTGACCTACATCCCCACCACCTCACGCGTGTATCGCGCGGTCGACCATATCCTGACCCTGTTCGAGCAGGGGGTGGATCTGCCTCAGGCGCGGGAGATCATCCTGCGGGATCATGGTCGCAACAACTTCACCGATGCCCCGCAGAATATCGCCTTTGAGTTGGCGGGTCTGCTCTGGGGAAAGGATTTTGAGGATGCCATTCTCAAGGTGGTCAACCTCGGCTACGACACCGACTGCACCGTGGCGACCTGCGGCGCGATCTTAGGCATCCTGCTTGGTCGTGACGGCATCCCGCAGAAGTGGGCGGCTCCGATCGGAGACCGCATTCAGGTATCGCCCGCCGTGCGCGGTTTTGTCGCGCCCCCCGATCTGGACGACCTGACCCGCCGTTGCCTGTGCCTCTACGACAAGCTGTCCTTGGAGGACGAGTCCGCTTACACCATCACCGAGCAGGACAATGCCGATTTCGCCGTCCAGCACTATGTCCTGCCTGCCCACACCCGCCCCTCCGAGGGGGTGACGGTGGAGCTGCGCTACGGGCAGAACGGTGACCCTACGGTCTCGCCCGAAAGCCCCGCCGAGGTCTGCCTGACCATCTGCAACCATACCGCGTGGCGGTGGGACACCGAGCTGTCCCTGCGCCTCCCCGAGGGGCTGTGCGCCGATGCTCCCTTGCGGGTAGAGCTTGCACCCGGCACGGAGCAACGGGTCACCTTGACGGTCAGGGCTGTCCCCGGTGCCCCCATCCCGAGCGATCGGGTATACCCGATGGGGCTGATCCTGCGGCGGTTCAACTGCGGGGATGTCTGGACGGATTATCGTCTGCCCTTCGTCCTGCTGGCACCCAACCGCTGGCGGCTCAACGGCGTGGATACCCTCTGCCCCGGCGCGCAGGTGCGCTTCACTGAGCCTGCGCCCGATGGGGTGTATGTGGCCGAGGCTACTCTGACCACCTCTCGTACTCGCCAGACCCGCCTACTGTGTAACACTTCGCACCCGATGATTGTCACGCTGGACGGGGAGACCGTCATTTCCACCGACACGCCCCAAATTTTCCTGCCCGCTTACCACCGCGTTCCGGTTGAAAACCGCTACGACGGGGAGCTGGCTGGCGGTCGCCACACCCTGCGGGTAGAGATACATACCGAGCCGGGGGCCGAGCCGCCGCCGCTGGTGGTCTCGCTCAACGCGCCCCTCGAGGTGAGCGAGCCGGGTTGCTTCTACGCATACATTGACGACCACTTTGCCGAGCGGTAAGGAAAGGTCGGCAGACAGAACCGAATAGCAAGAGAAGGGCACCCGACCGCGGTCGGGTGCCCCCCTTTGTTTTCTCTTGCTGTCAGACCGCCTCGGCCGACTCCTTCCAGTTGT
>CAYXBU010000002.1:32127-71752 GCA_964463245.1 uncultured Clostridium sp. | reverse complement strand
CGTAGGTACGCGGCAGGGTATGGGCGCGGTTATAGGCGGGCGTAAAGACGGTCAGTTGTACCTTATTGGTTCTGTTCATATGCATCAAGATAAAATTGCTGTAGTTTGCAAGCCTCACCATGAATATCAAATCCGTGTGCGGCAATCTGCCGTCTGGTATCTGCACGGCATATATTCTTTCTGCTCTGTATTACCTCTGCCCACTTCATCGGAGCATCCGTCAGTTTCAACGGAAAAACCAGATCAGTTACATAACTTTCCGGAGGAATAACATTTGAAACGACGCAAGGAAGTCCCGATGCTTCCGCCTCGACCAGAGCGATCCCCAATCCCTCAAAAAGCGATGGAAAAACGAACACATCCATAGCCTGCATAAGCTCCGGCACATCACCTCGACTGCCCAAAAAGAAAACTTTATCCGCGATACCCAGTTTTTCCGCCTTCTTCTGAATGGTCTGCATCCCACTTCCGTTGCCCACCAACAGGAGCACAGCGTTTGGTTCAAGATCAAGATAGGCAGAAAACACATCGATCAAGAAAGGATGATTCTTCTGCTTATTGAAACGACCGACATGACCGACCACCGACACATCCTCAGAAAGAGACAGAGCTTGCCGAACCTCTCTCCGTCGGGCGGGGTCGTAGGCAAACGCGGCGGAATCGATCGCATTATTCATCTGAACGAACTCATTCGCGTTCTTTTTTCCGAACAGCCACTCCCCGGATTCCAGACCGCACATGAAGCGGTGGGTAATATACGGCTTCATGCGGGTCTTCATGTACCAGCGCACGGGGGACTTGAGGTCGATCCCATGCGGACAATTATGCGCGTGGCAGATACGCACCGGTATGCCCATCTGCTTTGCCACTTGAAAAGCATACAGCCCCAGCTCCGACATATGGGCATGGAGGATGCGGTACTCAGGATGCTCGGAAAAGAAATGACGGATGGCCTTTCGATAACTGTGCGCTGTCCAAGGACGCACGGGGGGCATCCGATAGATACGCCCGCCCAGTGCCTCGATCTCATCCTCGTAAGCACCGCGCTCCTCGCGGTGAACCAGAAAATCCAACTGCACGCGGGAACGATCCATGTGGCGGTAGTAGTTCATGACCATGGTCTCGGCACCACCGCGATTCATGATGGTAAAGAGATTCAAAACGCGGATCGGCTCCCGCTCACCCATGACTGCTTCCCCCTTTCGTTTATCTTCAAGCTTCTACTCTCGATCTCAACCATTGTATCATGCGGATCATGAAGAGAATGACCCGCACCCGCCCACGGCGGCAACAGCCGTAAAACAGCTTCCATTTGAAGGGCATCTGCCCAACATCCAATGCCTGCAAGGCCTCCCTGCGGCGCTCCTCCTGCAGGATGCGTTTCAAGGAACGGCGTCGCTCACGCGCAGGGCGTTTTCCCGCAATCTCATTGAACGCCAGTCCCAGGCATCCGATCGCTACGCGATTTCGGAGCGCGACCCGATACGCATCCCCGCCTCCGTGCGAGTCGATAAATTCTTCCATGTAGGCATACACACGCTCCCACTGCTCGGCCAGCCTCGGCCGATAGCGGAGGGTAGTCGCATTCTGATTGTCCTTCCTGTAATCATACAGGCACTGCGGCAGGAGCACGCAGGTCTTGCAGGCATCCAACGCATAGAGATTAAAAATGGCGTCCTCCATGGAGCCTGTCTCCCGCTCACTGACCCACCTGCCTGCGGCGACCACCTCGGCGCGGTACAGCTTTCCCCACATGGGAGTCAGGCGGTCAGCCGCCTCCACGCGGCCTAATTCCTCTCCCACAGAGCCGATCAAGCGGCGTTGGATATCCCGCACCGCATCGTCGGCACGCACGACCGTCTCCTCGGTCAGCGGCGTGGGAAAGGTATTGTTCGGATAGAGACGGTTGTACCCGGCGCAGACCAAATCCGCGCCATGCGCCTCCGCCGCCTCGACCATGAGTCGAACGGCATCCGGCTCCAAACGATCATCCGAGTCAACGAACATGAAGTAGGCACCGCTCGCCGCCGCAACACCATCCCGTCGGGCAAAGGATTGCCCTGCGTTCTGCTTGTGTATGCACGTGACACGCGCATCCGCCGCCGCATATGCGTCGCACAGTGCGGGACAGCCGTCATCACTGCCGTCATCCACTAAGATCAATTCAATATCCCGATAGGTCTGCCCTAAGATACTGTCCACACAGGCGGGGAGATACGCCTCGACCCGAAAGACCGGGACGATGATCGATACGATTGATTTCACAACAGCATTCTCCTCCCTTCTTGCGGATCGGATCATAGGAATTTCTATCAGATAAGGCTCTTGAGATAATCCAGCAACCCGACCTTATCAAACAGTAGGTCAAAGGGCATCGTGATACCGGACTCGTAGTAGAAATACAAGCAATAGCAGAGCACCATACAGACCGACATGATCTGCCTTGTGGACTTGGGGAAGAACCGCAGGAGCCACGGCAACGTGATAGTCTGGAACATCAAGAAGTAGTTGGCAAGTCGTGCAAAATAGTTGGCGGTTCCGAACAGAGCCACGAACATGATCTCTGCGTTGAGCATAGACAGGTTCAGAATGAACATATCCGTCCGGTTGGCCTCCTTCTCGATCCGTTCCCTTACAAGGAAGGAGAGAACGACCGGCACCGAGACCACCAAGAAGCGGAAGATGTTCACGCCCGCCCCCATGAAGGAGTCGACCGTGTAGCCCTCGCCCATGGCTGACGTCACGGAAATGACGATGCCCAAAAGGCTCGGAAGCATTAGGCCGATCAGCAAGAACCCACCCAACATCCAGTAGGTCTTTTTTGACCACGGCGTAAAGAACAGGAGCGGTGCCAAAATGAACATGAGCGCGTAGGTATGGAAGGTAGTCGCCAGCAGGACGAGCAGGACAAATTTGAATTTTTTTCCCTCGATCAGGCGATCCAGTGCGATCAGGATGATGGCCGTGGCCGTGCATTGCATGATAGCCGCCATGTTGAACACATAGCAACCCATCGTGATATACAGGAAGAAGCTCAGCCAGAGGGAGTGGGCGTACTTGCGGATGAACCAAATATTCACGCAAATATCGAACAGCGAGAACAGAATGATGAAGGTCTGGGTAGAGGCACCCAGTCCCTTCATGATCCGCGATGCCAGCTCAAAGCCGTCGCTGGCACTGAGGGACCAGATCATACCCTCAAAGATAGATTCGTCCACCTGCAACAGCTCATAGGAGCGGATATAGGTCACCGTGTCATTATAACGAGTCCGCAGACCCGCAAAGACAGCCAGGATCAGCGCCATGCAGGTGCAGAAAAACGCATCCCGTCGCCAATAGCCCTTCTCGTTTAAGAAATAATTCTTCTTCGATCTCTGCTCGGCCAGAACCGCAAAGCCCATGGCGATCAGAACGATCGGTAACAGTTGTTTCATCCTGTGTCCAACAGCCCTGTCGCGCAGGGACTTCCTTTCTTGTAGGATCAAGCAGATAAGGTCACAGCTGAAGTCCTGTTCTCTGCCTCAGGACGTCCAGTGTTTCAGCAACGACCTTCCGCTTGTCAAAGGTCTCTTCCATGTAGGCGCATCCTGCCTTCCCCATAGCCTCTCTTTCGGCGTAGGACAGCCTCAGGAAACGGTTCATGCGATCGTACAGACTCTCGGTATCCTGCGCCTCACACAAAAAGCCCGTCTCGCCTTCCCGAACTGCTTCCATGCAACCGGGAATGCGAGAGGTGATGAGGGGTCTGCCCGTGGCGGCCGCCTCCAGATTCACGTTGGCCATACCCTCGTGGTAGGAAGGAAGTACCAGGCAATGCGCTTTTTCCATGAAGGGGCAAACATCGGTCTGATACCCGTGATAGACCAGCCAGCCATCGTGCTCGCCCTGCTCGATGGTCTCGCGGTAATTATCCTCATAGTCCCCCACGATATGCAGGGTACAGGCAGCCCCCTCCTCGCGCAGACGGCGCATGGAGGAAAACAGCTCGTCGATCCCCTTTTCCTTCATGACACGCCCTACGAACAGGAATCGGGTCTCGCACTCACGATCATCGGTCGGATAGGGCTTCTCCGGGAAGGCCTCCATGTCCACCCCGGCGCCGTGCAGAACATGGCACACATCCTCCCCGACAATACCCAGACGACAGAAAATGTCGCGGTTGGCAGAATTTTCAAAGAAGACCACCGATGCACGCTTCAAGCCGCGGCGATTGAGCATCGTCACGACCCGCCGCAGGAGTCCCGCCTTCTGAAAAGAGGTTCCCAGACCGGTGACGTTTACCGCATAGGGAATGCCCGCACGGTGTGCCGCGTAGCCGCCGTACACGTTCGGCTTTATGGTGTAGGTTATCACAAGATCCGGCTGTATCTCGCGGAGCATACGACGATAGGTTCGGGAGAGGCGCATATCGGCAAGAGGATCAGTACCCCGCCTGTCGATGGAGGTCTCCAGCATCTGCACCCCCATGCTCGCCAGGTCATCATAGTGATCGTTTCGCGGAGTGGAGGCATACACGGTATGTCCTTTTTCCAGCAACACGCGGATCAATGCCCCCCGGAATCGGTACAGACCGAGGCTATTGTTCGCAAGGATCAAAATCTTCATGTCTGTCCCCACTCCTCTCTTTTCAAATATCCCTCTCGGGGTTCACTTCATGCGACGTGCCGGAACGCCTACATAGACACCCGGCTCGGTCAGGTCATTGACCACAGCCGCGCCGACACCGACGGTGCAATCCGCCCCGATCGTCACCCCGGGGCGAACCGCAACACTTACCCCCAGAAGGGAGTTTGCCCCTACCGTGACGGTTCCGGCCAAATGTGCGCCCACCGAGATATGGCAAAAATCTCCGATACGGCCATCGTGATCCACCGAGGCACAGGTGTTGATGATCACACCGCGCCCGATCACGGCATCCGGGTTGATGACCGCGCCCGCCATGACTACACTGCCCGCCCCAATGGTGACGCGCTCCGCCACCACGGCACGAGGATGGATCAGGGTCGCCACCGAGGCTCCTGCCGCCTCCAAAGTCTCCTGCCACCTCCGACGGGCGGCATTCTGCCCCAAAGATACGAGAAAATCAGCATCCTCCGTATAGGAGGGGAAATCCGCAAATCCGCCCAGGACACGATACGGCAGGTCTGAATCCCCGCCGCGCAGGCCGTCGTCCAGGAAACATACCTCGCGGTAGGCTCCCATGCAGACCGCCACATCGGCGGCGACTCTGCCCTGTCCGCCGGCACCCAGCAGGATCAATCGTTTCTTTGCGCTCATTCCACCTTGACCTCCTGTACTGCCTCGGTCGGTGTCTCGACCTTACTGCCGGTGAACGGCTCCATGGTCTCGGAGGTACCGCTTCCGATGCCGTCCCGCTTCAAAACCACTCGCACCGTGTCAAACAGGATGCGAATATCCTGCCGCAGGGTGATATGCTGTGTATACCACACATCCAGGCGGAACCGCTCCTCCCAATCCACCGCGTTGCGCCCGTGCACCTGCGCGTAGCCGGTCAGACCGGGGCGCACATCATGACGGTGGTGCTGTTCCTCGCTGTAGAGCGGCAGGTAGGATGGCAAGAGGGGGCGTGGCCCCACGATGGCCATCTGCCCGACGAAAATGTTCAAAAGCTCAGGCAGCTCATCCAAGGAGGTCGACCGCAGGAAACGGCCGTAGCCGTTCAGCCGCTGTTCGTCGGGCAGGAGATTTCCCGACGCGTCCCGCTTATTGGACATGGTGCGAAACTTGATCAGGCGGAATATCTTCTCTCCCTTGCCCGGTCGTTGCTGTGTGAAGAAGGGGTTCCCACGCATAGCCACCGCTCCGATCAGTGTCAGGATCACAAGGATCGGCCAAAGGATGGCCAGAGCCAGCAGGGAGAGGAAGAGATCCAGCAATCGTTTCCAAAATCTTGCGTACATGATCGTTATCAGTCAAAGCACCCGCGTATGATGCGGATGATCTGATCCTGCTCCTCGGCTGTCATCTTGTTGTCGCTGGGGAGGCACAGGCCGCGGCGGAAGATATCCGAGCCGACATCCTTGACCCCGCCCGCGATATACGCATTGGTGGTCGCACGGGCATTGCCCCCCACCGTCACGAACGGGCAGGCGACAAAGACCGGCTGCAGGTGCAACGGCTTCCAGATCGGTCGCCCCTCGGCACGGCAGACAGCCAGGGTCTCCAATATTTCAGTCGGGCAGGACTTGCCCGACTCGGGTATGTACAGGGCTTCATGGTCGCTCCGCACCTGACGGCACATAGCCTCCTCGTCGATCAGGAGGCAGGAGAGCCAAAAGTTCGGTTCGCTATCAGGGAGGAAGGGATTCATGGATACCGGCAGACCGACTAAGCCCTCCCGATACCGCTCATAGATGGCCTTCTTCTGCGCGATATGCTCCTCCAGATGTCCTTCCTGCCCGCGCACGATGCCGGCCACAACATTGCTCATGCGGTAATTGTAGCCGATCTCCTCGTGCTGGTACCACGGCGCGGCCTCACGCGCCTGCGTGGACCACTTGCGCACCTTCTCGGCGGCGTGCTTGTCGTCGGTCAGGAGCATACCGCCGCAGGAGCCGGTGATGATCTTATTGCCGTTGAAGCTGATCGCATTATACTGTCCGAAGGTACCCGTCATGCGCCCGCAAAGGGAGGCTCCCAACGACTCGGCGGCATCCTCAATAAGGATCGCACCGTGTCGGTCGCAGATGGCGCGTATCTCCTCCAGCTTGGCGGGGGTACCGTATAGGTTGGCGACCATGACGGTCCTGACCTGCGGGTACAGCTCAAAGGCCTTCTCCAGCGCGGCAGGATCCATGTTCCAGGTCTCCCGCTCGGCATCAATGAAAATAGGACAGCCGCCTTCATAGGTGATGGGATTGACCGTCGCCGAGAAGGTCACGTCCGAGCAGAACACGCCGTCCCCGGGGCGTACCCCCGCCAGCTTGACGGCCATATGCAGAGCCGCCGTCCCCGAGGACAGAGCAACGGCATAGCCGGTTCCGACCCGCTCTGCAAAGGATTCCTCGATCCTGTTGATATTCTCCCCCACGGTGGACATCCAGTTGGTCTCATAGGCCTCCCGCATATAGTCCATCTCCTCGCCGTGCATGGTGGGAGAGGAGAGCCAGACCCGCTTTTCAAGCGGTTCCCAATGCTTCTGATTCATAGCAACGCCTTGCCCGCCGACCGAACTCGGTTTCGGGGCAACCTTTCCGTGACGCAGAGGTCACACTCAATATATGCTTACGCCGTTTGGCTCAACAGCACGGGATCGACTTTCGGGTAATATCCGCGGCGCGGCGCAACACGGCCTGCAACTGTTCCCGCTCCATGACTTCCCGCAACCCGCGCAGAGCCGACTCCATGTTGGGCTTGCGATTTGCGGTATTGTGGCAATCACTGCCGAGCAAGTCAAAGCAGTCATTGCGGAGCAAGAACTTGATCTCTTTCTTGTGTTCCTCGTAGTTGGTCATGTAGCGGGCATTGCACTGGAACAGCACCCCCTCCTCGCTCAGACGGCGGATCACGCTCTTCTTTTGGAGGAATACGCACCGCTCTACATGAACCAAGATCGGTCTCAGACCCTGAGAGAACCGCAACATCAGCAGGTCATCCAGGATCTCCGGTGTCCAGACATCGTTGGGCATCTCCACCAGAATGTAGGGGGTCTCCTCCAGGCACAGGTGCTTTGCACAGGCGGTTCGCCCAATGCCGAAGAAATACGCGACCTCGGCGGCGGCGTACACCCGCGGCATACAAGCCCCATCCCACGCGCGTCCGAGCTTTCGGATGGACACCTCCCGACGGCGCAGGAAATCCTCCGGCCTTTCCCGATGGGGATAAAAGTGCGGCGTTGCCCACACATGGCGGATGCCCTGTTGATACGCGAGGCTCAACATCTCCACCGCATCTGCCGTATGTGCGGCTCCGTCATCCAGCCCGGGCAGGACATGGGCATGAACATCCACCAAGCCGAACGAGGAAGCACTCGTCCCCGCCCTCACATCTGCCATCAGGACTGCCCTCCGGCCGTTGTCTCGGTGTCGACCTTCTTGAGGTAGAGACGAACCCTGAGGTCATTCAGCTTCTTCTGATCGACCTCATACAATCCCTCCGACACCGGGGTTCCGCCCAAAGTGTACGGGCTCTCCGGCGTGCAGGTGTAGGAATTTAATTGCTCGATCAGATTTTCAAATTCCTTCTCGGAGGTGAAATTCGACCAAACACAGATGTCAGCCACAGCGACCTTGAAGGCCTTTCCGGTGCTTGCGACCGAGCTTTTGATATCGGTCAACAGCTTTGACAAGGCCGTAGCCGGAGCGCTCTGGAACATGGGTGCCTCGCCCGCAGTGGTATGGAGACATATGACCGTCGTTATGCTGATATCCAGCATACGCTCTACGGCCTCCGCCGTATTCCAAGAGCTGGTCTGACCGCCGTTCCCGTAGGTCTGCGCCTTTCCGAGCGCGGCCTCAATCAAACCTTGCTCATTGGCGGTGTTGTCACGCACGTTGAGCGGCTTGATCCATGTCTTGATGCGGTAGTCGATATTCGTAAAATAGTACTGCTTCGTGGTCATGTCCGTGGTAATGAGGGTCAGATATTGTGCCCCCAGGGAATCATCGTCGGGCACTCCGATCATCAATGTATGCTTCAGCTCCCGTCGCCGATCATACCCTTCCCCGTCTATGACCACGTCAGGATCCCTTATCAGAGGATCCACCCCTCCGGGTGTCCGAACAAGTCCCAGAACGATCAACACAACCAGAACGACCGAGACCAGCCCGACCGCGCCATAGCCGACCATCTTTTTGATCCTTCGCTTGCTTCGTCTCCTACTCATGCCGTCATCCTCCTATGCGTTTTCAAGATAGGGATGCCCGGGGCTCCTACCCGAGAAGCTTTCCCGGATAAGAGTGCCCTTCTCAATATGATTCGTAATGGGAATAGTCGGATTTCTTGCGTTTGGACTTTCCGTGCGCGTTGTACCCGTTATAAATGAAGCCTAAGATCCGCACACCGCTGAAGTGCAGCTGCTTCAGGGCTTGGATCAGGGTCTTGCGCTTGGAGTATGAGTGATTGACCACCACCAATATTCCGTCCAGATTGGGGGATACAGCCACCGGATCCACCACCGTTGTCACCGGCGGCAGATCAACGATCACATAGTCGAACCGCTGTGCCAGATTCTGTAGCAGCTCCTTCATGTTCTTGGAGCCCAGCAACTCGGACGGGTTCGGCGGAATGTCCCCCGCCGGAAGGATATAGAGGTTATCGCTCATCTCGGGCAGGTGACGTATGACCGTCATCAGATCAAAGTTGCTCGCCCCACCTGTCAAAAGGTTTGAAAGTCCGGGGCTGAGCGGAACCTCATAATAGTTCTCCACGGTCGGCTTTCGCATATCCGCCGAGATCAGCAAGGTGCGGGAACCGTTCTTGGCAAGTGCATAGCTCAGGTTGACCGATGTATAGGACTTTCCCTCGTGCGGTGCCGAGGAGGTCATTCCGATGATATGTCCGCGATCCTTCTGTGTCAGCGACAGGATGATATTGGTACGCAGAACATTGTAAGCCTCGCTGGCCTCAAAGTCCAGCTGATCGGCAAACGGTGCGCGCTGTTCAACTACCGCTTTCTTGTCCTTTTTCTTTTCATCCGTTCCCTTTTGCGCGGTCTGACTCATTTGTTATCTCCCTTCTGCACATCCTCGGCCGTTTCGTTCCCTGCCTCGGTCGTCACTGTTTCATTCGTCTTCGGCTCCGACTCCACGACCGGCTCTGCCTTCTTCTTCTTTGCTTTGGGTCTGGTGGCGTATCCGTACCCATACCCATAGCCGTAGCCGTAACCGTACCCATAGCCATAGGAATCGTATCCATACCCGTAGCCGTAGCCGCTTCCGTGTCCGCCTCGTCTGGTATCCGGGATCTGCGCCAAGACCGGCACTGAGGGGAAGGCCATCGACAGGAACTCGGTATTCTCGATCCCGTCATTCAGCACACAACCGACTATGACAGAATACAGGACGGCCGCCAAGAATCCGATCAGGACGCCGATGATCACCTTCGAGCCGAAGTCCGGTCTGACCATCACATACACGTCGTCGGTCTCATCCAGCGGGCTGACATCGGAGCCCTGCACACATCCCTTCAGGTATGTGGGAAGTATGTCGTAGATGGTATCCGCCAGCTTCACCGCCATTTTGGGGTCGGTCGCCGTCACCGTCACATAGTAGACCTGCGTGTCACCCAGAGCGCCGCTGGACAGCATATCCTCCAGTGTCGTGGGTGTAACATCCACCTGCGCCGTTGTACGGATATTGTTCAAAAAGCCCCGTGTGCGGATGATCTGGTCATACGTGGGGATCAAGGTCTGCGCCGCTGCAATATCCGACGTAGAAATGACCGTCACGTTCGTACCGCTGGTGGTGTTGTTGACATAGAACTTGACGGTTGCCTGATATTCGGGGACATAATTGATCCGTGCAATGCCGAGCATGATGAACCCCCCCAGAAGAGTCGCCAGCAGAATGATCCACCATCGCTTGGCCATCGCCGTCAGAGCCATTTTGGCATCCAGCGTATACTCCCCTTCCTCGCTGAACCGAGAGGAGTGGTTCGGTGTGTCCGCATTTCCTTGAGGTCGTTCCTTGCTCTCCAGAACCTGTCCGATGATCTTGTTCAGCTCTTCAGAGGAGAGAGCGTATTGCGTTCCTCCCTCGCCGACAGGGGAGGGGTTCCGGTTGCTTTGATTTTCCATGCATCTGTCTCCTGTTTTTTATACAGTGATATCCTGATCGGAAAGGTCGCCGAAAAATGGGCAGACCTTCACCATCGTACACCTACATATTGTACCATGATTTCACGCTTTTGTCAATCCATTTGGGAAGAAAAAGATTGACAAATTCTATTCGCTGTGTTATAATGACCACGGATACCGTTGCCTTATAAGTGAATCTAAGGAAGGGAGACCCGTTTCAGTTGCCAAACGGGTCACGATATGCATGACTGATTTTCAAACCGGCGTTCTGACTCTGGTCAGCTACGCGCTCTCGCCGGAGGAGCACTTCCCGTCTCTCCCCGACGGCTTCTCCTATGACGCCCTATTGAAATTTGCCGAGCTGCAGCAGGTCACGCCGCTCCTATACTATGGTGCCTGCAAGACCGACAGCTTCTTGGAATCCGACGAGCTGTTATTCTTCACCGCACACGCAACCGCCATCATGTCCCACAGTGCTCGCCAGCTCGCCAATTTTGACAAGCTGACGGCCTGCTTTGAGGAGGCGGGCATCGACTATATGCCGCTCAAGGGGTCTGTTCTCAAGCGACTCTACCCCCAGCCCGAGATGCGAGTGATGGGGGACTGCGATATCCTCATCCGCTCCGAGCAGGTCGATCAGGCAAGAGACCTCATGAAGGAGCAAAACTACACGCTCGAAGAGGTGACCGATCACTGCTACGAGTACATGAACCCCGACAAGATGGCGATCGAGCTTCACGTCAAGCTCCTGCCGGATGGGGAGATCGACTTAGAGCCCTACTACAAGGACGGCTGGTGGACGGCTCGCCCGGTCGGAGAGCCCGCCTGCCGCTATGAGATGCGCCCGGAGGATCACTATGTTTTCCAGTTCGCGCACTTTGTCAAGCACTTCCGTGGCTTCGGAGCCGGGATCAAATTCGTGATCGATTTCCGGGTCTTTGAGCAGGCCTACCCTGACATGGACATGGCGTATATCCGAGGTGAGCTGGTCAAGCTCGGATTGGATGAATTTTATGACAATATCCAGCGCACGATATCCGTGTGGTTCGACGGCGCACCCTCCGACGAGATGACCGATTACCTGACCGAGCGGCTGTTCGATACCACCGTGTTCGGTGTCAAGGAGCGGGGGTTGGTCTCCGAGGCCTACAGCCGCTCCAAGATCGAACAAGCAAACGGAAAGACCGGCTCGGATGCGGCGCACCGCCGCAGCAAATGGTTCGAGCTGTTCTTCCTGCCCTACTCGGTCATGAAGAAAAAGTACCCGGTTCTGAAGAAGTGGGCGATCCTGCTGCCCATCTTCTGGATCGTGCGGGGCTTCGATATCCTGTTCTTCCACAGGAACCGGATCGGAGAGGTGGATGCTGACATGGAGCAGATCAGCCGGGAGAGCATCGAGGCGTACCGCAAGGAAATGAACTATGTCGGACTGGACAAAGCCATACAGACCGGTGGAACCGCCGAAACCAAGAAAGAAAAGAAGAAGAAAAAAAAAGGCAAGGGGAACGCATAACCCCGACTCGGGGAGGCCACGCGAAACGAGGAGTCTCCCCCGTTACATCTGTCAAATCAAACCCATTCAAGGAGGAGTACAAGATATGAAGGACTGCCTGTTCTGCCGCATCATAAGCGGTGAGATCCCCTCGACCAAGGTCTACGAGGATGAGACTGTATACGCCTTTCGTGATATTGCCCCCATGGCTCCCGTACACATCCTGATCGTGCCCAAGGTACATATTGCATCGGCCGCCGACATCACGGCCGAGAACGCCGACCTGATCGCGCACATCTTTGCCGTCATCCCGCAGATCGCCGCCGCCGAGGGGCTGGAGAACGGCTTCCGTGTCGTGACCAACAGCGGTGCGGATGCCTGCCAATCGGTACAGCACTTGCACTTCCACCTGCTGGGCGGAGCCAAGATGGCCGACCGTATGGCGTAAGGGAGGCGTGTACAGTGAAGGTCGGGATCGAAAGCGGTGCCTACCTCTCCCGCTACGGGCTGGAGGAAGGCCTCTCCCGCATGAGAGCGCAAGGCTACAAATGCGTGGATTACCAGAACTTCTGCCACACCGATACCCCCCTGTTCGCAGGTAGTGAGGCGGAATTTGAAGCCACCCTGACAAATGTGCGGAAGGCCTGTGCCAATGCGGGGATCGAGATCAGCCAGACCCACGGCCCGTGGCGGTGGCCGCCGCAGGACTTCACCGAGGAGGATCGCGCCGAGCGGCTGGAGAAGATGATCAAGTCGGTGCGCGGCACGGCCATCCTGGGTTGCCCCTACATGGTCATCCACCCCATCATGCCCTTTGGGGACAACCAAGACCCCGAGCCGGAGCGGCTGTGGGACATGAATTATGAGTTCATGCGAAAGCTGGCGGATGCGGGTCGGGAGCACGGCGTGACGGTCTGTTACGAGAATATGCCCATGAGGGCTCTGTCCATCTCCACGCCCGAGGCGATCCTGCGGTTCGTCAAGACGCTGGATCACCCCAACTTCAAGGTCTGCCTGGACACGGGACACTGCGCGGTGTTCGGATTGTCGGTCGGGGATGCCGTCCGCCTGTTAGGCAAGGAGTACCTGCGTGTCCTGCACGTCCACGACAACGACGGGCGCGGGGATCTCCATTGGCTTCCCTTCACCGGGGTCATTGACTGGGCTGATTTTTCCAGCGCACTGCAGGAGATCGGCTTTGACGGCGCGCTGTCTTTGGAGACTCATGTCGCGGACAAGCTGCCGGACGGACCCGAGCGAGACGCCGCCGAACAAAAGCTGTTTGAGGATGCCCGTCGGCTGGCGGGGAGATAAGGCGCACACCCCCCCGCCCGATGGGTGACTATATAGACCGTATAAATTTTATCGGTCTTTTTTCAGAAAAGCTATTGCTTTTTCGGCAAAAGTATGCTATAATAGTCTCGTTCTCCGCGAGATCCGTTCCCGCCGAGAGCCCCGCAGAGAGCGGGATATACGGAAGCGTATCGAAGTGGTCATAACGGGACTGACTCGAAATCAGTTGTACCTAACGGTACCGTGGGTTCGAATCCCACCGCTTCCGCCAAAGGCCGTCTCGGACGAAGTCCGAGACGGTCTTTCCTTCTTCACTTTTCACTCTTCAATCTTCACGGAACCTTGTACCGATCTCAGAAGAATAGGAGATAGTCTATGCCACTACACATCGTCAGAAATGACATCACGAAAATGAAAGTAGACGCCATCGTCAATTCGGCCAATACATCGCTTCTGGCCGGTGGTGGTGTGGACGGTTGCATCCATCGTGCTGCAGGACCGGCTCTGCTGGCCGAGTGCAAAGCGCTTGGCGGCTGCAAGACCGGCAACGCGAAGATCACCGGCGCGGGAAGACTGCCTTGCAAGTATGTGATCCATGCCGTAGGCCCGCGCTGGCTCGACGGCAAACGCGGAGAACGTGACCTGCTCATCTCCTGCTATCGGACATCCCTTTCTTTGGCAAAGGAGAACGGCTGTAAGTCGGTCGCGTTTCCCCTGATCTCCTCCGGCATCTATGGCTATCCGAAGGATCAGGCGTTACGCGTTGCCATCGACACCATCAGCGAATTTTTGGTTGAGAACGACATGACGGTCTACATCGTCATCTTTGACAGAAGGACCTATCAGGTCAGCTGCAACCTCCTATCGGAAATTGCCGCGTATGTTGATGACGACTATGCAGACGAGGATTCGGTGACGCTCCTTCCCCAGAGCAGAACCGAGACAGCACGATGAAGCTCCTATCATATACTACTTTGAAATGGATACATGAGCCGTGCTTCCCTGCCACGTCCTGCCTTTTCGGCGGTTTGGGGGCAGTGCTGTTCTGCTGAGCAAACCGCGCCCAAAATTTTTTATTTTTTTCGATTTTCCTCTTGACAAACGCAACGAGTTGTGCTATAATAAGCAAGTCGCAAGGCAATGCTGGTATGGCTCAGTTGGTAGAGCACGTCATTGGTAATGACGAGGTCATCAGTTCGACTCTGATTACCAGCTCCAGTAAGCCCGCACACAGAAATGTGTGCGGGCTTACTTTTTGTCTCTCATTTCTGCAACGCATACCGCAACAGACCGCCCGCAGGCCGATAGCCTGCGGGCGGTTCTCTTCCCGGCGCGGGGCGGTGCTCCCGTCACTCCGTGTCGGTATTCTGGTTAAACTCCGACAGTCGCAGACCCGGATTCTTATCCAGTGCCCAGTCGATCTCATACTGCCCCACGAAGATCAGGAGGTTGCGTCCGCGCACGTCCTGCACCCGACGGGTGGTCTGCATGAGCTTCAGCTCGGCGGGATTGATGTCGGTATTGTCGATATACCGAATGAGCTGGTGCGGCAGGTCGCGCTTATTGTAGCGCACGCCGTACTCGGATTCCATGCGGAACTGCAGGACATCGAACTGCAGTACGCCCACGACACCGACCACGACTCGCTCCATACCGGCACCCGGCTCAAAGAATATCTGAATGGCACCCTCCTGCGCGATCTCGGTCACGCCCTTGGCAAACTGCTTGCGCTTCATGGAGTCGATCTGCTCCACGATGGCGAAGTGCTCCGGTGCAAAGGTCGGGATGCCCGCGTAGCATATCTTAGCCCCCTTAGCGCAGACGGTATCCCCGATGGAGAACACACCGGGATCGAACACCCCGATGATATCCCCGGCATAGGCGGTGTCGATGATCTCGCGCTCCTGCGCCATCATCTGCTGGGGCTGGGACAGCTTGGCGGGACGATCCGCCTGAACGTGCCAGTACTCCTGCCCCCGCTCGAATTTGCCGGAGCAGATCCGCATGAAGGCGATACGATCGCGGTGCGCCTTATTCATGTTGGCTTGGATCTTGAAGACAAAGGCCGAGAACCGCTCATCGAACGGAGAGATCAGCTCGTCGCCGCTGATATGCTCCAGCGGTGCGCTGGTCATCTCAAGGAACCGCTCCAAGAAGGCCTCCACGCCGAAATTGTTCAACGCCGAGCCGAAGAACACCGGGCTGAGCCGCCCCGTGCGCACCTTCTCAATGTCGAAGTCAAAGGAGGCACCGTCCAACAGCTCGATCTGCCCCACCAGCTCCTCGCGGGCGTAGGAGCCGATCAGGCTGTCCAGCTTCTCGGTATCGTTGATGTCGCACTCGATGCCCTCGATGCGGCGACGACCCGCGTGGGCATCCCCAAACGCCAGAATACTCTTACGGTCGCGCTCGTAGACCCCCTTGAAGCCTGCGCCACACCCGATCGGCCAGTTGACGGCGTAGGTGCCGATGCCGAACTCCTTCTCCAGCTCGTCGATCAAGTCAAAGGGATCCCGCGCCTCACGATCCATCTTGTTGATGAAGGTAAAGATCGGGATATGCCGCATGGCGCAGACCTTGAACAGCTTGCGGGTCTGCGGCTCGATGCCCTTGGCACCGTCGATGACCATGACGGCACTGTCGGCCGCCATGAGCGTCCGATAGGTATCCTCCGAGAAGTCCTGGTGTCCCGGGGTATCCAGAATGTTGATGCAGTAGCCATTATACTCGAATTGCAGCACCGAGGAGGTGACCGAGATACCTCTCTTCTTTTCGATCTCCATCCAGTCGGAGGTGGCGTGGCGGTCAGAGGACTTTCCCTTGACTGCACCTGCGGATTGGATGGCTCCGCCGTAGAGCAGGAACTTCTCGGTCAGGGTGGTCTTACCCGCGTCCGGGTGGGAGATGATGGCAAATGTGCGGCGGCGGTTGATCCGATCGTGCATATCGTTTGACATGGGTCGTGTGTATCCTTTCAAGTTGGTTTGATTGCTGTTGTGTTTTTTGGGGGGGCAGAAAGGGAGTATATCAGCTTTAGATCGTCTACTTAGCCACGACATTCTCCTTCCCCAATATCCGCTCCAGGCGGGAGAGGACGAAGGGGGTCGCCGAGATACTGCCCTGACAGGCGCTGTATTTTCCCGTGGAGGCATCGTAATAGAACAGTGCCGTCTGCCCCTCGCAGAAGATCATGGCGAGATTCTGCGCCTTTCGGAAGGTTTCCCCCTGCATATCCGGCACCCGCAGGTAGAGGCGGCGCGGGGGAGCCGAGGGGGCGGCGGTTGGACGAAGCGAGGGCTGTGCGGCCGGCGGTACCGACTCCCGCACGGCTGTCTGTGGCGTGGGTGCCGTCTCGTTCGGGAGCAGGTAGGGATTGAATCCGTAACTGCTGCCGACCGTGCGGGGAGCCTCTGTTCGCGGGGTCTCCCGCTGTGGCTCGGGTGCGGGGGGCGGCACGAAGCGGCTGTTCTCCACCAGCTCGGCCACCGAGGACGCCAATATCTTGTTGGTCTCCTCCTCCCGCACCGACAGGTTGCCCTCGACATACAGGGCTTTATCCACGGCCAGCAGGGAGGCCACCTGGGTATACAGGCGGGGGAAGGCGATGCACTCTACCGTACCGGTGGAGTCCTCCAACTGGAAGAACGCCATCTTCTCCTCGTTCTTGGTGGTCTTGGTAGTGACGGCGGTCACGATGCCCGCCACCTTGACACGGGTCTTATCCGCAAGGATCTCCGACTCGCCGTCCTCCCCTCCCCCGTCGCTCTCGTCGTCGGTCGGGGGTACCAACCGCAGGATCGGCATGGGGGACAGGGACTCCACGCAGGCGGAATACTCGTCCAGCAGCTGTCCCGAGAAGAACATTCCCGAGGCCTCTCGCTCCTGCAGGAGCATCTCACGAGTGGTCAGGCGGCGCACCGGGGGGTAGGTCACCCCTGAGGATGTGGGGGCATCCCCGCTGCCAGCCGAGAACATATCCATCTGCCCCTCCAGATTGGCCCGATTCTTGGCCGCCTTGCGATCCAGCATCATCTCATAGACCGCCAACAGCTGGGCGCGGTGGGTGGGGAAGGTGTCAAAGGCTCCCGACTTGATGAGTGCCTCGATCTGCCGCTTGTTGAGGTCAGCCCCGGATTGACGATCCAGAAAATCCTCGAAGGAGCGGTAGACCCCGCCGCTCTGCCTCTCGCGGATGACGGCGCGCAGAAAGCCCTCGCCGACATTCTTGAGTGCCAGCAGGCCGTAGCGGATGCGCCACTCCCCCTCCACGCAGTCGGCGTGGAAGTTCATGTAGCTCCCGTTGATGTCGGGCGGCAGGACACGGATGCCGTACTTGGCGGCCTCGGCGGTATACTCCGCCATCTTGGACTGATTGCCCAGCACCGAGGTCAAGAGGGCGGCGAAGTACGCTCCCGGATGGTGCGCCTTGAGATAGGCGGTGCGGTAGGTGATGAGGGAGTAGGCGGCGGAATGCGCCTTGTTGAAGGCGTAATCCGCAAAGCTGCCGAGGTCGTCAAAGAGCTGTTCCGCCGCCCGGCACGTCATGCCGTGCTCCACGGCACCCGCGATGAAGCTCCCGCGCTCGGCCTCCAGCACCGAGGCCTTCTTCTTGGCCATGGCGCGGCGGACGATGTCCGCGTGACCCAGCGTATAGCCCGCCAGCACGCGGAAGATGCTCATGACCTGCTCCTGATAGACCGTCACGCCGTAGGTCTCGGCCAGCACGGGACGGAGAAGTGGCGAGGGGTAAGTCACCTCCTCGGGGTGCTGTCGGTTGGCAATATAGGTCGGGATGGATTCCATCGGTCCCGGACGGTAGAGGGCGATGGCCGCCCCGACATCCTGGATGTTCTGCGGGCGGAGGGAGGTCAGCATCTGGCGCATTCCTGCGGACTCCAGCTGGAACACCCCCGAGGTCGCGCCGCGGCTCATAAGGTCGTACACGGCAGCATCATCCAGCGGCAAGCGATCGACCGAAAACTGCGGGTCGGACTCACGGATCTGCCGCTCGGCATCATGCAGGATGGTCAGGTAGCGCAGAGCCAGAAAGTCGAACTTGAGCACCCCCAGCCGCGCTACGGTGTCCATGTCGAATTGGGTCACGATGGTGCCGCCCGAGGTGGCCAGCGGGACATAGTCGGCGACCGGCCGCTCGGTGATGACCACGCCTGCCGCATGAATGGACACGTTGCGGGGCATCCCCTCCAGCGCGGCGGCGGTGTCCACCAGCTGTTTGACCTGCTCCGAGTCCTCGTAGAGCCGTTTCAGGTCGGGCATTCGCAGAGCCTCGGCGATGGTGATGCCCAGCTCATGCGGGATCGCACGGGCGACCACGTCCACATCGTGATAGGTCATGCCCATGGCGCGACCCACGTCCCGAATGGCAGCGCGGGCAGCCAGCGTGCCGAAGGTGATGATCTGGGAGACCCGATCCCGACCGTAGCGGCGCGCCACATACTCGATGACCTCGTCCCGACGGTCGTAGCAGAAGTCAATATCAAAGTCCGGCATACTGACCCGCTCGGGGTTGAGAAAACGCTCAAACAGGAGTTCAAACGCGATGGAATCCACCTCGGTGATCCCGACACAGTAGGCGACCAGACTTCCCGCACCTGAGCCACGCCCGGGGCCCACAGGGATGTCCTGCGACTTGGCGTAGTGGACGTAATCCCAGACGATGAGGTAGTAGTCATCGTAGCCCATACTGCCAATGACGGACAGCTCATAGGCCATCCGCTCGCGGTACTCCTCTTCGGGGTGGCGGTCGGTAAAGCGTATCTCCCCCGCCGCCACCCGTCGCTCAAAGCCCTCGGCACAAAGGCGGGCGAGGTACTCCCCCGCCGACAGCCCATCCGGGCAGGGGAAGCGCGGCAGGTAGGTCTTGGAAAAATCCAGCTCCACCTGACAGCGCGCCGCGATGCGGGCGGTGTTCTCCAGTGCCTCGGGGAGGCTTGCAAACAAGGCCTGCATCTCCTCGGTGGTCTTATAGTAGAATTCATCGGTTGCGAAGCTGACCCGCCCGCCATCCCCCAGGGTGCGGTTGGTGGAGATGCAGGTCAGCACCTCCTGGATCCGTGCATCCTCGCGGCGCAGGTAGTGGCAGTCGTTGGTCGCCACGATGGGCAGACCCTGCTCCCGCGCCAGCCGCAAAAGCCCGGGCAGGAGCTGTTTTTCCTCCGGCAGACCGTGGTTCTGCAATTCGATATAGAAGTGGTCCTCCCCGAATATCTCGGAAAGGGTCTTTGCGTACTCGACAGCCCCCCGCATATCCCCGGCCGAGAGGCGGCGTGGGATCTCGCCCGACAGGCAGGCCGACAGGGCGATCAAGCCCTCATGGTGGGCGCGCAACAGCTCGATGTCCACGCGGGGCTTGCCGTAAAAGCCCTCGGTAAAGGAGAGGGAGGACAGGGTCATGAGGTTCTGCCAGCCGACCTCATTCTCGCAGAGCAGGACAAGGTGGGCATAGGTCTCCTCCCGCCCCGCCCCGGTCTTATCCAGACGGGAGCGCGGAGCGACATACACCTCACAGCCCAGTATGGGCTTGACCCCCGCCTTTCGGCAGGCATCGTAAAAGGCGACCGTGCCATAGAGCACGCCGTGGTCGGTCAGGGCAACGGCGGTGTGCCCGCAGGCCTTGGCACGCGCGGGAATGTCCCGAATGCGACAGGCACCGTCCAGAAGGCTGTACTCGCTGTGCAGGTGCAGATGCACGAAATCTCCCATGGCGTAAACTCCTTTCCTACTTCCTCGCAGAGGCTCTTACGCCTCGGGTTCGACCTGTTTTCCCTCCACGGTCAGGGTGGCATTCCCGGCCTTGTCCAGCACGAGGAGAGCCTTATCCTCCCCTACCAGGAGCATCTCCCGCCGTGCGACGGTCAGCCCCAAAAATCCCGCCGGCAGAGAAAAGTCCTCCCCGTCCAGCGTGACGGACACCTTCCCCTTGATGCGGGAGAAGGAGACGGATAGAGTATGCTCGCTTCCGTCACTCCCCGTCAATTTCCAATTTGTCTGTTTCATATCCGTCTCCTGTATCAGTGTACGATCGCGCTGTCTGTCTCCTCGGCCTCCTGCGCCGAGGGGAGGTGGTAGCGGTTGAGGTACATGGCATAGTATGCGTCGTAGTCCTCCCCGCTCTTCTTGACCTGACCCAGATATTCATGCAAGTCAAGTGCGTTGTGGGTGACCTCGATGATACAACCGGCGATATTGGAGCAGTGATCCGAGATACGCTCCAGCGTCGTCAAGAGGTCGGACAGCACGAAGCCCAGCTCGATGGTGCAGCGGGAGGACTGCAACCGTTGTATGTGGTTGTTCTTGATGACATCCCGCAGGTGGTCGATGACCTCCTCCAGCGGCTCTACATGGCTGGCCGCTTTCATGTCGCGGTACAGGAGCGCCTTGGTGGTCAGATCCAAGATCTCGCTCAGTGCCTGGGTCATGATGGTCAGTTCCGCCTTTGCCTCAGCCGAGAAAGTAAGCTTCTTTTCCTCCATCTCGGTCGCCGAGGCGGCGATACTGACCGCGTGGTCGGAGATACGCTCGATGTCGCTCAGAACGTGCAAGAGTTTGGTGACCTCCTGCGCGTCCTGCGTGGACAGCTCCTGTGCGCTCAGCTTGACCAGATAGGAGCCGAGCTCGTCCTCGAACTTATCCACCTCGCCCTCCATCTGCTCGATGGTGGCGACCTGCTTTCGGTCGTAGTGCTCCAGAAGGCGCAGAGCCATCTTGGTGGACTCAAAGGAGACCCCCGCCATGGTACCGATGACGTCATCCGCCCGCTGGACAGCCACGGCGGCGTTGGACAGGAGACGCTCGTCCAGCATCTCGGTCTCGCTGTACTGCTTGCCGTCCCGCACGATGAGGCAGGAGATCTTCTCGAAAATAGCCGAGACCGGCATCAGCAGGATCACAGAGATGATCTTGTAGATGATGTTGATCACGGCGATGTCCAGTGCGGTCGCAGAGCCACCCAGGAAGTCCGAGATCACACCCTGATTGAAGAAGTAGTAGACGACACAGTAGCCCGCGCCCACCACCAGCATACTGACCACGTTAAAGGCGGTGTGCATGACGGCGGCTCGCTTACCATTCTTGGAAGCACCGATGGAGGCCAAGAGCGCGCTGATGCAGGTGCCGATATTCTGACCCATCAGGATCGGGATGGCCATAGCGTGGCTGACCGAGCCGGTCGCCGCCAGTGCCTGCAGGATACCGATGGAGGCACCCGAGGACTGGATGATGGCGGTGATGACGGTTCCCAAGAGGACGCCCATGAAGGGATTCTGGAACATGGTCAGTATCTGCGTGAACTGCTGGCTCTCCTTCAATCCATCCATAGAGCCGGACATGATCTCCATGCCGTACATGAGGACGGCAAAGCCGATCATGATGAAGCCGAGGTTCTTACGGCGGCTGCTCCCGTTCAGGAAACAGCACTCCAGAACACCGACCACACCCAGCACCGCCGAGAGCAGTGCCACCACGTCCAGACTCTCGCCGCTGACGAAAGAGAGGGACAGGAGCAGAGGCGTGACCGCCGCGCCGACGTTGGCACCCATGATGATGCCGATGGATTGCGCCAATGTCATCAGCCCCGAGTTGACAAAGCCGACCACCATGACGGTGGTTGCCGAGGAGGACTGGATGATAGCCGTTACGATCAGACCCAGAGCAAAGCCCTTGAATTTGTTCGAGGTCAGTTTGCTGAAGACGGTCTTCATCTGGTTGCCGGCGAAGCGTTCCAGCGCGTGGCTCATGGTATTCATGCCGAACAGGAACAGGGCAAGGCCACCCAAAAGTGCGAATATGTCGTTGATATCCATATCAAAATCTCCCTTTACACATCAATACTCTTCCATGATCTCCCGCAGACGGTCGATCACCTCATCCGCCCGAAGTCGGTCGGCGGCGTAGGCGCGCCGCAGAAGCGGTGCGGGAATGTGCTCGTCGTACTTTTCAAACAGCGGAGTCTCACCGGTGGACACCAGCGACTCGCAGTCGATCCCCTCATGCGAGGCGATCTGATCCAGCCGTGAGAGCAGGTCGTAGTCACGGCCGCGCTCCATGCGGAAGGTCATATAGTAGCAGCCTTCAAACTCCAGATTGCTGATCCGAAATTCCCCGCCCCGCTGTTGGATGAACTTCCGCAGGGTGCGGAAGGAGCGGGTTCCCAGCCACGGGAACAGGCACCAAGTGTAGCCCCCCAGCGACAGAAGGGAGTGACTTCCCTTTCCCACCATGCCGGTGTTGCGGGCGACGTGCCGTGCCACCTCCAGGCGGTGTGCGGCGTTGGGCTTGAGGTAAGGGTACACGGTATCCTCCTCCAAAACCCGGCGCATCCGCTGAAGGATACGGGTGTGTATCTCGCCGAAGTCGCCCGGCCAGGAGACCTCCATCTTGCCGTCCACCGCCTTGACATAGATCAGCTTGCGCTGGACATCCAGCTCCTCCACCTCCCAGACACGCCCCGCCAGGGCAAAGCGGTCGCCGACAGGGGGCGGCGTGGTGATGGTGCCGATCTCGTCGGAGCCGGCGCGGACGGTGAAATCCTCGGAGTCCTTGAAGACCGCGTAGAACTTAAAGGATTTGAGCAGTCGCTCCCCCGCCAAGCCCACGATCAAGCCCTTTTCCTCGGTCATTTGCAGGAAATCCTTCTCGATCATGGAGACCAGCAGGGTGCGATAGTCCTCCTTCGTGACCTCGGCAAAGGGCGGGAGGGACAGCACCCGCTCGGACAGCCGGCGCGGGGTCAGCTCCCCGGCCGATGCCAGCATACTCAGGGTCTGGTGGAACAAGAGGCTCATGGGCATACGGCGGCGGGAGGGCGGCTCGATGAACCGCTCCTCGATATACAGCTGAATGATGGCGATCCCGCGCAACAGTTCCCACGGGATGAGTTGGGGCAAGGGTGTATTGGGCAGAGGATCCTCCTCGCGGAAGACCATCATCATCTCGGGCGGCTCTCCCCGCCGTCCCGATCGCCCCAGCCGTTGCAGGAAGCCCGTGACGGAATTGGGAGCCTGACTCTGCAGAACCCTCTCCAGCCGTCCGATGTCGATACCCAGCTCCATGGTGACGGTCGCGCAGGTGACAGCGAACTGCTCCTCGTCCTTCATCTTGGCCTCGGCTTCCTCACGGATGGAGGCCGAAAGGTTGCCGTGGTGGATGAGGAACACATCCGGCTCAGAGCGTTCCCGTGCGATCTGCCGCAGGGTGGCGCAGAGGTACTCGGTCTCCTCGCGGGAGTTGGCAAAGACCAGCGACTTCTTGCTCTTGACACAGTCGTACATATACTCGTACCCCGCATCCAGCCGAGAGGGCTTGGCTCGCTCCTCGGCGGCCTGCGCCATAGCATCGGCGATGGCATTGGCGGTAGCCTGTGCCAACCGCTCGGGCAGGTCGGTCGGCGGATCCTCCTCGGAGCAGGAGGTCTCGCCGTCGCAGGGGTCATGGCTCTGATCCTCCCCCGTGTTCTGGATGTAGAAGTGCTCCAACCCCAGCCGCCAGCGTATCCGCCCTTCCGCGAATTGCGGAATGTCCACCGGGGTGTTGGTGCCCCCCGCCAGCCACGCGGCCGCCAGAGCCGGGTCACCGATGGTCGCCGACAGCCCCACGCGGCGCGGCTCCCGACCGATGAGGTGACCCAGCCGCGCCAACTGGCAGATGATCTGGTTGCCTCGGTCGGTGCCGGTCAGGGTGTGTATCTCGTCGATGACCACGAACCGCAGGTCTCCGAACAGTCGCAGGATATCGTTGGAGCGATTGATGAGCATGGCCTCCAGCGACTCCGGCGTGATCTGCAGGATGCCCGACGGGCGATCCAGCAGGCGTTTCTTATGGGACATGGCGACGTCGCCGTGCCAGCGCGTGGCCGGGATGCCGCTCATATCCAACAGCTCGTCCAAGCGGGAGAACTGATCATTGATCAGGCTCTTCAGGGGCGCGATGTACAGGGCACCGACCGAGCGCGGCGGAGCCTCATACAGCGAGGACAGAATGGGAAAGAAGGCGGCCTCGGTCTTGCCGCTGGCGGTGGAGGAGGTCAGGAGCAGATGGTGATCGGTCAAGAACAGGGTCTCGGCCGCCGCGACCTGCACTGCCCGCAGGGACTCCCAGCCGTGGGCGTAGATGTACTCCCGCACGAACTCGGGAAACCGCTCGAATATCCGGTCGCCGAGACCGGACTGTCCGCCCGCGCTCACAGGGCGTACTCCGCCAGCAGGACACTGCCCGGGCAGAGCGTTCGGGGGAGGGTGGCCTCGGCAAGGCCTTCCTCGATCAAGAGACGGCAGGAGGTGAGCCGACCGTCTGCGTACAGCTCCAGCGGCAAGACCACCTCCGAGGGGTTGCTGATCAGAACGGCTCCCCGCTCCCCGTCCCGTGCCGCCAGCACATAGGGGAAGCAGGGGCGGTCAGGCTCGGATGCGCCGTCCAGATACACGGCGACCTCCTGCCCCAGCCGATACAGGACATTGTAGGCAAGGAAAGCGTAGTAGGCGGGGAACGGGGTCTGAGTGCGCGGGTCGAACAGTCCGCTGTACATACTGACCCCGCACCGTCCGTCGTAGAACATGGCACTGTCCACGGGGGCGTGTTGCAGCTCGGTGAACATGGCCGCCGTGAGGGCAGCGTGGGTCATGCTGCCCCGCAGGTCGGGGCGGCAGTTCCACTCATTGCAGGTGGTCTCGGTATGAGTAAAGCCCTCAGCATCCAACCGCCGCCGCGCATAGGCGGCGAAGTGCCCCGTCGTCTCCACCGACTCATAGCTGTGCCAGGAGAAGAAATCCAACGGACAGCCGTGGGTCTTGACATAGTCCAAGAAGCCGTCAAAGAAGGTACGGAAGTACTCAAAGCGGGGGCTTGCGGCGGCATAGGTGGGGACGTCCCCGCCCGTGATGCCGTAGAAGCCGCAGGAGCCGTAGCCGCCGATCTTGAGCTGCGGGAACCGCGCCTTGAGGTAGGTCGAGACCACGCCGTACAGCTCGTAGAAGGCCTCGGCACTTCCCTGCCACATGGGGTTGTCCTGCGGGTTCGGGTCGTTATCGGGCTCGTTCCATATCTCCCAGTAGCGAATGGGATAGGTAAAGCCGTCCGCCCAGCCCTCCGTGTAGTGGCGGATCACCCCCTCGCACACCCGCGCCCACGCCAGCGGGTCGCGGGGCGGATGGATGCGCCGCGCCTGAATGCGGCACTCGTTCTCGATGCTCACACCCAGGCGGAAGAACGGCTCGGTGCCGCTCTCCACCAGCCCTCGGATCAGAAGATCGGTAAAGGCGAAGTCATAGGAGGCGGGGTCGGCAGGATCGGCCTCCGCATTGGGAAAGAGGTTGGGAATATCCACGAACCGACCGCCGCCGAAGTACCCGCCCACATCGTGCAAACGGGAAAAGGGGATGCCGGCCTCGGACAGGTAGTGGAACATATCGCAGTCGTTTCCAAGGAGCGGCGGTTGTCCTACCCCGTGCAAAGGCTTTATCGCGGCACCAATATCCGAAAAATCAATGCGTATCATGTTGATATTCCTTTCGGATCAAAAATCCAGATCGTTGAGATCAAAGCTCGTCTTCCCCTCGGCTCGGGGTGTCGCGGTCTCGGCGGCGGTCGGCTCCCACGCATCCTCCGGATCGGCGGCATCGGTCTTCAAGGTCACGGCCGTGCCGACCACATCCGCATAGGTGGCCTGCGGGTTCTGCATGAGGATATTGAGCAGGGTCATATAATCCCGCAACATCTCACGCGGGGTGATCATGCTGTCCGCCCCCGCCCGCGATAAGCAGATATTCAGGAAGGCGACCTGCTCCTCGGCGGTGATGCGGGGTGTCCAGTTGTAGTACTGTGCATACAGGACGGTCACCCGCCGCACCAGTGCCAACAGCTCATCGTCCGCCAGCCGCTTCAAGCGGATGACAGGACCGATCAGGTTCTTGAAGCCCTCCAGCGCAAAGCGGCTGTCGCACAGGCGGGAGCGCAGAGCCTCGTAGCTGAACAGCCCACGGCGGGTGTCCTCCAGAAACTGCGGTGTCCCGCCGAAGACGATGCCCAGCCCGGGTGCGCGCCCTTGCAGGGTGTCGTTGAACATGGACAGGATCTTTTCGTAGTTGTTCTCGCGGCTGACGCGATGGGTGATCTTGTAGAGGTTGACGCACTCGTCGATGAATATCATCAGGCCACGGTAGCCGATACGGCGGGAAAGAGCCGCCCAGAGCTTGAGAAAATCATACCAGTTGTCGTCATCGATGATGACCGAGACAGGAAAGCCCAGCTCCCCGCGCGCCTCGGTCTTGGTGGTGTACTCCCCACGCAACCAGCGCAGGCAGGCACTCATGCGGCTCTGTGCCTCAGGGGAGTCCGAAAGGTAGGCGCGGTAGTAGGCGGTGACCACGCGCGAAAAATCAAATCCTCCCACCAAAAACTCCAGCTCCCGCATGACAGCCGAGACCTTGCCGCTGAGCCGCTCGGTAAAGTCGGGGGCATCCGGGGACACCCCTTCACGGATCAGCTCATCCTGCAACTGGCCGATCCAGCGAGCGATTATGCGGGGGAGTGCACCGCCGTCGGGGGAGGCCTTGGAGGCCAGATTCTTCATCAACTCGCGGTAGGTCGCCACGCCCGAGCCGCCCGAGCCATACAGCCGCCGCTCAGGGGAGAGGTCGGCATCGGCGGTCAGGAAATCCCGCTCCAGCGCGTAGCCGCGAATGAGTTGGATGAGGAAACTCTTGCCGCTTCCGTAGCGACCGACCAGGAAGCGCATGGAGCCGCCGCCCTCCCCGATCTGCTCCAGATCGGACAGGAGCGCGGCTATCTCGTCCGCCCGCCCGATGGCGATATAGGGTGCCCCTGCGCGGGGCACGACCCCGGCCGAGACCGAGGACAACAGCGAGCCGAGAATGCGGCGGGGAACCTTGATCTCACTTGTTTTACTCATAGGCATATCCTTTCCGATCCGAATTCTGTCTTGTGTCAGCAGAGAGGAGTATGTTCTCCACATCGGTCACATAATCCTCGATCACGGCATATCCCTCCCCCGTGTCCTCTAAGATCACATCCCCGATCTCACTGCCGACCGCCCACTCGTTTATGCGGTCAGCCAGAGCATCCGGCAGGGTGTGCGACCGTCCTGCCAGCTCTCGCTGACCGACGGCATCCCCCGCCAGTGCCAGCCGTAAGAAGGCGACCAGCTCTGCCGCCATGCCGCCCGAGGTCTCCTCCTCGGCGTTCTGCGGCTCAGACGGACTTTCTCCGTCCGACACGGCTGTCGCATCGGGCGGGGGCGGTGCTGATTCAGCATCGACCTCGACGGGCGGCAACTCCTCCGCACCATCCTTGCCGCCGAACGCCTCGGTCAGGATGCGGGTGGTCTCCCAGGAATCCGCCTCGATGCGGGCGGCATCCTCCGAGGAGACAGGCTTGGAGGGAAGGTCATACAGGGACTCCCACGCCGCACGGGGCGACTGCTTTTTCGGGGGCGGCGTTGCCATCGCCTCCGGGAGCAGGGGGTCAAGGTAGGCATCCAGTGCATCCCGCACAGCCGTCGGCAGTGCCATGGTGGACAGGCGGGAGCGCACCCCGATATACTTGCGTAAGCGGTTCTCGATATGCTTGACCATGTCCCCGATCAGGAAGCGGAGATCATGGGAGCGGGAGAAGGAGGTGTAGGAGACCGTGATACGGCGTTTATTCTGATAGGCGCAAAGGGCACCCGTATAGGCATCGCGGGTCACGGTGGAGTCCTGCATGGTAACAAGCGGGGGCTGTCCCGCTCGCCCCAAAAGGAGGGGCATGGCGTGCGCTACCGCGCCCGGGATGATGCGGTCGAACAGGGCGGCGTGCTCTCCACCCGCAAACTTGCTCTTGTGGTAGTCGTACTGACAGCAGTGCCGCAGGAGGATGCGGGCACCGGCGGTATCTTGCTCACCGCCGATGATGGCGGCGGACAGGTAAAACTCCTTCAGGCTGCTGATCTTCACGATGTCATCCAGCGCAGGAGCCAAGATGTCTCCCGGCACGGGCAGACCGTGGATCAGGCAAAAGTCGCACAGCCACTCGCACATATAGTGATCCAGCTGGGGGGCGCGTCTGCGGTAGGTCATCCAGACCTCCGCCAGCCTGCGAGCCGTGGTCTGCGCGGCCGTTCGATCCGACGGAGGCAGATTGATCAGCTCGAAGATGTAGAGCAGGATATACGCATAATCCGTGTCGGGGAAACTGCCGTTTCGCACCTGCTCCCGCCACCAGAGGTACCACATCGCCTGTCGCCGATTCAGCTGGGCGTACTGGGGAAAGTAAGAAAAGAACGACTCCCGCTTTGGCTTTGTATCGGGGGGCGTGCGAGCGGCATAGTCGGCGGCATCCTGAATGAACTGGTTGAAGTATCGGTAATCCGATCTCCACTCATATACCTCGACCCGATGGATCAAGAGGCCGTCCGCCTCGTAGGAGAACGCGGGGGTTCGCTCCGGCTCGGCCTTGTGAGGGGGGACATAGTGCGGCTTGCCCAGCTGATCGGCGGCGGCATCCCCCCTGCCTGCCGGGGTCGGGCGGGGGGAGAGGGGGGCATCCTGCACCGGTCGCGATCCTGCTCCCTGCCCTGCGGGCGGGGTCTGCCTGGCCGTCAGCTCGATCTCCACCCCCTCGGGGGTCTCCCGCCGAGGCGTCGGTGTCCGTCGCCCCATGGCATCTGCAAGGCTCCGCACCAGCTCGCCAAGCTCCCAGAAATCATCCAGCTCGCGCTCCCGCCGGCTCAGCTCCTCGTCTCGTTCCTTATCCGACACAGGGCACACCTCCCCTCTCATCATTCTATCGTATTATTTTACCATACACGCGGGTATTTGTCAACCGGTTGAGACTTTTTTTCGGGGCGGCGAGGGAGACTTTTGAGGGGCGTTTTGCCGTTTTCAAACGCGACGGTGGAAATATGTATTCAAAGCAAAGACCCGCCCCGATGGTCGGGACGGGTCCTTGTCCTACACGCGATTGCGCTCCTCGCCGCGCATATAGGCCTCCATATTCAAGATCATCTCCCGCAGGCAACGCTCCCGCGCCTCCTTGGCTCCCCAGGACATATGCGGAGTCAAGAGGACTTGATCCAGCCCCAGAAGCTCGGTGAACGGATGCTCGGTCGGGAACGGCTCCGCGCTGTACACATCCGCGCCGAAGCCGCCCAGCCGTCCCGAGAGCACCGCCTCCGCGACCGCCGCCTCATCGGTGACGGCTCCCCGTGCCATGTTCACGAGGATGGCTCCTCGCTTCATCTGTGCCAGCTCGTCACGCCCCAGCATCCCCCGCGTTTCGGGGGTCAGCGGGGTATGTACGGTCAGGATGTCCGACTCCCGCAGGAGGGTCTCCAAGTCCACGCTGTTCCCGTCCGGGTGGCGGCGACAGGTCAGCACACGGCAACCGAACGCTCGTGCCACGGTCGCCACTCGACTGCCGATCTGACCCGCGCCCAGAATGCCCCAGGTCATGCCTGCCAGCTCTCGGTAGGGCGGGGTCAGGAGGTTGGCTTGCCCGCTCCGCGTGTAGCTCCCGTCGGCCACCGCCCGACAGTAGGTCGGGAGTCGGCTGACAAGGGAGAGCACCAGCCCGACCGTGACCTGCGCCACGCTGTCGGTGGAGTACCCGCGCACATTGGCGACCGCGATCCCCCGCTCACGGCAGGCGGCAACATCGATATTATCGTAGCCGGTCGCGGCAATGCACAGGATACCCGGCTCCTGCCCTGCCTCAGGCAGCTGCTCCCGCCCGATCTTGACCTTATTCAAGATCACGGCATCCTGCCCCGCGATCCGCTCTCGTACCTCCTCCGGTGCTGTCCTGCGCCAGACCGTGACCTCTCCCCGCTCGTACAGCGGGGTCAAGTCTAAATCATCCCCCAGCGCGGCGGCATCCAATACGACGATCTTCATGGTGTTCGTCTCCTTTCTGTCTATCGAAAAGCGGGTCGCGCGCAAATGGCGTGACGACCCGCTCTCGATCCATAATAGAATACAGGGTGCCTTACTCGGCGACGGTCTCCTCAGCGGCGGGAGCCTCCTCGGAAGTCTCCTCTGCGGGCTCCTCAGCGACCGCATCGGCGGTCTCCTCGCAAGCGCACTCGTCCTTGTTGAACTTGCTCTTGACCTTGTCCTTGACGGCAGCGGCCTTAGTCACGACGGTGTCCTTGGCAGCGACAGCCTTGGTCTTGACGGTCTCCTTGGCATCGTTCGCCTTGGTCTTCACGGTAGCAACGGCGGCCTGTCCCTTTTCGCTCTTGAGTGCCTTGTCAGCGGCCAGAATGGCGGCAGTCGTGGCAACAGCCGTAGCGGCGGCGACCAGCACAACGTCAAGCAGAGACTCGTTGTTCTTTTTCATGTTTCTTTCCTCCGATATATGTTTTTTAATTGAATGACCATTATATCCGGCCCGTATCAGACCCGTGTGATGCTCTCGATGACCACGGCCTCGCGGGGCACATCGGCATATCCGCCGTAGCGACCCGTCTTGGTGGTGGCAATGGCATCCACGACCCCCATGCCCTCGGTCACCTTACCAAAGGCGGCATACTGTGCATCCAGATGGGGAGCATCCTCCTGCATGATGAAGAACTGGGAGGAGGCGGAATCGGGATCGGAAGTACGCGCCATGGAGATGACCCCGCGCGTGTGCTTCAGGTCGTTGCCCATGTATCCGTTGGCGATGAACTCACCGCGGATGGGCTTGGCACGCTTGCCGGTCATGTCGGCGGTCATCCCGCCGCCCTGGATCATGAAGCCGCGAATGACGCGGTGAAAGATCAGTCCGGTATAAAAGCCGGCATCCACCAGCGACAGGAAATTCTCCACCGTGCCGGGTGCCTTATCGGGGTACAGCTCCAGCTTGATAGTACCCAGCTGTGCCTCCCCTTGACGAACCTTGATCTCAACCATCGGATTGCTCATCTTGTATCTCCTTATCTGTTTGATCTTCAACTTCTGTAAGCGGTCGCGCCGCGCTACCCTGCGGGGACGTCGGCATGGCGGTGAAATCCGCCTCAAGCCCGTAGCCCGTGCAGAACAGGGTATGCACCCGCTCCATTCGCCCCGCCAGTGCCAGCGCACCGAACAGAACCTCCATCCCGGTCGCACGGCGGTACTCCGCCATGGACGCGCTCTTGGGGATATGCGCCGGCGAGCTGTTGCGACCGCGGTGGAAGTAGGACTCCTCCTCGGGTGTCAGGCAAGGCAGGATACGCCCCATGGCCTCAGCCTGCGCCGTTGCCGTCACGAAGGACAATGCCGCACGGTTGAGCTTAGCCGAGGAGGAGAGCCCGCGATCCCGAACCAGATAGTATCGGACACAGCTCTCCAGCACACTGTCTCCCAGGTATGCCAGTGCCGCGACCGAGACCTCCGGGAGCGACCTCATGCCTCGTTGCCGGCCTCAAGGGCGTGGCACTCGTCGTCCTCGTCCTCCACGCCGCAAATGTCAAACTCGTCGTCACCGCCGGACACCTCATAATCCGGTGTCTTGCGGTAAATGCGGAGCATCAGGCTGCGGATCTCGAAATCGCCGTTCTTCTCGACCTTGATCTTATAGGGGAAGAACACGACAGCCAGCACACCGCAGGCCACGCACAGCATGGTACGGAAGACCGCTGCAACTCTGCGCTCCCGCTGATACTCCTTGTAGTGAACCAGATGATCCACGGCATCCACGGCCTTGCCGAACACCGTCACGACCTTGTCTCCCAGCTTTACGAACAGGGACAGCACCTTTACCAACTTTTTCATATGATTCCTTCCTTTCAGTATCTTCGATTAGTTTTTCAAGCTGTGAATGGGCGCCGGGATGCGACCGCCGCGCCGAATGAACTTCTCGGGCGACCACGGGCGCAGGGGCATGATGGGTGCGCTTCCCAGCAGACCGCCGAAGTCTACGCTGTCCCCCACGGTCTTTCCGACAGCAGGGATCACACGAACGGCGGTGGTCTTGGTGTTGACCACACCGATGGAGATCTCATCCGCGATCAGACCGCAGATGACCTCCTCGGGGGTATCCCCGGGCACGGCGATCATATCCAGACCCACCGAGCAGACCGCCGTCATGGCCTCCAGCTTCTCGATGGACAGGGCACCGCGCTGGACCGCCGAGATCATGCCGGCATCCTCCGACACCGGGATGAAAGCTCCCGACAGGCCGCCGACGTGCCCGGAGGCCATCACGCCGCCCTTCTTGACCGCGTCATTGAGCATGGCGAGAGCCGCCGTGGTTCCGTGTGCGCCGCAGGACTCAAGCCCCATATTCTCCAGGATCAGCGCGACCGAGTCCCCGATGGCGGGAGTCGGTGCCAGCGACAGATCCACGATCCCGAAGGGGACGCCCAGCCGCTCGGCCGCCTCGGTGGCCACCAGCTGTCCGACCCGCGTGATCTTGAAGGCGGTCTTCTTGATCAGCTCTGCCAGAGCCGACAGGTCACAATCCCCCGCCCGCTCGATAGCCGAGCTGACCACGCCGGGGCCCGACACGCCGACATTGATGACCGTTTCCGGCTCACCGACGCCGTGGAACGCGCCCGCCATGAAGGGGTTATCCTCCGGCACATTGGCAAAGACCACCAGCTTGGCACAGCCGATGGAGGAGCGATCCGCCGTCAATTCGGCGCACCGCTTGACGGTATGTCCCATCAGGCGGATGGCATCCATATTGATGCCCGCCTTGGTGGTGGCGACATTTACCGAGGAGCAGACCAACTCGGTCTCGGCCAGTGCCTCGGGGATGACCGAGATCAAGTTGCGGTCGCTCTCGGTCATGCCCTTGTGTACCAGCGCGGAAAAGCCGCCAATGAAATTCACGCCGACGGCATCCGCCGCTCGTTGCAGGGTATGCGCGACCCGGAGGCAGCCCGCCGCATCCACCCCGCCCGCGATGAGCGAGATGGGGGTGACCGAGATGCGCTTATTGACGATAGGCACACCGTACTTCTTCTCGATGTCGCACCCGGTCTCCACCAGGTGCTCTGCGGTGCGCGTGATCTTGTCGTATATCTTATCGCACAGCCGACCCGCATCGTCGCTGACGCAATCGTAGAGCGAGATGCCCATGGTGATGGTGCGAATGTCCAGATTCTCCTGGCGGATCATCTGGATGGTCTCTAAAATATCCTTGGTTTCCAGCATTGGATGATCCTCGTATCAGATATGGTGCATGGCCTGGAAGATATCCTCGTGCATGGCGCGGATGTCCCAGCCGTTTTCCCGTCCCAGCTCGGCGAGCGTGTCGGAGAACTGTGCAAAATCCACGTTCAACTCGCTGATGTCCACCAGCATGATCATGGCAAAGTATTCCCGCAGAACGCTCTGGGATATTTCCAATATGTTCGCGGAGCATTCCGCGCAGGCCGCCGACACACGGGCGATGATGCCCACGCTGTCCTTGCCCGTTACCGTTACAACTGCTTTCATGTGACCTCCCGTCCCCCGCCTCGGCGGAACGCTTGTAATACCTCTATATTATACTACAAAATTTCGCGGTATGCAATAGGGTTTTGATGAAAATTCAGGAAATTTTCTTTGATTTCTCCCTATTGACATTTGGCGGGGAATGCGGTACAATATCAGCAGAAAAACGAAACGGAGACACATTCCTGCATGAAAAAGCTCATGATCGCGTCGGATATCCACGGCTCTGCCGTGTGGTGCGGACGACTCCTTGAGGCCTTCGAGGTCGAACGCCCCGACCGCCTGCTGCTCTTGGGAGACTTACTCTACCACGGCCCTCGCAATGACCTGCCCGATGGGTATGCCCCCCGCGAGGTCATCACCATGCTCAACCGCATGGCGGGGCGACTGCTCTGCGTACGGGGCAACTGCGACTCCGAGGTGGATCAGATGGTGCTGAGCTTTCCGGTCTTAGCCGAGTACGCCGTCCTCTCGGTCGGGGATCGGCTGATCTACGCCACCCACGGGCACATCTGCAACCCGTCGGCTCCCCCGCCGCTCTCCCCCGGGGATGTCCTCTTACAAGGGCATACCCACATTCCGGCATGGGAGCCGTTCGGAAAGGGCGGGCAGAACCTCTGCCTGAACCCCGGCTCGGTCAGCATTCCCAAAGCCGACAGCCCGCACGGGTATATGACCCTTGAGTCCTCGACCGGTGTCTGCTGCTGGAAGGACATGGACGGCTCGGTGTTTCATCGTCTCGTCCTGTAACGGCAGACCGTAAGCCGTAACATAATCAAAAGGAGGCCGCATATGCGGCATTATACCATGTATCTTAAAACTCCGACCTACCGCGACACCGTCAACCGCATGGGCATCTGCCTGTGCATCATGCTGGCACTGTTCCATTTCTCAAGCGGCTTCTGGTACGGACTGTGCGACCTGATCGCCTTGTTCCTGCCGATCCGCCTGCAATATCTCACCGATGTACTGGCCGAGACCCTGTACTACTTATCCTGCTTCATCCTCCCGGCTGTCCTGTTCATCCCGCTGTCCCGCGGGCGGGAGCGGGAGCCCATCCGCTGGAGCATCCGTATGCCCGCCTACTTCCCGCTCCTGATCTTGGCCGCACTGGCGGTCACCACGGCGGCCGCCTATATAAACGGCTGGTTCCTGCAACTCATCCGCTACCCCGACCCCGGAAACAGCTACGGCGGCGCGACCGACGCATCCGCCATTGCCCTGTTCATCACTGTGTCGCTGGCACCCGCCTTCTGCGAGGAGCTGTTGTTCCGCGGGGTGATCTACGGCAACCTGCGCCGCTTCGGGCGGCCGACGGCCGTCCTCCTCAGTGCCGTCCTGTTTGCCCTGATGCATGAGAACATCGCGCAGATATTCTACACCTTCGTTGCGGGCATCCTGCTGGCTCTCTGCTACGAGCTGACCGACTCCATCTGGTGCGGGATATTCCTGCACCTGTTCAACAACCTCTACTCCTGCGTGCAGGAGATCCTCATTTCGCGCATGGGGGATCGGGCATACGCCATCTTGTACCTGTGCGACGGTGCGCTCCTCTTGGTCGGCGCGGCGGCGGGTATGCTCTTGCTCCTGCTCTACCGCAAGGGTCGGTTGTTCCCCGCCCCCGAAAAGACGCCCTCCGAGCCTGGAAGTCTCTTTGGGGACTTCCCGACCGAGACCTGCCGCCCCGCCGTCAAGCCCGACCGCAGGACAGCCCGTCGGGAGTTCTTTGCTCCGGGCATGACGGTGTTCGTAGTGCTGACCCTGCTTTCGGTCGCACTACAGATCCTGCTGGCCTACACCTATCCGTATTGGGGGGTTGACTTATGAATGAGCATGATCTTACAGAGCAAGACATGACCTGCATGGAGCTTGCCTTGGAGCAAGCCCGTCTGGCGGCGGAGGACGGGGACGTGCCGGTCGGCGCGGTGCTGATCCAACCGAGCGAGGACGGCTATACCGTACTGGCGAGCGGGCGCAACACCCGCGAGGTAGAGCAGACCGCACTGGGGCACGCCGAAGTCAACGCCATACGGGACGGGTGCCGCGAGGTATCCTCTTGGCGGCTCTCGGATTGCACCCTGTATGTCACGCTGGAGCCATGCCCCATGTGCACGGGAGCCATCCTGGCGGCACGGATCGGGCGGGTCGTCTGCGGCACACGCGACCCGATCGCCGGTGCGATGGGGAGCGTGTGGTCGCTGCACAGCTACCCCATGCAAAGTACCGCCACCGCAGTGGAGTACGGTTGCCGCGAGGAGGAGTGCCGCGCCCTCCTGCAGGATTTTTTCAGGAGCAGAAGAAAGGGTAAGGATGGAACCATATGAAGGACATTTCCTATTTTCGGGAGACCCCGAAGGACAGCACCCTGATCTTTGACGGCAAGGTGCTCCACCTCTACCGTGACGAGATCAACCTCCCGAACGGCAAGACCGGGATGCGGGAATACTGCCGCCACGGGGGTGCCGTCGCGGTGGTACCGCTGACCCGCGAGGGCAAGGTAGTCTGCGTGCGGCAGTATCGCTACGCGCTGGGACGCGTGACACTGGAGATACCGGCGGGCAAGCTGGACTTCCCGACCGAGGATCACCGCGAGGCGGCTCTGCGGGAGCTGCGGGAGGAGACCGGCTACACCACCGAGCGGCTGACCCCCATCGGAGATCTGGTCACCTCCCCAGCCCTTCTCTCCGAGGTCATTTATATGTATGTAGCCGAGGATATGGAGCCGGGCGAGACCGACCCGGACGAGGATGAATTTCTGGAGCTGGTCGAGGTCCCCTTGGAGGAGCTGGTAAACATGATCCTCTCGGGGGAGGTGCAGGACAGCAAGACCCAGGCGGCTGTCCTGAAGGTCTATTGCATGAAGAAGCTGGAGGTGTCCCATGACTGAACCGAATACCACCGTCCGCACCGACCTTGCGGGACTGCGCACCGAGGCGAGAAACCCCCGTACCCTGCATATCGACGAGCTGGCGACCCCGGACATGGTACGCCTGATGTGCGAGGAGAACCGCGTGGTCGAGGATGCGGTGGCCTCTCAGGCAGATGCCATTGCCGCCGCGATCGACATCATCGCCGAGCGGCTGAATGCCGGGGGGCACCTGATCTATGTCGGAGCGGGTACCTCGGGGCGGCTGGGGGTAGTGGATGCCTCCGAATGCCCCCCCACCTTCGGGGTGGACGACCGCCTTGTTCGCGCCATCATCGCAGGCGGGCAGGGGGCAATGTTCCGCGCGGTCGAGGGTGCCGAGGATGATGCCGCGCGGGGAGCCGCCGAGTTGGAAGCCGACGGCGTAGAGGCCGGAGATGTCGTGGTAGGGCTGTCGGCCTCGGGTGGTGCGCCCTATGTGCTGGGAGCACTGCGGAGGGCGCGGGAGCTGGGTGCCGTCCCCATGGGTATCACCTGCAACCCCGACAGCCGTATGCACCCGCTGTGCGAGGTGATCATGGCTCCCTTTGTGGGTGCCGAGGTGGTGACCGGCTCCTCGCGGCTCAAGGCGGGGACGGCACAGAAGCTGATCCTGAATATGCTCTCCACCGGTGCCATGATCCGAACCGGGAAGGTACTGGGCAACCTCATGATCAACGTCAAGCCCACCAATGTCAAGCTGCGCGACCGTTGCATCCGCATCCTGATGGAGCTGGGCGACTGCGACCGCAAGACCGCCGCCGAGCTGATCGACCGCTACGGGGACATCCGCGCATCACTGAATGCCTTGGGCAAGTAAAAAGAGTCGGATCGGCTCTCATAGAACAGTCAAAGCCCGACAGGCCGGTACGGTCTGTCGGGCGGTTTCGTTTTGTCGGATGGACGGCCGCTCAAAGCCCCAGAAGGCTGTACATGAGACGGCAAATATCGGTGTTGTCCATCACGGGCGGGAAGAAGCCGTAGGGCACCTCTGCCTCTATCTGAAGTCGGATAAAGTACGGAACATTCGCCCGCGTGTGGGTCGTGATGCTGTACAGGCTGTTGGTCAGCTGATCCCGGGTCTGTGCCAATTTCAGTCCGCCCGTCTCATGGTCAGCCGTGATCAGCAGCGCGACCCCCGTCTGTCCCTTGAGCATCTCGCTGACAGTCTCAATGGACAGGTCGAAATCCCGCAGGTACTTCATCATCTCGTCCAGCTGTCCAAACTCACTGCATCGGTCGATGTGTGCCCCCTCGATCATGATGATGTATCCGTTCGGGAAGTGCTTCTCCATGTACTCCACGGCAAATGCGGACAGCATACTGAGCGTGGGACAGGTATCGGTTCCGTTTTCCGCTATGACGGTATCAAAGGTCGCGATCAAGCGGGGAGCATCCATGTTCAAGGTACTCATGGAGGTAAACCAGCTGAACCCGGCCGCCTCAAACCGCGACCGTGCGTTCCGATACGCGTTGGAGCTCCAGCCCATCAGGAGATCGGCACAGCCCACGACCTGAGAAGCGATGATCTCCTCGGTATACTCGCGGTTATGTGCGTGTGCGGAGAAGGCGGCAGGGGTAGCTCCGCTCAGATAATCGGTGGTGATGACGGCGACCCCAAGCCCTGCCGCCTTCGCTTTCTCACATATGCTGGTGACATTCTCGCCGTTGTGCCATGCAAGCTCGCCGTTGATATACTTGTAGCCGGTCGCCAGCGCACTGCCTCCCGCGGCACTGTCGGTCGCATCCCGCAATCTGTGGTAGGAATTGCTGGAATCGGTGGTCACATAGCCACGGTAGGTATAGCTGTCCATGTACATCCCGCCGCCATAGCAGAGCTGCGTGTTGCGGATGTGGTTCTCTCCCATGCCGTCCCCAATGAACAGGACGAGCTTGTTGGCCTGTCCGGTCAGAGCACTGAACTCATTCATGCTGTGCCAACCGCTGAGATCCATGGTACAGGGTGTCAGATAGTACGGAATGGTGTAGGTCGGCTGATCCGTGAACCGCCCGTTGCCGTATATGTTCAGCTTCATCTCGCAGGTTGAAGAGGCGGCACGAGATACAAGAATTCCACCGGTGACAAGACCGGAAAAGCTCTCATCAAATTTCACCGTCAGAGCTGTTTTGTCTCCATGCAGTGACACGGCATCTGCGCCATCCGAGGCGGTCAGATCGGTCTCGCGGCGCAGATAGGTATGACCGCCCCATACCGAGAGGACGGCGGTGCTCCCGCCAGACAGCTCTACATCGGTCAAGGTCAGTTCCCCGGTGGACTTCACCAGCATCTGTACATCCGCAGAGGTCATTTCTCCATTCAGGAGGATCAAGCCGCTGTCTGCCGGAATGGTCAGACCGCAGTCATCGGCCGAGACACGGTAGGTATGCCCGTCTAAGTTCAAGGTCAGTGACCGTCCGGCGGGAACCGTCAGGGAATCCCCGGTCGCATCCCGAAGCAGAGTCACGGTCGCGCCGTCAGGAGCCTTTCGCAGAGCCTCGGAAAGAGTCGGATAGAAGCTGCCGTTTACCTCGGCAACTCGATCATCCACCTCCGCATCCAGTCTGACATCTCCCTCGCAGGTCAGCTCGGCCGAGACCGATCCGCCAACGACGATGACATCCATGCTGTACCCTTCGGCGGCGCGCAGTACCAGCGAGCCGTCCAGGCGATGACCGTTCAGATCCAGCAGGATTGTATTAGCCGTTTTTCTCCTCGCCCCGCAGGAGTCGTGCCTTATCAGCTTGGAGCTGATACAGACCGTAGT
>CAYXBU010000002.1:0-32027 GCA_964463245.1 uncultured Clostridium sp. | reverse complement strand
TCCTCGCCCCGCAGGAGTCGTGCCTTATCAGCTTGGAGCTGATACAGACCGTAGTACCGACCGCGCTTTTCCAGCAGCTCGGCGTGGGTGCCCTGCTCGATGATCTCGCCGTGGGACAGGAAGATGATGTTGTCGGCGTTCTGCACCGTGGAGAGGCGGTGCGCCACGATCAGCATAGTGCCGATATTCATGAGCTTTTCCAGCGAATCCTGGATGAGTGTCTCGGTCTCGGTGTCGATGTTGGCGGTAGCCTCGTCCAGGATCATGACCTCGGGCTTATGCACGATGACCCGCGCAAAGGACAGGAGCTGTCGCTGTCCCGCCGAGAAGTTGTTGCCGCGATCCCGCACCGGCTCGTCCAGCCCCGCCGACAGCTTATTGATGAAGTGATCGGCGTTGACATAGCGGCAGGCCTGTTGGATCTCGTCATCCGTGACCCCCTCCAACCCCAACAGGATATTGGAGCGGATGGTGCCCGAGAACAGGAACACGTCCTGCAGCATCTGCCCGAAGTGGCGGCGCAGGGAGGCAATACGGTAGCTACGGATGTCCCGCCCGTCAATGAGGATCTGACCCTTCTGGATGTCGTAATTGCGGCAGATCAGGGACAGGATGGTGGTCTTTCCCGAACCGGTGGAGCCGACGAAGGCCACGGTCTGTCCCGCCTCCACCTTGAAGGACACGCCTCTCAGCACCCACTCATCCGGCACATAGGCAAACCACACGTCGCGGAACTCGATCTCCCCGCGGATGTGCTCCACGTCCTCCGCGTCGGGGGCATCCACCACCTCCGGCTCCATGTCCATGACCGTGAAGACCTTCTCGGCTGAGGCCATAGCCGACTGGAGCCAGTTGAACTGCTCCGCCAGCGACTGGATAGGGTTGAAAAACTTGCTGATATACATATAAAAGGTGACCACGATGCCGGAGGTCATGGCCTGTCCGAAGACCTCGGATTCCTTGATATACCCCCTCGCGCCGAGGTAGAACAAGCACATGACCGACGCGATATACAGCATATACACCAAGGGGCGGAAGATACCGAATACCAATATCTCGGCCTGTCGCGCCTGTCTCAGAGCCTGGTTCTTGCGGTCGAACTCCTCCTTCTTGCGCGCCTCGCGGTTGAATATCTGAATGACCTTGATACCCGAGAGATTCTCGGACAGGAAGGTGTTGATGTCGGTGGTGCAGTTCTTGACCTGACGGTAGGCACGGCGGGAAAACTTGCGGAAGATAACGGTAAAGAGGACGATGAAGGGCACGAAGCACAGCACCATCAGGGTCAAGAGGTAGTTAAGGCAGAGCATGGCGACCAGCACGCCGATGATGATGCAGATATTCTTGGCAAGGTTGACCAGAATATTGGTGAACATCATGGAGATGGCTCCCGTGTCGTTGGTGACGCGGGTGACCAGCTTGCCCACGGGGATATGGTTGAGCTGATCATGGGACAGGCTCTCAATGTGGATAAACAGATCCTCGCGGATGGCAGAGATGATCTTCTGCCCCGTCCGCTGGAGCAGGACAGACTGGATATAGGTGCAGACCATGGAGACCACCAGGATGCTCGCGTAGATCAGCACCATATTCCGCAGGCGAACAAGGTCGAAGCCCTCCTCGCGGATCAGATCCTGGATGTCTCCCACCAGGAGCGGTGCGATGATGTCATAGGCGACCGAGACCGCCATGACGGCAAAGATCAGCAGGAACTGCTTCCAGTAGGGTCTTGCATACCGCAGGAGGCGGCGCAGGATGACCCCGTCCTTCATGTTGCGGTCAAAGCCCATGGACTCCTTCTTGTCCTTGACCAAGAAGAAGGCGACCAGAAAGACAGCCGACAGTGCGCCGACGATCCCGCCGACTAAGAGCAGAGGAAAATATTCATACATACGGTTCAATCCTCCTCTCGCGCGGCTTGCTCGTCCCCTGCGCCCTGCCGATTCAGGCGTTGCAGCTCCACCATGGTGCGGTACGCGGGGCAGGTCTTACAAAGGGTGGCATGATCTCCGACCGCCAGCACGCGGCCGTCCTCGATGACGATGATCTTATCCAGATTCTCGATGGTGGATATACGGTGGGCGATGAATATGGTGGTCTTCCCCGCCCGTGTGCGGCGAAGGTTCTCCAAGATGACCTTCTCGGTTCGCACATCCACCGCCGAGACGGCATCATCCAGGATCAGGATGGGGGAGTCCTTCATGAGTGCCCGCGCGATGGAGATACGTTGCTTCTGACCGCCCGATACCGTCACGCCGCGCTCGCCCAGCACGGTCTCATATCCCTCGGGGAAGGCGGCGATATTGTCATGCACGTCCGAGAGGCGGGCGGCCTCCTCGACTAAGGCAGGCTCCTCGCTGTCGCTGGCAAAGGCGATATTGGACAGGATGCTCTCGGAGAACAAGAAGTTATCCTGCGGGACGTAGGAAGCGTACTTGCGCACCGTGCGGATGGGGATGCGGTTGACATCCTGTCCGTCGATGAACACCGTCCCGTCGGGGACATTATAGGTACGCAGGAGCAGATCCACGATGGTGGTCTTTCCCGCCCCGGTCTTACCCACGATGCCGACATTCTCCCCCGCCTTGATGCTGAAGGACACATCCCGGAGCACATCGTACTCCCCGTCGGGGTAACGGAAGGTCAGCCCCCGCAGCTCGATGTCACCGCGAACGGGGGCAGGCTCGACCACATCGGGGGCATCCACCACATCGGGGACAGCATCCAGAAACTGTCCGATCCGCTTGAGGGAGGCCTTGCCGCGGGAGCGCATCTCGATCAGCTCCGAGATAGCCATGATCGGCCAAATAATGGAGGTAAAGTAGCCGATGAACTCGATCAGCTGACCCGCGTTGAGACTGCCATCGTGCACCAGATACCCGCCATAGCCCAGTATGACACAGACCACCGACTCGGTGAACAGCGTGACCACGATCCGCAGGATGGTGGACAGCTTGACAAAGGCAACATTGGTATTCTCATTGTCCCGATTCAGGGAGCGGAAGCGCAACAGCTCCACCGTCTCCTTGACAAAGGCCTTGACCACGGCGATACCCGAGAAGGTCTCCTGAGCAAAGTCCGACATGGCGGAGAAGGCCTCCTGCCGTGCATCCCAGCGTTTCTCCTGGTAATGCCCGACGATGGCCGAGATCACCAGCAGGAGCGACATGGGGATGAGGCAGAAGAGGGTCAACTGCCAGGTCATGCGGAGCATCTTGAAGAGTGCCATGACCCCCAGCATCAGGGCATCCGCCATCATGAGGATGCCGGAGCCGAAGCAATCCTGCACGGTCTCCAGATCGTTGGTAAAGAGAGCCATGAGGTCGCCGACCTTGTGGGTCTGGTAGAAGGGCTGGGACAGATCCTTTGCCCGATCGAACATCCGCTCCCGCAGGGCGCACTCCATGCGGATGCCCGCGCCGAAGAAGCAGATACGCCAGAGGAACCGCCCCGCGACCATGCACAGAATGACCGTGACCATGGGCAGGCAGATGCGATCCAGCAGGAAATCCAGATCGAATGGGATGACCTGTCCGTTCTCCTCAAACGGGATGCCGTTCATGCCGTTGATGACCATGCGGTACAGCTCGGGCACCCGCAGCTGCATCACGTCCACCAAGAGAAGAGCGGCCAGACCGCCCAACAGCATGGGAAGATACCGAATATAGTATCGGTTGATGTACTTTCCGAATAACACAGATGACTCCTTTCACGGGGAGGCGCGGCGAAGGGCTCTGCCGTTCCCCTTTTGGCAAAGCGGCGGGAGGCCGCGCGGCAACATTTTAACTATTGTACCATACTTCCCTGCTTTTTTCAATAGGGAATTTGCATTTTTGCCGCAAATGCGTTTTTTACATCTCCCTCCCGTTTGACAAATCAAAAAAAAAGTGATATACTGGAGAAAACCATGAAATTCTACCCACCTGTCTGTCGGTATGCTGAGTGAAGAGTCGAATGTGATGAAGACGGAGGTTCTGACATGGAAGACTACGATATCGTGCAGGGCTACCTTGCACGGGACGAGAATGCGCTCGCCGAGAGCCAGCGCAAGTACGGCTCCTACTGTTCCGGCATTGCAAACAGCATCCTCTCCTCCCGCGAGGATGCCGAGGAATGCGTCAACGACACATGGCTCCGCGCTTGGCAGACCATCCCGCCCCAACGCCCCACCTCACTCAAGGGCTACTTAGGGCGGCTGTGTCGCTGTCTGTGTATCGACCGCTACCGCCACCTGCACCGCCTCAAGCGCAACCGCGAGTTGGAATGCATCCTGACCGAGCTGGACGAGGTCTGCCCCGCCGAGGAGGTCACAAGCGGTCTCAAGGACACGCTGGTCGCCTTTCTGCGGGGGCTGGAGCCATTGGAGCGCGACCTGTTCGTCGGGCGGTACTGGTACGCCTACACCCCCGAGCGGCTGGCAAGCGACCAAGGTCTGACCCGAAACGCCGTCAACCTGCGCCTGATGCGTACGCGGGAAAAACTCAAGGAATACCTACAGAAGGAGGGCTACACCGTATGAAAAACACAGACCTGTTTGAGGCCATGAACGACCTGCCCGACGATATGCTGGAATCCGCCGAGAGTCGGAGTCGGCAGACCGGAGGAGGCAGTCCGAAGCGGAGCTGGATCGCCGCGCACAACGGAGCCATCGCCGCCGCCGTGTCGGTGTTGGTGGCACTGGGCACGATGACCGTCCTGCTCCTGACACCGTGGAACCGCTCACAGGGTACACCGCCGGTCGATACGAGCGGCGTGGTAAATGGGGTGATCCCCGAAGAGACGGCGGACCGGAGGCCCGACGGGGCATCGACCGAAAACGAGAGCGACCTTATGACCGAGCCGGGGATCGCCGATGATGCAGTTCCGATCGAGACCATCCCTCGGGATGTGCCTTACCTGCGGCTGGGGGATCTCGCTGTTGTGCCGCACTTGTCCTTGCCGGCCGGGGACTGGATGGATGAGAATGGTGAGTGGACAGGCGCGAATGTCGAAATAGACACGGAAGCTTTTATGAAAGCATCCCCCACACTGCGCATGGCGGTCGGCGACGACCTGCGCTTGACCCTGTATGAAGCCGAATATACCGTCGGAAGAGCCGAGCTGTACCACCGACAGGAAAACGGCGAGCTTGCCATGGCATGGAAAGGTGACTTCGACGGTCCCCGCTGGACAGAGTGGGTCGATGGCTCAGAGCGTATCCTGAATGAGGGTGTTTACTACCTGCTCTTCTCCTTTACAATGTTCGGCGACACCCGTGACGGTAGGACCGAGCATTGGGAGCAGCTGGCCGCCGTTCGGCTGGTGGTCGGGAATCCCTCGGCCGAACAGCCGGTCGAGACCACCCCGGACGAGGTCGAGCCGCCTGTGCCGTCCGATCAGGTTCCGGCGGATACGTCCCTCTTGGTCGAGTTGCTGACAAGCTCCGCCCGGCAGAACGGCTGGTGGGAGCTGCCGGATAAGCGTGCTCTGGTCACGTCCCTGATCGAAGGGCAGATCGCCTACACCCCGGCAGACGGCGATATGGTCGTGACCGAATCCATGGCTCCGATCTCCCAATTCATGGAGATGGAGAATGCCGCCGTCCTGCATGGTACGGCTGATGACTTGATCCACATGACATTCAATCTGCCGATCGACCTCAAGGAGGATGAATGCACCCTGCGGTATCTCCTGTACGATCAGTCAGGCGACAATGTCCTGCTCTCTTCCGACAATGAGCGCAACTTCCAAATGATGCTGGCGGAATTTATCGGCGACCTTGATCCCGGTCTCGAAAAATATGTATTGGAGGTATCCATCACCCACGCGACCGCCGCGGACGACGGGAGCCGTACCGAGATCGAATACGGTGCCCTGACCCACCTTGTCGTATGGCAGAGCAACGGGAGTATGCGGTATGGCCTGACCGACGGCGAGATCATTTCCGTACCGTCGGGAAGTGAGACCTCGCTGACCGTCAAGGGTATCTGGGACGGAGCCGCAACGGCTGTGTACACCGACCAACTTGCCCCCTCGATCCGGCTGATCCATACCGAGAGCGAGCGGGACTACAAATGCAATGTGTTGATCCCGACCGTGGAAGAACACCGCGTTGTACGGAACGGCAACAGCTTCAGCTGGGTCGTTCTCCTGCCGGATACCCTGCCGGACGGGGTGTACGGCATCTGGGCAGATGGCTACGGCGGCAGCGGCATCAAGCTCGGCGAGCTGACGGTCGGCGGGGACATAAGTACGACCTATACCGACACCTCGGTATCCGGTGTCGATGAGCTGGGCGATACCGCATTCTGGTGGGAGCTGCCGGACGGGCGTTGCATCGCGACCGCCAAATGCTACGGTGCCTCTGCACAATTTGACAAGGACGGCAATCTCTGCTCCGCAGATCCCATTGATCCCCTCATCCAGCTGTCCGAGCTGGATGTCATCCCGACCCTGATCCTGTCGCGGACGGGAGTCGGAATGGAGACCGGCTACCTGCCCGACATGGTCTTTCACATGGCGGAGGATTCCGGGTTTGAGCGCAGGGGTCGCTATCGGCTCTTGAGCGAGGAAGGAGAACTCCTTGACGGCATAGGGGTATACGACACGGGCGTATACTATGTGCAGGTCGATCTAGTCAAGTACGGCAAGACCATCGGCGATGAGAGAGAGCAGTTCAATTTGCACATCCTGCTCCGCGTAGTGGTCACGGTCTGAGCGGAATATTATGTGAAAGCCCCTCTGACCCAGTCATAACAACCAACACAGAGCGGCGGCTCCTCCCCTTGCGGGAGGAGCCGCCGCCATCTGTTTGATATGCGGATCATGCTCAACTTGGGATACGAAGTGCCTCCTCAAAGGCATTCTGAACCGTCTCGGTGTCTTCCTTGGAGAGGAAGGTGTAGAGGATATAGGTGCCGCAGACCTTGATCTGGGCATTATCCAGCTTGACCACCTCGCCCTTGGCGTACATCTCGTACGCATCCCGCAGCTTACGGGTCTCGGTCTCGACATATTCCTCAATGATCTCCAGCACGATCTTCGCATCCGCCTCGTTGTTGGCATGGAAGATGCCGATCTGATCCGCCGAGGCACTGACATCCAATGCCGTCAGAATGACCGAGGAGGTATAGCAACGGGTCAGCAGCTCCTCATACCGCTCTCCGAAACGGGACTCCGATATATAATCTGACTCCATACGCAAAAAGCTCTTGCCGCCATCCGGCAGTGCCGCCAGCAGCTGACTGCTGACCTCGGTCGAGGTCAGTGCGTTGGTATACGCCTCCTCGGAGCATCCCGCAAGGACACCACAGAATACCATGCAGAGGCAGAAGGTCAGGCAGAGCAGTTTTACATATCTCATTTTCATGGCTCGGATCCCTTTCATTCTTGATAAGCGTGAGTACGGATATAGCCGAGGATGATGCGGTAGGCCTCCTCGGTCAGGTGAATGCCGTCCTCGCTGATGCACAGCTCGGGGCGCAGGCAATTATCGCTCCCCTTCAGGACAGATTGCGTGTCCAGATAGCGACAGCCGTTCTCGGCGGCCACCTCCCGCACCCACCCATTGGCGCGGTCGATCTTTTCATTGGACAGCACGCGGCAGTCCGCAGTGACCGGGAAAATGGATTGCAGGAGCAGCACCGTATCGGGTGATGCCACCCGTATGGCGGAGATCAGCTTGGTGTAGCAGGCCTTAAAGTCCTTTTCGGTCAGGTAGGCGACCCCGTAGTCAGTTCCCAGCGTGATAACCAATATCTCCGGCTTCAGCTCGGCCACCGCCTCGGGGACGGTCATGTAGCGGTCGGTGCCCGGCAAACATACCTGCGCTCCTGTGACCGTAGAATCCAGGTTCAACATATTGCTCTTAGTCCGCAGAACTTGCTTCGTGTCCCGCCCGCCGCTGAGCACCCCGCGGCTGACCAGATGCGCCGTCAGGGAGTCCCCCAAGAAGGTCAAGCTGTCCTGGTAGGCGATACCCGCGTCTGCCGTCTCGGGCAGGACGACATGGGAAGTGTCAGCAGGTGCCTGCGTCTCCGCTGTCGTATCCGACTCGGGGGAGCCGTCGGTGGAAGAGCAGCCCTTCCACCCCAGCACGCACAGCAGGATCACAACGCACACCAAAAGGATCACCCCGAGAACAGCAACGACCACCCGCAACAGGGCGGTGGATCTCTCTATGGATGAAGCAGAATGCTTATTCATCAGCCAAGACCTCCGAAGAATACTGCGCGCCGTCAACGGCCGCGCTTACCAAACTGGGATTGGTAGGGTTGAGCATCTCGAACACGGTTCTGTGTCCGCCGGTCATGCACGGAGAAGACTGCGAACGCCACACCCCAGATGCAAAAGCTTAGGATCAGGAATATCAGCACATTCGATGGACAGGCATCGCCGCGCAGGATGTATGGGAGGAAGCCGAAGAGGAATATCCCTCCCACCGTAGCGAGAGCATGACAGACGGCGTACACCCCACCGCGCAACGGCGCACGGCGCAGAAGTCCCGCGCCGGACAGGCACAGCCCCAGCGGCAGAAACAGGAGACATTGCAGCGGCTGAAGTGCCTTATCCGCTCCGCCCATCAGCAGGTTTACGATCAGGATCAGCGCCGTGAGCGCGGTATACCATGCACAGGCGTTTAGAAGCCACGCCTGCCACGGCTTTGGGGGAAGACGATCTTGTCTCATGCGGCCATACCCTTCCTTGTGGTTTGTAGTTTGCTCATTCCGAATCATTATAATACATTTTCCATCCAAATACAAGACATATTTGTAAACTTTTGGGCTGTCGCGGTGTGTGCTGCACAGACGACCGATCTGCCGCACGCAAAGGACACCTTTTCTTCACAATTCCTATTGACGGACGACCACTTTTGTGGTACAATGGAGACAATCCCGGGGACAGTCGAGAACGTCGCGTCCCCGGCACCGTGAAGATCGGAGGTATTGAGCTTCATGAATGCAATTACCATCACAAACGCCAGCATCCGCCTGCTCGGAGGTGTTCCGCAGAGGACGGATGCGCCCCCCGCAGAGGATCGCCGCAAGACCATCGCCGGTCAGATCCTGGATACCCACAACACCTCGGGCGACCCGGATCGGCTCCGTCTGCGCTTTGACGCGCTGGTCTCCCACGACATCACCTATGTCGGGATCATCCAGACCGCCCGTGCAAGCGGTCTTGAGGAGTTCCCCGTCCCCTACGCGCTGACCAACTGCCACAACAGCCTGTGCGCGGTGGGCGGCACCATCAACGAGGACGACCATGTATTCGGCCTGTCGGCCGCCCGCCGCTTCGGCGGCATCTACGTCCCCGCCAATCAATCCGTCATCCACTCCTACGCCCGCGAGGAGCTGGCGGCCTGCGGGCGCATGATCTTAGGTTCGGATTCACACACCCGCTACGGCGCGCTGGGCACGCTGGGAGTGGGCGAGGGAGGTCCCGAGCTGGTCAAGCAGCTGCTGCGCGGTACCTACGACATCGACCGTCCCGGCGTGGTCTTGGTTTGGCTGACCGGAAAGCCCCGCCGCGGTATCGGGCCGCACGATGCCGCACTGGCACTGGTCGGCGCGACCTTCGCATCGGGCTTCCTCAAGAACAAGATACTGGAATTTGCAGGCCCCGGCGTGGCCGAGTTGCCCATCGATTTCCGCAACGGCATTGATGTCATGACCACCGAGACCACCTGTCTCTCCTCGGTCTGGGTCACGGACGAGGTCACGAAAAAGCACTTCGAGGTGCATGGTCGCCCCGAGGACTACCGCCCGCTCTCCCCCGAGGACGGTGCTTATTACGACGGCATGATCGAGCTGGATCTCTCCCGTCTGGAGTCCATGATCGCCCTGCCCTTCCACCCCTCCAATGTCTACACCATCCACGAGTTTAACGCGAATGCCCGCGAGATACTGGCCTCGGTGGAGGCCGAGGCTCGGGAGAAGTTCAAATCCTGCTCGCTCCACCTGACCGAGAAGGTACTTCCCGATGGGCGCGTCCGCGCCGATCAGGGCATCATCGCGGGCTGTGCGGGGGGTATGTTCGACTCCGTTGACGAGGCGGCCGCCATCCTGCGCGGCGGCTCGGTGGGGGATGGGTTCTTCAACCTGTCGGTCTACCCCACCTCGGTACCGGTCTCGCTGGAGCTGACCCGCATCGGGGCAACGGCTGACCTGCTCTCGGCGGGGGCTGTCATCAAGCCCTCCTTCTGCGGCCCCTGCTTCGGGGCGGGAGATGTCCCCGCCAACAACGGTCTCTCCCTGCGGCACACCACCCGCAACTTCCCCAACCGCGAGGGTGCTAAGCCCGGCGAGGGACAGCTGGCGGGGGTCGCCCTCATGGACGCGCGCTCCATCGCCGCGACGGCGAGAAGCGGCGGCATCATCACGGCGGCCACCGACCTCGACTACGACTACGAGCCGCACGAGTACCATTTTGATGCCTCGGCATACGAGAAGCGGGTCTACAACGGCTACGGCCGCCCTGACCCCTCGGCTGAGCTGATCTTTGGTCCCAACATAACCGACTGGCCGGCACAATACCCCTTGACCGGGCATATCCTTCTGGAGCTGGCGGCGGTCATCCGCGACCCCGTGACCACCACCGACGAGCTGATCCCCTCCGGCGAGACCTCCTCCTACCGCTCCAACCCCCTGCGACTGGCGGAGTTCACCCTCTCCCGCCGCGTACCCGAGTATGTCGGCCGCTCCAAGGCCATCGCGGCACAGGAGGCCGACCGCCGTGCAGGCAAGCTCTCGCCGCAGCTGGAGCAGGTGCTCTCAGCCGTGGGCGACCCGAACGAGCTGGCGCGGGACACCCAGTTCGGTTCCTGCCTGTTCGCCAACAAGCCGGGGGACGGCTCGGCGCGGGAACAGGCCGCCTCCTGTCAGAAGGTGCTGGGCGGCTTCGCCAACATCTGCTTTGAGTACGCGACCAAGCGGTACCGCTCCAACTGCATCAACTGGGGCATCCTGCCCTTTACCCTGCCCTCGGGTGCCGAATTCCCGCACGAGGTGGGGGATCACATATTCATCCCGCATATTCGGGAAGCGGTCGCCTCCGGGAAAGAGGAGATCCCAGCCACCGTCATCCGTCGCGACGGCCGCACCGAGCCGCTGACCCTGCGGCTCACGGGACTTACCGACAAGGAAAAAGAGATCATTCTGGACGGCTGCCTGATGAACTGGTATGCCGCACGGAAGCATGAGTAAGGAGTTGACTGACATGGAACAACAGCAGTACAAGGTCGGCGTGAACGTCTTGGGCGGCGCCGGACTTTCCCAGGAACAGCACATATCCCTGATCGCCGAGGCGGGCTGGGATGCCTTCTTCACGGGGTGGGATCCCACCCGCGTTGAGCGGTGGGCAAACGCAGGGGTCGCCTCGGGGCTGACCTACTCCTCAATCCACGCCCCCTTCGGCAAAGCCAACCGTATGTGGGAGGAGGGCGAGGAGGCCGACCATGTGGAGGGCGAGCTGATCGAGTGCGTGAACGCCTGCGGGCACTACGGTGTACCCGTCATGGTGCTCCACCCCTTCATCGGCTTCAAACAGCATAGCCCCAACCGGATCGGCCTGGATCGCTTCGCCCGCGTGGCCGAGGCGGCTGACCGTGTCGGAGTCGCACTCAGCTTCGAGAATGTGGAGGGGGAGGAGTATCTCGCCGCCCTCATGGTCGCCTTTGCCGACTGCCCGCACATTGGCTTCTGTCTGGACACCGGGCATGAGCTGTGCTACAACCGCGGCAAGGATATGCTGGCTCTGTACGGAAGCCGCCTGAATTATACCCACTTCAACGACAACATCGGCGTGACCGGGGACGACATCGACTGGACGGACGACCTGCATCTGGTCATGGGAGACGGCAAGGTCAACTGGAGCGACGTCATGCGTCGCATCCGCAAGACCGGCTACGGAGGCATCCTCTCCTGCGAGCTGTCCCTGACCAACAAGCCCGGCAAGCATACGCAGGACGTGTACGCCGCCATGGGCATGGAGAAGTTCTACCGCTTCGCCTACGAGCGGGCGGTATGGGCATCCGCGCAGTAAGGGGGTGGCGATATGGATAAGATACAGATGAAGACCCCGCTGGTCGAGATGGATGGGGATGAGATGACCCGCATCCTCTGGCAGATGATCAAGGACGAGCTTCTGCTCCCCTTCATCGACCTCAAGACCGAGTACTACGACCTGGGGCTCCCCGAGCGGGAGCGCACCCGTGACCGCGTCACGGTAGAGGCCGCCGAGGCCGCCTGCCGCCTTGGCGTGGCGGTCAAGTGCGCCACCATCACCCCCAACCGTCAGCGGGTGGAGGAGTACGGCCTGACCGAGATGTGGAAATCCCCCAACGGCACCATCCGTGCTATCATGGACGGAACCGTCTTCCGTGCCCCCATCATCGCGGATATGCAGATGTTCCCGCCGCTGGTGCGGGGCTGGAAACAGCCCATCGTCATCGCGCGGCACGCCTTTGGCGACATCTACAAGGCCACCGAGTACCGGGTTCCCGAGGCGGGACGCGCCGAGCTGGTCTTCACGAACGGCGAGGGTCAGGAGACCTTCCGCGCCACCATCAATGATTTTGACGGTGCGGGAGTCCTGCAGGGCAGCTTCAACAAGGACAGCTCCATCCGCTCCTTTGCCCACTCCTGCTTCAAGTATGCCCTGTCCGAGGGGCGCGACCTGTGGTTCTCCACAAAGGACACCATCTCCAAGCAGTATGACCAGACCTTCAAGCTGATCTTCCAAGAGATATACGACACGGAGTACCGCGAGGCCTTTGAGGCAGCGGGCATCCGTTACTTCTACACCCTGATCGACGATGCGGTCGCGCGCATCACGCGGAGCGAGGGCGGCATGGTCTGGGCACTCAAGAACTATGACGGGGATGTCATGTCCGACATGGTATCCACGGCATTCGGTTCGCTGGCCATGATGACCTCGGTGCTGGTCTCGCCGGACGGCAAGTTCGAGTACGAGGCGGCGCACGGCACCGTGACCCAGCATTACTACCGCTACCTGCGTGGGGAGGAGACCTCCACCAACCCCATGGCGACCATCTTCGCCTGGAGCGGTGCCCTCCGCAAGCGCGGGGAACTGGATGCTCTGCCCGAGCTCGGCCGCTTTGCCGACCTGCTGGAGGATGCCTGCCTGGATACCGTGCGCGGCGGCGTGATGACCAAGGATCTGGCCGCGTTGGTCTCGCCCGAGTGCAAGGAACGGGCGGCCGCAGGCGAGATCACCCTCACGACGGTCAACTCCGGTGCCTTCCTCCGCGCCATCCGCGAGCGGCTGGAAGCGGCTCTTACTTCATAACAACAGAAAGGATTTTCCTCATGAAGACCAATACCTTTATCCGCGTGCTGGCTCTGCTTCTCTGCATGGTCTGCATCTTCCCCCTGTTCGGGAGCATCCTGAGCTGTAGCAACGATGGCAGCTCCGAGACCGATCCCGCCACCGAGACACCGACCGAGTCCGAGTCGGAGCGCGAGACCGCGACCGAGCCGTCCGCCGAGACCGACCCTGAGACTCCGTCCGACACCGAGCCCACCACCGTTGTCGAGACCGAACCCGAGACCGAGCCGGAAACCATCTTCAATGAAGGCAAGGTGGATTATAAGTCCGAGGTCATCAAGACCGTGTACGATGCCTTCGACGAGTCGGGTCTGCATCAGGTTATGACCGCAGGGCGAGAGGGTGTCGTCACCCTGTTCGACCAGAATTTTGAGGACGGCGACCCCAACTGCGGCGGCAAGGCGACTTCCCGTACGGACGGCGCGACCGGCGTATACAACGGCAAGCTGTGCATCCCGTGGAACGGCTCGAACGGTGTTGGCGGCGGCTGGACGACTTGGTGCCCCGAGGTCAACACCAACTTTGACGACTACAAGCAGATCCAGCTGTCGGCCAACATGGAGGTCGTGGACGGCAGTCGCCCTGCCGCGACCGGCTTCATCGGTTGCTATGTTTCCAACTATACCTACACCATCCCCGACCATGCAGGGGACGGCATCTGGTTCGCTTTCGTCAGTCAGAAGGATCAGATCACCGTGTTCGGCAGTGACAGCGAGCACTGGGCATGGGCAGGCGGCAACGTGTCCGTCCAGCTCTGGGAGGGTGCCCTCTCGGGACAGTTCCGGGTGGATGTCATCTGCGCCGAGGATCGTACCACTACCATTTATATCAATGGAGAGAAGGCACTGTATCTGAACATCGCTGATGGGCGGATCTATGTCTATGACTACGAGGACAACCTGGTCTACGAGGAGAGCTATGACATTGCCCACGCCGCCGGCACCCACTACTCGGTCTTCTGCCACGGCGGCGGACTCATGATCGACGATATGCAGGTATACGGCGCCTCCCGCGGCAGGACCGTGGAGGAGACCATCGTGACCGCCACACCAAAGGAGGGCTATACCTTGGGACTGGATATTACCGACAAGTACGACCTTGTAGGCATCTGCTACACCATGTGGTTCAACGCCATATTCGGCGACGGCGAGGGCAAGATGGAGAACTGCCCGAACGTGGTCGAGAAGACCGAGAAGTACGGCTTCTCCACCTCCAAGGGCTTTGGCGAAGGACAGAACCCGCTGGGGCAGTTCCACTACTGGTCGGAGCCGGCGCAGGGCTACTACCGCAGTACCGACACCGACGCCATCCGCAACAACATGACCCTGCTCTACAATGCGGGTGTGGATTTCCTGATCTTGGACTACACCTACGCCGGTGCCGGCTACAAGCCCGGAACCAAGGAGTGGTCGAGCTACATCTACAAGCCCATGGTGGCTCTGCTGGACACCATCATGCAGATGCGCGCCGAGGGACAGGGTACCCCCTATGTAGTCATGTGGATGTCCAACGACGCGCTGTTTGACTACATTTATGATGCATTCTACGGCGTGGAGAAATGGCAGGATTGCTTCGTGATCTGGAATGATAAGCCATTCGTCATGCGCTGGGAGGCCTCGGCAGATCAGCTGGAGACCGACAAGTTCACCGTGCGCGGTATGTACGGCTTGCGCGGACAGGCAGCTCCCGGTCAGTGGACCTACCTGGAGGTCAGCAACCAGAATACCGTCTCCTACATGGATGACCTGCCCGAGCACGTCAGCGTGGCCGTGGCCACCCAGGAGACCTATATGTCCCTGCCCACGGCACACGGACGTCAGGGCGGTGTCTTCTGGTACTCCCAGTGGCTCAAGGCCTTTGCCACCCACCCCAAGATCGTATCCGTCACTTGGTGGAACGAGTGGACGGCGCAGCTGTACTATGTGGACGGCGTGGGCTACATCTTCACCGACAACTTCAATCAGGAATACAGCCGCGACATCGAACCCATGAAGGGCGGTCACGGTGACCAATACTACCGCTGGCTCTGCGAGTACATCCGCGCCTACCGCTCCGGGGAGGAGTGCCCCACGCTGGTCGAGGAAGACTACATCCAGGCGGCCGAGCGGGCTCTGCGCAACTTCCAGAGGAATCAAAATAAGTCATGAGCTCCGCATACACCGTCCCGGAGGCCTTCTCCCGCACGGCTCGTGTCTGGGGGGAGGAGGCCGTTGCACGGCTGTCCGAGGCGCGGGTAGCCGTGTTCGGGATCGGCGGCGTGGGGGGACACCTGTGCGAGGCACTGGCGCGGGCGGGGGTGGGACACCTCCACCTGATCGACCGCGACACCGTGTCCCTCTCCAACCTCAACCGCCAGATCGTAGCGTTGCACTCCACCCTGGGGCAACCCAAGGTGGAGGTCATGCGGGCACGGATCGCCGACATCAACCCGGACTGTCACGTCACCACCCACGAAATGTTCTACCTGCCCGAGACCGCCGACTCCATCGACCTCTCCCGCTTTGATTATGTGGCAGATGCCGTGGACACGGTAGCCGCCAAGATCGAGCTGGTGACCCGCTGTCAGGCCGTCGGTGTGCCGATCATCTGCGCCATGGGCGCGGGAAATAAGTGCCACCCCGAGCAGTTCTGCATTGCAGACCTCTTCAAGACCGACACCGACCCGCTGGCGCGCATCCTCCGCAGAGAGCTGTCCCGCCGCGGGATCCGCCACCAGACCGTAGTCTTCTCCCGCGAACAGCCGCTTCCCGTCCGACATTCGGAAGAGGACGGGCATACCTCCGCGACCCCCGGTAGTCTCCCGTTCGTCCCCGGAGTGATGGGGATGATCATGGCGGGAGAGATCCTGCGACATCTCGTTTCGAGCAAAGAAGGAGAGACAACATGAATACCGATCGCATCCTACTCATCGTAAATCCCGTGTCGGGAAAGATGAAATCCAGATCCGGGCTGTTTGATATTCTGGATGAGCTCTACCGTGCGCCCGACGGTTCCCCCGCGCAGGATCGGCGGATCACGGTCTGCACGACCCTCTATCGCGGTCATGCGACCGAGCTTGCCGCCGCCGCCCATCAAGAGGGCTTTGCCCATGTGGTCTGCTGTGGCGGGGACGGTACCCTCAACGAGGTGCTCAACGGGCTCCTGGCCACTCCGGCGGATCTGCGCCCCACGCTGGGCTATATCCCCGCCGGAAGCACCAACGATTTCGCCGCCAGCATAGGGTTGCCCTCCTCCCTGCGCTCGGCCGCCAAGACGGCGGGATGGGGAAACATTTCCCCACTTGACATCGGCCTGTTCTGCCCTGCCGAGAACCCGGACGGGCGATACTTCTCCTACATCGCGTCCTTCGGAGCCTTCACCGAGGCATCCTACTCCACATCCCAATCCCTCAAGAATGTCATGGGACATATGGCATATGTCCTGAGCGGCATCCGCGACCTGTCCAAGATCACGGCGCGGCACCTGACGGTGGATACGGCAGACGGCACCCATTTGGAGGGAGATTACATCTTCGGTGCCATGTCCAATACCACCTCGGCCGGCGGTGTGGTCAAACTCCCTGCCGACCGTGTCTCCATGAACGACGGGGCACTGGAGGTCTTTCTGATCCGCTCCCCGCGCTCCCCCATCGAGCTGAACAAGATCATATCCTCCCTGCTCTCCATGAACTACGCCGACAACCCCGTGATCGATTTTCTTCATGCCTCCGAGGCGCGGTTTTCCTTCACCGAACCGACCAGCTGGTCGCTGGACGGCGAGGAGGCGGCAGGCGGCGCCGAGGTCAGCATCCGTTGCCTGCCGAGTGCTGTGCAGTTGCATCTGTGACGGTGGTTTTTCATCCGATTCCTGCATTTTCAAACGAGATTTCTTGCAAATTCGCCGTGCTTTTCGGTGAATTTGCAACTTTTTTTATTTTTCTTGCAGAAATTTCGGAAAGGGTATTGCATTTTGAAAGGAAATGGTGTATAATACATTCCGTTAATTTGAAAAGAAAAGGAGTGAATCCCCTTATGTCTTATGTAGATGAAGTCATCCATCGAGTCATCGACCAAAACCCCGCCCAGCCCGAGTTCCACCAGGCCGTCCGTGAGGTGCTGGAGTCCCTGCGCCCTGTCGTGGAGGCGCACGAGGCCGAGTACCGCCGCGAGGCACTGCTGGAGCGCATCACCACCCCCGAGCGGCAGATCCTGTTCCGCATCCCGTGGGTAGACGATCAAGGACAGGTACAGGTCAACAACGGTTACCGCGTGCAGTTCAACTCCGCCATCGGTCCCTACAAAGGCGGCATCCGTCTGCACCCGTCGGTCAATCTGGGTATCATCAAGTTTTTGGGCTTTGAGCAGGTGTTCAAGAACTCCCTGACCGGTCTGCCCATCGGTGGCGGCAAGGGCGGCTCGGACTTCGACCCCAAGGGCAAGTCCGACCGCGAGATCATGGCCTTCTGCCAGAGCTTCATGACCGAGCTGTACCGCCACATCGGCGCCGACACCGACGTTCCTGCCGGGGACATCGGCACGGGTGCCCGCGAGATCGGCTATATGTACGGTCAGTACAAGCGCATTCGCAATATCTACGAGGGTGTCCTGACCGGCAAGGGGCTGTCCTACGGCGGCTCTCTGGCACGCAAGGAGGCCACCGGCTACGGTCTGCTCTACTTCACCGCCGAGATGCTCCGCGCCAACGGGCAGGACATCGCGGGCAAGACGGTCGCGGTCTCCGGTGCGGGCAACGTGGCCATCTACGCTATCGAAAAGGCATGGCAGCTGGGTGCCAAGCCCGTGACCTGCTCGGATTCCACCGGCTGGATCTACGACCCCGCCGGCATTGATGTGGCTCTCCTGAAGGAGGTCAAGGAGGTCAAGCGGGCACGGCTGACCGCCTACGCCGAGGCGCGTCCCGGCTCGGTCTACCATGCGGGTCGCGGCGTATGGAGCGTGAAAGTGGATGTTGCCCTGCCCTGCGCGACCCAGAACGAGCTGACCCTGGAGGATGCAGAGGCACTGGTCGCCAACGGTGTTATCGCCGTTGCGGAGGGTGCCAATATGCCCACCACGCTGGAGGCGACCACCTACCTGCAGGGGCACGGCGTACTGTTCGCGCCCGGCAAGGCTTCCAACGCGGGCGGCGTGGCGACCTCGGCTCTGGAGATGAGCCAGAACAGCGAGCGTCTGTCCTGGACCTTCGAGGAAGTGGATGCAAAGTTGCAGACCATCATGGTCAACATCTTCCACAACCTGGATGCCGCCGCGCAGAAGTACGGCATGGCGGGCAACTACGTAGCGGGTGCCAACATCGCGGGCTTTGAAAAGGTCGCAAATGCCATGCAGGCACAAGGGATCGTTTGATAATCATTTTTTGTGGGGGGAAACTTCTTGAAAGAGGTTTCCCCCCACATCTCTTTTCAAGAACCGCAAAACTGAGCCGGATGCCTCTTTACAAGATCGGTCACCTGTGGTATAATGAAAAGGAAGAAAGAGAGGTGATCCATATGCGGATCATTCTGACACTGGACGATCGGAACGGCATGACCTTTAACCATCGCCGCCAGAGCCGCGACCGCGTTCAGCTCGCGCATCTCCTGCGACTGACCGACGGTCACGCGCTGTACATGACCCCCTACACCGCTACGCTGTTTGCGGGCGACCTGCCGAGCAACGCCGTGGTGGTTCCGAACCCTCCGGAGTCAGCCGGAGCGGCGGACGACTGCTTTATAGAAGATGTCGCAACGGCCCCCTATCGGAGCCGCATCTCAGCCTTGCTCATCTACCGCTGGAACCGAGACTACCCCGCCGACCGACATCTGGATATTGACCTCTCCGGGTGGACAAAGACCGTCATCGACGAGTTCCCAGGCTCCTCCCACGACCGCATCACCCTGGAGCAATACACACCGCCTCCCGCAGGCAGAAAGGAATCTTTATGAAACACACACGCATCACCATCTCGCTGATCTCCCTCTTGCTGACTCTCTGCTTGCTCTCGGGTCTGATGACCTCCTGTGACCTACTTGACAAGTTCCCGCAGGACAATAACGAGACCGAGACAGAGGTCTCACCGGTATCCTTGGAGGACATCCCCGCCTACAGCGGTCAGCCCTATGTCGTCATCAATCGCAATATCCCCTTCTTTACCACGAACGAGCTGACGGATCAGTCCTACGAACACTACGCCGACCTGGACGGTCTCGGGCGGTGCGGCACGGCGATCGCCTCCATCGGGTGCGACCTCATGCCGGATGAGGAGCGCGGGAGCATCGGTTCGGTCAAGCCCTCGGGCTGGGTCACGGTCAAGTATGATTTCGTGGACGGCAAGTACCTGTACAACCGCTGTCATCTGATCGGCTACCAGCTGACCGGCGAGAATGCCAACGAGAAGAACCTCATCACCGGGACCCGCTACCTCAATATCCAAGGAATGCTCCCCTTCGAGAACATGGTCGCGGACTATGTCAAGGAGACCGGGAACCATGTCCTCTACCGCGTCACCCCCATCTTCCGGGGCAATGATCTGGTCGCATCGGGGGTGCTGATGGAGGCGCAGTCGGTGGAGGACGGCGGAAAGGACATCCAGTTCAATGTCTACTGTTACAATGTTCAGCCCGGGGTGGTCATCTCCTATGCCGACGGCTCCAGCTACGCCGAAGGTAGCTCCCCCGCGACCGAGGCGGCAACCGAGGCGGTTGCTCTGACCTATATTCTGAACACCGAGAGCGGAAAGTTCCACAAGCCCACCTGTGCCTCAGCCGCCAAGCTGGACGAGAGCAAAAAGGAGACCTACACCGGGGATCGGGAGGGGCTGATCGAGGAGGGATATTCTCCCTGCGGCACCTGCAAGCCGTAGTTGAAAATGTCGAAAAAGGGATCCATTCTGTTCCTCTGTTTAATCAGTACATAAAATATCGATATATGGTGTATCGAATCGTGAAACTGCCTATTGCAATGAGCGGGCATTTGTGGTATAATACTGTCGAAAGATCAAGAAGGGAGGGTGTTACCATATGGCAAGAGCGGAATTATCCCGTGCGACCATAGGGCGATTGCCCTCCTATCTTCACTTTTTGCAGGAGCTGCCGCCCGAAACGACCTGCATTTCCGCCGCCGCCATTGCAAGAGGCCTGTCTCTGGGTGAGGTGCAGGTGCGCAAGGACTTATCCGCCGTTTGCGGAGCCGGACGCCCCCGCGTGGGGTATGATCGCGGGATCCTATGTACCTGTATCGAATCCGCGCTGGGGGTACACACCCAATGCGAGGCTGTCATCGTCGGCGCCGGACGGCTGGGGCTGGCTCTGCTGGACTCCGGCAGCTTTGCCGAGTACGGCATCACCCTGCGCCGTGCCTTTGACCTCTCCCCTGCCCCCGACGAGCGCGTCCTGCCCATGGAGAGCCTGCATTCCTACTGTATGCTCCATCAGGTCGAGATCGGGGTCATCACCGTGCCGCCGTCGGCGGCGCAGGAGGTCGCGGATCAGCTGATCCGTGCCGGGGTGCGTGCACTTTGGTGCTTTGCGCCGGTACAGCTCCGCGTACCGCCAAGTGTCGCCGTACAGTATGAGGACTTGGCACTCTCCCTTGCCCATCTTCACGAGAAGATCACCTACATTGCCCAAAACTGAAACAAAAAACAGGAGGAATATCATGGAACTGAAGGAAAGACCCGTTGTGGACAGCGTTGAGGCGCTGGAGTCTGCCATCCGCCGCGTGCGGGAGGCCGAAAAGCTGTACGCACACTACACCCAGGAGCAGGTCGACGCGATCTTCCGCGCCGCCGCCATCGCCGCCAACCGGGCGCGTGTTCCGCTGGCCAAGCTGGCGGTCGAGGAGACCGGCATGGGCGTGGTCGAGGACAAGGTCATCAAGAACAACTTTGCCGCCGAGTACATCTACAACGCCTACCGCAACACCCGCACCTGCGGTGTGATCGAGGAGGACAAGGCCTACGGTATTCAGCGCATCGCCGAGCCTCTCGGTGTGGTCGCCGCCGTCATTCCCACTACCAACCCCACCTCTACCGCCATCTTCAAATGTCTGCTGGCTCTCAAGACCCGCAACGCCATCATCATCTCCCCGCACCCCCGCGCTAAGAAGTCCACCATCGCCGCCGCACGGCTGGTGCTGGAGGCCGCTGTGGCAGCCGGTGCGCCCGAGGGCATCATCGACTGGATCGATGTGCCGTCCCTGGAGATGACCAACCTCTTGATGAAGGAAGCCGACATCATCCTGGCCACCGGTGGTCCCGGCATGGTCAAGGCGGCCTACTCCTCCGGTAAGCCGGCTCTGGGCGTAGGCGCGGGCAATACCCCCGCCATCATCGACGACAGTGCCGACATCATCCTGGCGGTCAACTCCATCATCCACTCCAAGACCTTCGACAACGGCATGATCTGCGCGTCCGAGCAGTCGGTCATCGTACTGGACGGCGTGTATGAGGCTGTCCGCGCTGAGTTTGCCGACCGCGGCTGCTACCTCCTGAACCCCGCCGAGATCGAGAAGGTGCGCAAGACTATCCTGATCAACGGCTCCCTGAACGCCAAGATCGTGGGTCAGCCCGCCGCCAAGATCGCCGCTCTGGCCGGTGTGACGGTTCCCGCCGGCACCAAGATCCTGATCGGCGAGGTGGAGAGCGTGGAGCTGTCCGAGGAGTTCGCGCACGAGAAGCTGTCCCCCGTACTGGCCATGTACCGCGCCCGCGACATTCAGGATGCCTTCGCCAAGGCCGAGCACCTGATCGCCGACGGCGGCTACGGGCACACCTCCTCCATCTACCTGAACGTCACCACTCAGAAGGAAAAGCTGGACGAGTTCGCCGCTCGCATGAAGACCTGCCGCGTGCTGGTCAACACCCCCTCCTCTCACGGCGGTATCGGCGACCTGTACAACTTCCGCATGGCTCCCTCGCTGACGCTGGGTTGCGGCTCTTGGGGCGGCAACAGCGTGTCTGAGAACGTGGGTGTCAAGCACCTGCTGAACATCAAGAGCGTGGCTGAAAGGAGAGAGAATATGCTCTGGTTCCGTACTCCCGAGAAGATCTACATCAAGAAGGGCTGTCTGCCGGTGGCTCTGGACGAGCTGAAGTCCGTCATGGGCAAGAAGCGCGCCTTCATCGTGACCGACTCCTTCCTGTACAACAACGGCTATACAAAGCCCATCACCGATAAGCTGGACGAAATGGGCATCATCCACACCACCTTCTTTGATGTCGCTCCCGACCCGACCCTGGCCTGCGCCAAGGCAGGTGCCGCACAGATGACCGTCTTCCGTCCCGATTGCATCATCGCACTGGGCGGTGGCTCGGCTATGGATGCCGCCAAGATCATGTGGGTCATGTATGAACATCCCGATGTGGACTTTGCCGACATGGCCATGCGCTTCATCGACATCCGCAAGCGTGTCTACACCTTCCCCAAGATGGGTGAGAAGGCATACTTCATCGCCATCCCCACCTCGGCCGGTACCGGCTCGGAGGTCACGCCCTTCGCCGTCATCACCGACGAGCAGACCGGCATCAAGTATCCCCTGGCCGACTATCAGCTCCTGCCCAATATGGCCATCATCGACACCGACTTCCATATGTCTGCCCCCCGCGGCCTGACCGCCGCCTCGGGTATCGATGCCGTCAGCCACGCGCTGGAGGCCTACGCCTCGGTCATGGCGACCGACTACACCGATGGTCTCGCCAAGCAGGCACTCAAGGTCATCTTTGAGTATCTGCCCCGCGCCTACGACAACGGCCTGACCGATGTCGAGGCTCGCGAGAAGATGGCCAACGCCGCCACCATGGCGGGTATGGCCTTCGCCAATGCCTTCCTGGGCGTCTGCCACTCCATGGCACACAAGCTGGGTGCTTTCCACCACCTGCCGCACGGCGTGGCCAACGCGCTGATGCTGGAGGAGGTCCTGCGGTTCAACGCCTCCGAGGCTCCCGTCAAGATGGGGACCTTCCCGCAGTACGACCACCCGAAGACCCTGTCCCGCTACGCCGAGGTCGCGGACGCGCTGGGTCTTGCCGGTACCACCGAGGAGGAGAAGCTGGAGAGCCTGATCAAGGCCGTCAACGACCTGAAGGCACGGGTCGGCATCAAAGCCACCATCCGCGACTACGGCATCGACGAGGCAGACTTCCTTGCCCGTTTGGATGACATGGTCGAGCAGGCCTTCGATGATCAGTGCACCGGTGCTAACCCGCGCTACCCGCTGATGAGCGAGATCAAGCAGATGTACCTCAACGCCTACTACGGGAACCGTCACTTCGAGGAGCCCGCCATGCCGACGGCGGCTGACTTTGAGGCTCCCGCAGACCCCCACGATTTCAAGCGCACCTACCGCAAGGCAGGACACTGAACCACACGGATCAAAGATGTATAAGGAGGATCGATCATGGAATCGGATCGCATAATTGCTGTCAGAAACAGAAAGACCGTCTACCGCGACGGTGACGCCTGCTTGAAGGTCTTTGATGAGACCTACTCCAAGGCCGATGTGCTGAACGAGGCTCTGAACCAAGCCAGAGTAGAGGAGACCGGGCTCTGCATCCCGAAGATCCGCGAGGTCACGGTCATGGATGGCAAGTGGGTCATCGTGTCCGACTATATCAAGGGCAAGACCCTGGATCGCATCATAGAGGAGGATCCCGACAATCTCGAGCAGTATCTCAACACCTTCGTTGACCTGCAGCTGGAGGTACAGTCCAAGACCTGCCCGCTCTTGACCAAGCTGCGCGACAAGATGAATCGCAAGATCGGGCAGACCGACTTTGATGCCACCACCCGCTATGATCTGCATACCCGTCTGGATGCCATGCCTCGGCACACCAAGCTCTGCCACGGCGACTTCAACCCCTCCAATATCATCGTTGGCGAGGACGGGAAGCTGTACCTGTTGGACTGGTCTCATGCTACGCAGGGCAACGCCTCGGCGGATGCCGCCCGCACTTACCTGCTCTTCTGCTTAGCAGGACAGAATGAGATCGCTCACCGTTACCTGGAGCTGTTCTGTGAGAAGAGCGGCACGGCTCTGACCTATGTCCAGAAGTGGATGCCCATCGTGGCGGCCTCCCAGTCGGTCAAGGGCAACGAGCAGGAGCGCGAGCTGCTGTCCAACTGGGTCAACGTGGTGGACTACGAGTAAGGCCACCTCCCCCACACCCTACGGTCTGCCGCACTGCGCGGCAGACCGTCCGTCCCCTCCCTCATGCCGACAAAAAGGTAAGAGTTGAACGCACCAAAATTGAAAGGATGGAACCACCATGAAAATCACCGTTTGCATCGGGTCGTCATGTCATATCAAGGGCTCCCGTCAGGTGGTCACGCGCCTGCAGCAGCTGATCGCCGAAAACCACTTAGACGACCGCGTGGAGCTGGGCGGCACCTTCTGCATGGGCAAATGTCAGGAGGGCGTCTGCGTCACGGTAGACGACGACTTCTATTCGGTCTCGCCCGAGACCGTGGATGACTTCTTTGCGACCGCTGTACAGGCCAAGCTCTGAGGCATCCCCCACTCCCAATCGAAAGGACGCTTCCGATCCGCGGAAGCCGGATTTATGTCATGGTTTATGTTGAAGTATGTGTGGGCAGCTCCTGCCACCTCAAAGGAGCTCCCGAGATCGTTGAGTTGATGCAATCCTACATTGCAGAGGCCAAGCTGGAGGACGACATCATCCTGACCGGAGCCTTTTGCGCCGGTCGTTGCAACCGCGTGGGGGTGACCATCACGGTCAACGATGCGCCCTACACCGGTATCACCAAAGAGACCTTTCGGGATTTCTGGCAGGATACCATCCTGCCGGCAGTCAAGAAGGATCAAGAAGGTTGAGTATCCGCTCTGCGCAGGACGGTCTTGCACGACCCGTCCCGACAGGGCTTTCGCGTGATTCAGAAAGGAATGGTCATATAGATGGCAGAATGTCTGACGTTGAAAAAATCCAACTGCAAGAATTGCTACAAGTGTATTCGGCACTGTCCGGTCAAATCCATCCGCTTTTCGGGGAACCAGGCACACATCATCGGGAATGAGTGCATCCTGTGCGGACACTGCTTCGTTGTTTGCCCGCAGAACGCAAAGGAGATCGTGGACGAGACCGAGAAGGCGCGCGTACTCATCCAGTCCGGCGCACCGGTGTATGTCAGTCTGGCTCCCTCCTTCATCGCCAACTATGAGGGCATCGGCATTGAAGGGATGCGTCGGGCACTGCAGGCGTTGGGCTTTACCGACGTGGAGGAGACCGCCATCGGCGCGACCATCGTCAAGAACGAGTACGAGCGTATGCTGGCCGAGGACGGTCGGGATGTCATCATCAGCTCCTGCTGTCATTCGGTCAACCTGCTGATCCAAAAGTATTTCCCTGCCGAGCTTCCCTGCTTAGCCGACATCCTGTCCCCCATGCAGGCGCATTGCGCCGACATCAAGCGGCGGCATCCTGATGCCAAGACCGTCTTCGTCGGCCCCTGCGTTGCCAAGAAGGACGAGGCTCAGCACTACGGCGGGCTGGTGGATGCCGTCCTGACCTTCGAGGAGCTGTCCCGCTGGATGGACAGCGCCCGTGTCAAGCCGGAGCCGAGCATGGACGACACGGTCGAGAGCCGTGCACGCTTCTTCCCCACGGCGGGCGGTATCCTCAAGACCATGAAGGCCGACATTCCCGGAGCCGAGCGGTATACCCGCCTGGCCATTGACGGCGTGGACAACTGCATCGCCGCCCTGCGGGACATTGAGAGCGGGAAGATACATAACTGCTTCATCGAAATGTCCGCCTGCACGGGCAGCTGTATCGGTGGCCCCGTCATGGAAAAGTACCATCCCTCCCCCGTGAGCGACTACATGGCAGTCGCACAGTACGCAGGCGAGCGGGACTTTACGGTGGAACAGCCCGACCCGCTGGCCATCCGCAAGGTGTTCGAGCCCATCGAGCGGCGGAACACGACCCCCAGCGAGGATGAGATCCGCGATGCGCTCCGCCGCATGGGCAAGACCCGCCCCGAGGACGAGCTGAACTGCGGCTCCTGCGGGTACAACACCTGTCGGGAGAAGGCCATCGCCATCTGCCACGGCAAGGCCGAGATCTCCATGTGTCTCCCCTACCTCAAGGACAAGGCCGAGAGCTTCTCGGATTGCATCGTCAACAACACCCCCAACGGTCTGATCGTGCTCAACGATGCCCTGGAGGTACAGCAGATCAACGCCGCCGCTTGCCGCCTCTTAAACCTGCGCTCTCCCTCCGATGTCATGGGGGATCCCGTCATCCGCGTGCTGGATCCGTCCCCCTTCCTCAAGGTGCTGGAGACACACCAAAACCTGCGGGATGCGCGGGTGTATCTGGCTGAGTACAAGCGGTATGTGGAGCAGACCATCGTCGCCGACACCGCCAGCCACCTCCTCATCTGCCTCTTGCGCGACGTGACCGACGAGGAGACCGAGCGGGAGAAGAAGGAGAATATCAGCCGCCAGACCGTCGAGATCGCGGACCGTGTGGTGGATAAGCAGATGCGTATCGTCCAGGAGATCGCCTCCCTGTTGGGTGAGACTGCCGCCGAGACCAAGATCGCCCTGACCAAGCTGAAGGAGAGCATATCCAATGAATGATCTGTGCGCCGAGATCGGCTATAAAAGCATCAATCACATCGGGGAACAGCTCTGCGGAGACCATGTGGATGTCGTGGAGCAGGACGACAACTCCACCGTCATCGTGTTGGCAGACGGACTGGGAAGCGGCGTCAAGGCCAGCATCCTCTCCACCCTGACCAGCAAGATCATCTCCACCATGATGGCACAGGGGATGACACTGGAGGACTGCGTGCAGACCATTGCCAAGACTCTCCCCATCTGCTCGGTGCGCGGCGTGGCCTACTCGACCTTCTCCATCCTGCATCTGGTCAACAACAGCGAGATGGAGCTGATCCAGTACGACAACCCGTTGGTGATCCTCCTGCGCGATGGGGTCAACTACGACTACCCCCGCACCGAGATGACCATCGACGGAAAGAAGATATACAAATCCGTGGTCAAGCTGCAGGAGGGAGACACCTTCATCGCCATGAGCGACGGTTGTCCCCATGCCGGCATCGGCATGGCCTACAACTTCGGCTGGAAGCGGGAGGAGATCATCAGCTTCATGGAAGGGGTCTCGCAGGTCGGCTATACCGCCAAGACCCTGTCCACCATCCTCATCGATGAGGTGGATCGTCTCTACGGCAAGCGACCCGGAGACGATGCCACCGCCTGCGTGGTCAGGATCCGCAAGCGAGTCCCCATGAACCTCCTCTTCGGTCCGCCCCGTGACCGCGACAACGTCAACCGCATGATGGCTCTCTTCTTCTCCAAGGAGGGCAAGCACATCGTCTGCGGCGGTACCACCTCCTCCCTCGCGGGCAAGTATTTGGGCAAGCCCGTGCGGGCACAGCTGAATTTCGCCGCCAGTGACATCCCGCCCATCGCTGAGATCGAGGGGGTGGATCTGGTCACCGAGGGTGTCATCACCATTAACCGCGTGGTGGAGTATGCCAAGGATGCTTTGAGCGAGAACAAACTGTATGAGAAGTGGAGCTTCGGGCATGACGGTGCATCCTTGATCTGTCGGATGCTCTTTGAGGAGGCCACCGACATCAACTTCTATGTCGGTCGCGCCGTCAACCCCGCACACCAGAACCCGGATCTGCCCATCAACTTCAACATCAAGATGAATCTGGTGGAGGAGCTGTCCTCCTGCCTGCGCAGGATGGGCAAGCGGATCAAGGTCAGTTACTTCTGATATTACGCACTATACCAGCAAAGGAAACAGGATCGTTATGAGAAAATTTGATACCAAGGTACAGCATCTGAAATACAAGGTCCTCCGCGAGGTCGCGCGGGAGGCGTGGGCTGACAGACTGCCCGAGACCGCCATCGACATCCCCAAGACCATCGTGCCGGGCAAGGTTCCGACCATGCGTTGCTGCGTTTACAAGGAGCGCGCCATCCTGACCGAGCGGGTCAAGCTCGCCATGGGCGGCGACAAGCAGAACCCCAACGTCATCGAGGTCATCGACATCGCCTGCGACGAGTGCCCCATGGGCGGCTACGAGGTGACGGGTGCTTGCCGCGGCTGTCTGGCTCACCGTTGCGAGGATGTTTGTAAGTTCGGGGCTCTGACCTTTGACGAGAACCATGTGGCTCACATCGACAAGAGCAAGTGCCGCGAGTGTGGCGCCTGCTCCAAGGTGTGCCCTTACAACGCCATCCACAACTACAAGCGTCCCTGCGAGTCGGCCTGCAAGGTCAAGGCCATCACCATGGGGGACGAGAAGCAGGCCAGCATCGACAACTCCAAGTGCATCTCCTGCGGTGCCTGTGTCTACCAGTGCCCGTTCGGTGCCATCTCGGATAAGTCCTTTATCCTCAATGTCATCGACATCCTCAAGAAGAGCGAGGGCAACACCAAGTACAAGGTATTCGCCGTCGTGGCTCCCTCCATCTCCAGCCAGTTCACCTACGCCAAGCTGGGACAGGTCATCACGGGTTTGAAGGAGCTGGGCTTCTATACCGTCATCGAGGCGGCTCTGGGCGCCGATATGGTGGCGCAGTCCGAGTCCCGCGAGCTGGCGGAGAAGGGCTTCCTGACCAGCTCTTGCTGTCCCGCCTTCGTGGAGTACATCCGCAAGAGCTTCCCTGCCCTCCTGCCCTTCGTTTCCCACAATCCCTCCCCCATGACCGCTATCTCCAAGTACATCAAGGAGCATGAGGCTCCCTGCAAGGTGATCTTCATCGGTCCCTGCACCGCCAAGAAGATGGAGGTACAGCACGAGGACGTCAAGCCGTATGTGGATGCCGCCATGACCTTCGAGGAACTGCAAGCCCTCTTTGACAGCCGTGATCTCGATATCACCACGTTGAGCGAGGGCGTACTGGACAACGCCTCCTACTTCGGGCGTATCTTTGCGCGCTGCGGCGGTCTGTCGGATGCGGTCGCCGAGGCTCTCAAGGAGCAGAACATCGACTTCACGGTTAAACCGCAGGCCTGCGACGGTATTGAGGCCTGCAAGGTCGCTCTCCTGCTCAAGAGCAAGAACAAGCTGGACGCCAACTTCATTGAGGGTATGGCCTGCGTGGGCGGCTGTATCGGCGGTGCGGGCTGTCTGACCCACGGCGAGAAGAACAAGGCCGAGGTGGACAAGTACGGCCGCGAGGCATTTGAAAAGACCATTGCGGATGCCGTTTCGGTGCTGAAGCCGTAAGTCATTTGCCCATACACATGAACGACTACAGGGGATCACAGACCGCGCGTCCGTGATCCTCGTTTCAAAGAAGAGAAAGGAAGGATAAATCCATGAAGAAAACTGTATTTCGCCTGCTGCTCCTGCTGACCGTCGCGGCGCTGACTATCGCGCTGTGTGTCGGGTGCGGTGACGACACGACGGACAGCAAGGAAACCGACACCCGGACGGAAAGCGGCTCGGAGAGCAACCCCGAGAGTAGCTCGGAGAGCCGCTCGGAGAGTAGCTCGGAGAGTAGCTCGGAGAGCAGCTCGGAGAGCACCCTCGAGACCGGTTCGGCGAGCGACCCGGAGAGTGCCACCGAGGATGCCTCGGAGTCGGATCCTGCGAGTGAGACCCCGACCGAAACACCCACCGAGATCGAGACAACCCCCGCCCTCGGCCTGGACAGCTTCACCGAGGTGACCATCCCCGCCGACAGCAAGACCTTTTCCTTGACGCTGGCGCAACAGCTGCTGGGGCTCTGCACCGGCAACACGCGGGAGGGTATGATCGCGCGGTTTGAGAAGGCCGGCTTTACCGAGGTGCTCCACGGCAACTACGACAAGTCGGATGCCGACAAGTCCCACACCAGCGCCTACTCGGTCGGCAAGAAGACCATGACGGTCAACGGAGCCGAGCGCACCGTGCTGCTGGTCGCTATTCGCGGCACCAACGCGGGCGAATGGTTCTCCAACATGGACTTCGCCCCCTCGCAGGACAACGACACCGCCTTCGCCGAGAACTTCTACTTAGCCGCACAGGACATCTACGACGACCTCAAGGCTCTGCTGGCAGCCGAGACAGATCCCATCATTCTGGTCAGCGGTCATAGCCGCGGAGCCGCCTGCGCCAACCTGCTGGGGCTCCTGCTCAACACCGATCGCGGCACACGGGATGTGTATGTCTACACCTTCGCCACGCCGACCACCGTGCGGAAGACCCCCGAGGTGGATTGCTCCAACATCTTCAACCTCATCAACCCCGCCGACCCCGTGACTGCCACGCCGATCGCCTCGCTGGGCTTCTTCCGTGCGGGGCAGGATATCCTCCTGCCGGGCAGTGAGGCCTACGCCGCCAAGGTCGAACAGCTGGCGACCTCCATCGGCACGCTGGCCGACAGCATCCACGCCTACTACAACGACAAGCACTCCCTGACCGGTGCCGGGCTGTCGGAGGACGGCATGACCACCTACGAGGTCGCCTGCCTCCTCGCCACCGCCTTCATCGACTCCTCGGCCGGGATGAGTGGGCTGGAGCCTCTCTTGACAGCTCCCGCCGAGAGCGACTTCTACCCCTTCGCCCAGACAGCCATCAAAATGTACATGAGCAACGACATGACCGTCCTGTTCATGAATCATATGCCGGAGGTCTACCTGCAACTGCTCGTGGACATGGCGGCGGCTGAGGCGTAACAGAGGGCAACTGCGGTCTTTGCCATAACAACGATGACCCCCGACAGAGCTTGTCTGTCGGGGGTCATTTGGTCTGCCGTCACAGCCGTCAGAATTTGTCGCTCAGCTTGTACTGGATGTTGGGGCATCCGTTCTCGATGGGGTAGACGATCTCGTTGGGAGCCGCCCAGTGCACCGCGTTGCGGATGATGCGCTGAACATAAGGGTTGTAGAAGGAGCGGCAGAATTCATGTCCCGGCTGGAAGTAGAACACCTTCCCCGCCCCGCGGTAGTAGCACAGACCCGAGCGGAAGATGAAGCCATCCTCATACCAGCTGCCGAACACCAGCTCATCCGGCTGGGGCACATAGAACGGCTCGCAGTACAGCTCCTCGAACAGTTCGAAATGATCCGGAATGCCCGCCGCGATGGGGTGACCGGGCAGGAGGTTCCAGACGATCTCGTTCTGATCCCGTCCCCAGGACAGGTTTCCGTTGGTGCCCACCACCTCACGGAAGACCTTAGAGTGGTGCCCGGAGTGCAGGACGATCAGCCCCATCTTGCCGCGATAGACGCGGTCGCGGATGCGGGCGACCAGCTCATCCGACACCTCGTGGTGTGCCATGTGCCCCCACCACAGGAGCACGTCGGTGCTCTCCAGGACGTCGTTCGGCAGACCCTGTTCGGGATCGTCCAACGCCGCCAGACGGATGTGCAGGGACGGGTCGGCCTGCTCCAAGAAGGCCTTGATACAGCCGTGGATGCCCTCGGGGTAGATGTCGTGGCAGGCGGGCTCCTGCCGCTCGTGGCGGTACTCGTTCCAGATCGTGACGTTCAATGTTTTCTCAGACATATGTAGAGTCTCCTTTCAGATACTGTATGCTTAAGGAAACGCTGATTTAATGAGGCGGTGCATATTCGGTACAGATTTTTTCGTCTGCGATTGCGAAAAACTCAAGGGCACCTCTATATATTCCGCGTGCTACGAGCGGCGAGAAGATTTTTTGTCAGTTTAAACAAAAGTCGCGCGCGTAGTTCGCCCTACGCGAAGGCTTTTTGTGACAAATGACGGAAAAGCTTCCGCCGAT
>CAYXBU010000001.1:0-104843 GCA_964463245.1 uncultured Clostridium sp. | reverse complement strand
TCAATAGAAGGTCGCGACCTCCTCGGTCGGCTTGCTTGTCAGGGCGCAGTCGGTCGCGTAGAGGACGGGACCGGGGCGACCTGCGTAGAGCTTATGCTTCTCGATGTGTATCTTCGCCGTGACTATGAGCCAGTCGCGGGTCTTGTAGGGGACGGCGGAGGTAAAGTTGCAGACCAGCGGGGAGTAGGTGATGTCGGCGGCACAGCAGGTCATGACGTGCCGCCCCACCAGGAGTGCCGTCTTGCCCAGCTTCGGGTCACGCAGGACGGTGCCCTTGACGTGTACCACCTTGCCCTCCCACGCGTCCAGCTCCTCGGTCAGGTCGCGATACCAGACAGCGTAGTCCTCGTCGGCGATCTCCACCACCGGTGCGTTCATATCAAACGGCAGGGGATCTTCAATGGTGTCCGCCTCGACGTGCCCGTCGGGGTAGTCGTAGGATATCTGTGCACGGCGGGAGCATCCCCGCACGATCTTGTGGATGCTCTCCTTATCGATGCCCGCAGGGGTACGGTTGAGCACCACCAGCTCGGCATTCATCAGCTTATCCACCATCAGGGAGCGCATATTCTGATTGTAGGCCTCAAAGGTCTTGGCGTCGGCAAACATCATCTGCTGGTAGATCACCCAGTTCTGTGGCATGGCCTCGTAGAGGGAATTCAACATCCACATACCGTTATATTCGATGAGGATGCGATCCAGCTTGTGCTTCTTCTCCAGCGCGGTCAGGTAGGCGGTGGTCAGCTGGGACTCGTCCTCGATCTGCTCCAGGTAGACATTCTTCCCGTTGAAGGTGGAGATATCCAGCTCGTCCACCCCCTCCTCGCACTGGATGATGAGGGTCTTCTCCCCCGTGTTGAACTGGGGGCTCTCCATGGACTCCTGGATCATGTGGGTCTTGCCACCCTCCAGGAATCCGGTAAACAGGTATACAGGTAGGTCGCGTGCCATACTCTTCCCTCCCGTATCAGTCCTCGGACTTGTGCAGTGCCACGCCGAACAGCTCGGACAGCGCGTCCACCTTCAGCCCGGAGCCGATGACGCACAGCCGTCCGATGACAGCCGCGGCCCCGGTACGCACATCCGGCTCACCCGGCACATAGTCGAAGTGTACCCACGCAGTGCCCTCGGCGGGGGCTACGATGCCCTTCGCCCGCAGGACGATGCCGTACTTGCCCTCGTCGCAGAGAGCCGCCAGCTTGGACTCCAGCTCGGTCTTGTCGAACTTGACGGTAGTCTCAGCACCACAGCTGACGAACACCTCGTCGGCGTGGTGATGGTGGTGGTGATGATGTCCCTCATGGTCGTGGCAACCGCAGGTGCAGTGCTCGTCGTGCTCGTGGTGGTGATGCTCGTGCTCGTCATCATCGTCATGGTCATGATGGTGGCAGCACTCGTCCTCGTCGTCATCATCATGATGATGGTGATGATGCTCGTGCTCGTCGTCGTCGTCATCATCGTGGTGATGGTGGTGATGGCAGCACTCGTCTTCATCATCGTCATCGTCATGATGGTGATGATGGTGGCAGCACTCCTCCTCGTCATCCTCCTCGGTGTCGGCCGCCAGACGAGCAAGCTCTGCCTCCAGCGTATCCCGCCGCTCCATGGCCTCCTTGAGCTGTGCCCCGGTCAACTGCATCCACGGCGTGGAGACGATGACAGCCGTCGCGTTGTGCTCACGGAGCAGGGTCACAGCCTCCTCCACCTTCTTCGGGGAGGCCGTATCGGCGTGGCTTAAGATGATACAGCCCGCGTTCTCCACCTGGTCATTGAAGAACTCGCCGAAGTTCTTCATGTACATCTTGCACTTGCCGGCATCCACCACGGTGGTAAAGCCGTCCAGCACGGCACCCTCGGTCGCCGCACCCTCAACGGCGCGGATGACATCCGACAGCTTGCCGACCCCCGACGGCTCGATCAGGATGCGGTCGGGCTGATAAGTGGTGATGACCTGCGCCAGCGCGGCGCGGAAATCCCCCACCAGCGAACAGCAGATGCACCCGGAGTTCATCTCGTTGATCTGGATGCCCGCCTCGGCTAAGAACCCGCCGTCAATGCCGATCTCACCGAACTCGTTCTCGATGAGCACCAGCTTCTCCCCGGCGTAGGCCTCGGTGATCAGCTTCTTGATGAGCGTGGTCTTGCCCGCTCCCAGGAATCCCGAAAAAATATCGATCTTTGTCATGATATATCGCTTCTTTCTTGATTTATTTTGTATTTTTGGAGAAACTTCCTGAAGGAAGTTTCCCCAAACCCCTTCAAGGACTTTTCTGACATTCTATTCCGTCGAGAAAAGGTTCCCTGACAGACTTTTTTGTCGAGTTCCGCCCATGTGGGGTTCCTGCCCCGCAATGTATTCAGAAAAGGCTCGACTGTAGTTGTTTACTTTCCGCGGTAGACGAAATTCATCCGTCCCAGCGGGGCAACATCGCCCTTGTCGTAAAGATCCGCCACCGTGCGGATCGGCTCACGGCTGTCCACGGCCTTGAACCAGACCGTGAAGTCCGACGGCTCCAGCCCCAATGCCGCCAGCGGCAGCTTGAGTTTGAGCTTGTCATCGTCCACCTCGTAGTAGGCTGTCACGCCCGGGATGTCCTCGGTCGTCAGGTCGTCCCCCTCGCCGATCACACGCGCCAGGGTGGTCGTCCCGTCGGCCTGCGGGTGGGTATTGAGCAGGAACCCGTAGCCCTGCCCGCCGTCGGTGTTCAGGTACACCTGCATCCAGCTGCCCTCGCCGTCATAGGCGGTCACGGGAGCCTTGGTACGCAACAGGAAGCAGATAGACTCGCCATCATGCTTGACCTTGATCTTGCGGATGGCGTTACGCTGGGTGGTATTGTCGTACACACAGCCGTAGCCCTCGGCATGGCGGGCGAAGTCGCCGTCGTCGAAGGAATCATACACGGCCTCCGACTCACGGAAGCACCCGATCCCTGCCCCTGCGGGCACGGGCAGGCGGTCATGCACGGGGGTGTCCTCCACGCCCTTGTAGCGGCGAACATACTCCACCAGTTGCAGGAAGTAGTTGTCAAAGTACCCGCCGCGCATCATCTCCAGGTCGCGGCTGTACTCGTAGTTGGCGCAGTCCACGAACATGATGGGTCGCTCGGGGATGCCCTGCCAGCGTCCCGCGATCCACTCGTTCCAGCCCGTGACCAGCACGATGGGGGGATCGGTCTCCACGGCGCGGTCGAACTGCTCCGCGAAGTTGCAGCCCTTCTTCCAGGCATCGGGGGCGGGATCGTTGAAGCCATCGTGGAAGGCTCGGCCGCAGTTGGTGGTCTCGCCGTACAGCACCGAATCCCCAAAGCGCAGCTGAGGGTGCTGTGCGACCGACACGTTGATGACCTCCGGCACGCCGTCCAGATTGGAGAACACCCGCTGGGGGCGGGTGAAATCCATCCACGGCCAGCCGCCCAGCTTGTCCGGCTCGTTCGGCCACTGGGACATCTTGATGTTGAAGAATTCACGGCACTCGGGTGAGCACTCCGACTCCACCGCGATGATGACCGGCTTGCCGTCCATGCAGAACCAGGTGTCGCGGGCAAAGCCGGGCTTATAGATGCCGTCGTATATCCGCTGGACGGTCTGTCCGGAGGCCGTGTTGGTATAGAACATGACCTGCGGGATCTTCCACCCCTCATCGTGGTACTCCTGCAGTACCCGCATGACCAGCTTGACGTTATGCTCATAGGTCGGGCCGTTGGTGGTGTCAAAGAACAGGAAGTCGATGTCGGCCTGCATGATCAACTTCATGTGGTGCCGCACGACCCACTCGTCGTCGGAGTAATAGTAGCCGTAGAACGGCTCCCCCCAGTGGTGGTAGGTGCCGATACGTCCCCAGGCCTCGCTGTCGGTATGGTAGCCCGCCTGCGAATCAGCCTCCACGATCTTGGAGACGTCGTAGGGTCTGTGACGGCCGTGCTCCCCCAGCCAGAGGAAGTAGAAGAGACCCACCAGTCGGTTCTCGCGGGGGGCGGATGCACCGCTCGCACGGTCGGGGGTCTTACGCCCCAGGGCATCCACCGCCATCAGAGGACCGGAGGTATGGCGGGCGGTATTCTGCCCGGCTTTATGTTTGCATTCTTGTGTATGTTCCATGCAGGATCATCCTTTCTCTCCCGCGAGCGGCGGGAGGCGTATGCTATGCCTACATTATATACCGATTTCTCGGTTTTGTCAATGCGGAATGCGGATTTTTTCAAAGGAGAGGGTCGGGAGGTCGTCTGCCGGGCGCGGATATGGGACGCGCCCGGGAGAGATTCCGGCTAATACTTTTTCCCCCTATCCCCCCGACCCCTTCCCCGGCGGGGAAGGGGGAGCACGCGTTTATATGCAAGGGGCTGCACCCCTTGCATCCCCGAAGCGGTAGCCGGAAGGTACGCGGAACCCATGTGGGTGCTTGGGCGGGTGGTTGCCGACGGACATGGTACCTCTGTGCCCGGCTCCAACATCAAACATTCACGCAAAGTGAATGCTCTGCCCTTCCCTTCCTCACACTTTCTATTGACTTTTCACGCAATTCATGATATAATGAGTTCATCATATAATGGGATAGGATATGGAAAGGGGGTGTCCCCGTGCACCACGAAACGCATACGCATCACATCAACCGGCGGATCGGCTCTGCCCTCTGCCTGTTCCTGCTCCTCTTGGTCACCCTGATGGCGGCGGGGTGCCGTGACCTGCCGTCCGGCTTTGTCGGCGGCGAGACCTTGACTCCCGAGCGGTTGCAGGAGATATCCGCCTCCCTCTTCCCGCCCGCCACCGAGCCCGAGGTCGAGACAGCCGTCGCACCGTCCCCCGAGCTGTCCGCCATCGAGGGCACCGTCTACTGGACAAACGGCGGGAGCGTCCTGCACATAGATGAATCCTGCTACCACCTGGATCGCTCCGATACCGTTCACAGCGGTAGCGTCGAGGATGCCGTGGCGACCGGGAAGACACGGCTGTGCGCCACCTGCCGCGACCGCCATGCCGCGACCGAGACGGCCGTCTCGCCGTCCGAGGAGGGTGCACCATGATCCGACCCACCACCCGCCGCTCCCCGGCACGGATCACCGTATGTGTCCTGCTTCTCTTGTGCATCTTAGCCTTGATGACCGTGATCTTCCGCTTCTCAAGCGAGAGCAAGACAGACTCGGGGGATCGCAGTGGCCGCGTGACCGAGACCATCGCCGCCCTGATCGTCCCCGATTACCACGATCTGCCCTCCGCCGAGCAGGAAGAGATCGTCCACCGCCTGCATTATCCCATCCGCAAGCTGGCGCATATGAGCGAGTACGCCCTGCTGGCCGTCCTGACCGCCTCCCTGCTCGTCGCGTGGGACATGGAAGAGAAACTTTCCATATGGAAAAAATTATTGTCGGCACTGGGATTTAGTCTGCTGTACGCCGCCTCGGATGAGACCCATCAGATCTTCTCGCACCGCGGTGCCTCGGTCACGGATGTCCTCATCGACGGACTGGGCGCGGTGCTGGGGCTTGCCCTCTTTTGGGGCGTGTATGCGCTGATCCTCCGTGCGCGGCGCAGGAAAGGAGTCTCCCATGCGGATCACCCGATACCGCCTCAGCTCTGAGTCTGCGGCGACCCTCTGCACGGGCTGGGAGGAACGACACCCCGGCATCCACTTTCGCGCCGCCGTCGTGGCCGATCTGCACGATGCGCCGTATGAACCGGTGCTGACCCGCCTGCGAGAGATAGCCCCCGACCTCATCCTGATCCCCGGAGACCTGACCGAGAATCTGACGGTGCCCTCCGACACGCCACTCTCCCGCCCGGGGCTGGGGCTTTTGGAGAAGGCCGCCGCCATCGCGCCGACCTTCTACTCCTGGGGCAACCACGAGACCGGTGCCGGGCATATCCACCTCCGAGAGTTGGAGAAGCACCCCGAGCCCCCCAAGCCCGTCCTGCTCCACTGGCTGAAGGACATCCGTGCCACGGGAGCCACTCTGCTGGACGAGACCTACACCGTCTACCACGGGCTGGTGCTGGGCGGGATGCGCTCCGGTCTGCTCAACCCGGGGCGGGTACCCAACACCGACTGGCTGGACGGCTTCTGCGCGACCCCCGGCTACCGCATCCTGCTCTGCCACCAGCCGGAGTACTTTGACCGCTACCTGCGCGACCGCGACATTGACCTGTTCGTGGCGGGGCACGCGCACGGCGGGCAGTGGCGGTTCTTCGGGCGCGGAGTCTTTGCGCCGGATCAAGGGCTGTTCCCCCGGTACACGAGCGGTGTCCACGAGGGGCGACTGGTCATCTCGCGTGGCCTGTGCAACACCGTCTCGCCCATCCCCCGCCTGTTCAACCCGCGAGAGATCGTGGTCATTGAGGTCTAAAACCAATAAGGGAGCGGAACCGCCGACGGAGCCGCTCTTTCTTGTTGCTTTTGCACAAAGCTACCTGTTAATTTTTGTGCAAAAAAGCATTGCATTCCTTTCCGCATTTTGATATAATAAAGGTAGCATACCTAAATGATTCAGACTGAGAAAGGAATCCTCTACATGAAAAAGTCCCTTTTCTGCCGCTTGCTCAGCGTGAGTCTGGCTGTGCTGATGCTCCTGTCGGCAGCCGTCACCCTGACCGCCTGCGGCGAGACCGAGACCGAGGTCGAAACTTCGCCGGAGGATCTCGCCGAGCCGGAGCGTGCCGCCGAGCTGATCCGCCGTTTCGCCAAGGCTGACGAGGCCTCCACCGGTGGTGTGGCGGTCATGGATGCCACCATCACCATGAGGGTCAATAACCTGGACATGACCGTCACCATCAAGTCCAAGACACAGCACAGCGAAAAGGACGGTCAACTCCGCGAATACAATTCGGTTGACACCACGGTGTCGGCTCCCTCCGCCAAGATCAACGAGCGGATCCGCTCCTATGAGGGCTACATGGACGGGTTCATGTTCTACATGAACGGCAAGGCTCGCCTGTACTCCGAGCTGTCGCAGGAGGACTATCGGGCATGGTCGGAGGATCGTCACGCCGCAACCGGCGGCGATATCATGGATGCCGTAACGCTGGCCGCCGCCTCCTCGACTCGCACCTGCACCGAGGACGAGACCGGCTACATCGTCACTCTCAGCGGGCTGGATCAGGCAGTTCTGGAAGCTATGGATTCCCTGACCAAGTCCCTGCAGGAGCTGGACAGCGGTGTACGCATGACCGATGCGACCATCTCGGCGGTTCTCGACAAGACCACCTATCTGGCCTCCTCCATTGAGGTCACCCCTGTCTTTATCACCGATACCGCCAACGCCAACGCCCCCACCATGACCTGCACCTGCACCATCACCGATTGGAACAACGCGACGGTGGAAACGGTGGATCCCACCACACTGACCAAGTGCGACGACCTGCGCCTGCTCTACGCCCTCAAGGATCAGTATGATGCCATGAACGAGGCGTTGACCGGCTCCTACAAGGGAACCATCAAGAACGTTGTCAAGATCGCGGGGCAGACCCAGAGCACCGAGGAGACGGATGAGGCCACCTTTTCCCGTCAGGACGGCGAGCTCACCTTCACCATCAATGCCAAGATGAACAAGGACGCATATGTGATCACCTACATCGACGGCAAGCAGACCGTCAATGTCAACGGCAAGAACAACGGCTATGAGGTCAAAAGTCAGCCGACCGCCGAGGCCTTCCTCACCGGCCAGTATGACCCTTTGAGTTTCGACCTCAACATGGTCGAGAGCATGAGCCGGGATCCGGACGGCAGCTTTACCATCACCTTCAACAACAATGCACTGAAGAGCTACAAAGAGACGTACGAGCAGAGCGGGTACACCTTCCTCAACGGCAGTGGCTCCGTGACCGTGACCCTCAAGGAGAACGGCCGCTTGGATTCCTGCGTTTACCATATCGCGCTTCGCTACAGCATCACGCAGGGCAATCAAACCTTCATCGGTACTCAGGTCATCGACACCACGCTGGAGTTCGGGGACTACGTTCTTCCCGACACGGCGACCGACGTCGAGACGAATTAAGGCATTATCACATATCCAAAAGGAGAGGCTTGACCGCAGGGTCAAGCCTCTCTTTTCTGTCTTTCTGTGTCCCGTACCGGAGTCTTAAAAGATCGCCGCCACGCCGTAGGAGATCATGGTCATGACCACCCCCGCCGCCAACACACCGATCAGGGTGGAGAGCAGTGCTTTCCAGAACTTCAAGTGGATGACGGCACCGACCAGCGAGCCCGTCCACGCGCCGGTTCCCGGCAGGGGAACCCCCACGAAGATCGCCAAACCCCAGAAGGCATATTTCTCGATCTTCTCGCGGTTCTTTTCGGCCTTGCGCAGGAGCCAGCCCGCGATCTTATTGAACAGCTTGACCCGACAGCCCTCCATCCACTTCAGGATGGCGTTGATAAAGAGCAGGATGAACGGGACGGGGAGCATATTACCGACCACGCTGATAAGGAAGGTCTGCCACCACGGAAGCCCGAAGGCCGCGCCCATGGGGATCGCCCCACGCAGCTCGATGATGGGGATCATGGAGCAGAAGAACACGCACCACCGCTTGCCCACCGTCTCCAAGAAAAAGTTCTTGATAGCGGCGGTAAACCCTCTGCCGGAGGCTGCGGTTTCGATCTCAGTCGAGGGCTCGGTCACAGTTTCGGTTTCGGAGGCCGCATCCGTCGCGGCGGGGGCTTCCGCGGCATGAACCGTACTGAGCGCGGCCGCCGCAAGGGTCAGGATCAGTGCGATGCTGAGCCAAGCCAGAAAACGCCGACGGGCGGAGGTGGGAGCAAAGCCTATCATGTTCATTGTTTAATCCGTATCCTTTCGCGTGGATGCATCGGGGGTATCCGATGCCTGTTTATGTGTTCCACCGTGTATCAGAGGGGATATGCGCTTGTAAAGGGCAAAGGTAATGCCCACATTGACCAGCCCCTTGACCAAGGTAAAGGGCAGGTTGACCAGCAACAGTGCTCGCCAAAGGGTATTGGCGGCAGGGATGATGGCACTGTACGCGCCGATAATGCCTTCCATCGGCATGAGGGTGGCGTACACGGGGTAGGTGACATAGTAATTGATCGGCAGACTCATGAGAGCCGCCAGCACAGCCCCCCCAAGGGAACCTAAGAACGCGCCCAATTTCCCCTTGCGGTAGCGGTAGATCAGCCCTGCAGGCAGGACATAGCAGGTGCCGATGATGAGGTTGGCCAACTCTCCGACCCCGCCGGTCACGGTCATGGGGAGATGGATGACATTCTTGATCAGCTCGACCGCCACCCCCGCCACGGGGCCTACCCCAAAGGCGGCGATCAGCGCGGGGAGGTCTGAGAAATCATACTTCAGGAAGCCCGGCACGATCGGGATCGAAAATTCCAGATACATCAAGGCTGTCGAAAGAGCCGCCAGCACGGCGGTAACGGTCAGGCGGCGGACGGCTCCCCGCCGCGCCTGTGCTGTGGAGTGCAACATATACTTTATCCTTTCCCATCCGGACTTTTACCGTCGGCGCAGGAGTCTCACCTGCTCAGCGCGCTGTTTGCGCGGTCGTGGGCTTTCGATCCGAGCCGAGGCGGCTGTCGGAGTCGGGTACCACCGGTATGGAATTTCACCTATTCCCAAAGATATGCAATATTTGAGGACTCTGTCGCCCGTCGGGGCGGCAGACAGGAAAAACCCCGCAGCAAAAAGCTCGCCGCGGGGGTGTCCGGTTCCCGCGCCGCGGCAAGCAGACGGGGAACCGGAAAGTATGATCGGAAATGAGTCCGAAACTAACCCGGAATTAGCCCAGGATCTCGGAAACGACACCGGAACCGACGGTACGACCACCCTCACGGATAGCGAACCGCAGACCGACCTCGCACGCGACGGGGGTGATCAGGGTGACGCTCATGTCAACGTTATCACCGGGGCGGCACATCTGAACATCAGCGGGCAGCTCGATGGTACCGGTAACGTCGGTGGTACGGAAGTAGAACTGGGGACGGTAGCCGGCCACGAACGGCTTAGAACGACCACCCTCCTTCTCGCTCAGAACGTACACATGACCCTTGAAGTGGGTGTGAGGATGAACGGAACCGGGCTTCGCCAGAACCTGTCCACGCTCGATGCCGTCCTTAGCAACGCCACGGAGCAGAGCACCGATGTTGTCGCCGGCCTCAGCCTGGGGCAGCAGCTTGTGGAACATCTCGACACCGGTAACGACGGTGGTAGCCTTCTCCTCGGTCAGACCGACGATCTCGACGGTATCGTTGACCTTCAGGGTACCTCTCTCCACACGACCGGTAGCAACAGTACCACGGCCGGAGATGGAGAAGACGTCCTCGACGGGCATCAGGAAGGGCAGGTCAGCCTTGCGCTCAGGAGTGGGGATATACTCGTCGACCTGGTTCATCAGCTCCAGGATGCAAGCATACTCGGGAGCGTTGATGTCCTTGCTGTCGGACAGCAGAGCCTCACGGGCAGAGCCGCGAACGATCGGAATATCATCACCGGGGAAGTCGTAGGAGGACAGCAGGTCGCGAACCTCCATCTCGACCAGATCCAGCAGCTCCTCATCGTCCACCAGGTCGGTCTTGTTCATGAAGACAACGATAGCAGGAACGCCGACCTGACGAGCCAGCAGAACGTGCTCACGGGTCTGAGCGAGAGGACCATCGGTAGAAGCAACCACCAGGATAGCGCCGTCCATCTGAGCGGCACCGGTGATCATGTTCTTGACGTAGTCGGCGTGGCCGGGGCAGTCAACGTGTGCATAGTGACGGTTCTCGGTCTCGTACTCAACGTGACGGGTGTTGATTGTGATACCACGAGCCTTCTCCTCGGGAGCGTTGTCGATCTGATCGTACGCCATGGACTCGTTCTTGCCGTTCTGCAGGGACAGAACCTTGGTGATAGCGGCGGTCAGAGTGGTCTTACCGTGGTCGACGTGACCGATGGTACCAATGTTAACGTGGGGCTTGGTACGCTCAAATGTAGCCTTTGCCATTGTAAAAATCCTCCGTATTCTTTTTTTTGAGTTTCAAAGTTATAGTAGATCAGCGGGTACGCGGACAGTCTCACGCCTGAGACTTGCCGCGAGCCTTGATGATCTCGTCCTGAATGCTCTTGGGCACCTCAGCGAAGTGGCTGGGCTCCATCGAGTAGATGCCGCGTCCCTGCGTCTTAGAGCGCAGGTCGGTGGCGTAACCGAACATATTGGACAGCGGGACGAACGCGGTGATCTCCTCCACGCCGCCGTTGCCGGCCTCCATGCTGTTGATCTGTCCGCGGCGAGAGTTGAAGTCGCCGATGACATCTCCCATATACTCCTCCGGCACGATGGCCACGACCTTGACGACCGGCTCGGTCAGGACAGGGTCAGCCTTACGCATAGCTTCCTTGAACGCCATGGAACCGGCGATCTTGAAGGCCATATCCGAGGAGTCGACCTCGTGGTAGGAACCGTCGTTGAGCGTGACCTTCACGTCCACGACGTTGTAGCCGGCGAGCACGCCGTTCTGCATAGCACCCTGGATACCGGCATCCACCGCAGGAATGTACTCCTTCGGGATGGAACCGCCGACCACGGCGTTGATGAACTCGTAGCCCTTGCCCGGCTCGTTGGGCTCCAGCGTGATCTTGACATGACCGTACTGACCGGAACCGCCGGACTGACGCTTGTACTTGGTCTCCTGATCCACAGCTCTGCGGATGGTCTCCTTGTACGCGACCTGCGGCTTACCGATGTTGGCCTCCACCTTGAACTCGCGCAGCATACGCTCCACGATGATCTGCAGGTGCAGCTCACCCATACCGGCAATGATGGTCTGACCGGTCTCCTCGTCGGTGTAGGTACGGAAGGTAGGATCCTCCTCAGCCAGCTTGGCGAGGGCGATACCCATCTTCTCCTGACCGGCACGGGTCTTCGGCTCGATGGCAACGCTGATAACAGGCTCCGGGAACTCCATGGACTCCAGGATGATGGGGTGCTTCTCGTCGCAGAAGGTATCACCGGTGGTGGTATTCTTCACGCCGATAGCCGCCGCGATATCACCCGTGTAGCAGGTGTCGATGTCGGCGCGCTCGTTCGCGTGCATCATCAGGATACGGCCAAGACGCTCGCGCTTGCCCTTGGTGGAGTTGTACACGGTGTCGCCTGCATGGATCACGCCGGAATAGACGCGGAAGTAGCACAGCTTACCCACGAACGGGTCAGTCATGATCTTGAATGCGAGAGCCGAGAACGGCTCGTTGTCGTCGGCCTTGCGGACATCGGTCTCGCCGCTGTCGGGATCGATACCGTCCACGGGCGGGATGTCCAGAGGAGACGGCATATAGTCCACGACGGCATCCAGCATCTTCTGGACGCCCTTGTTGCGGTAGGAAGAACCGCAGCAGACCGGGACGACTTCATTGGCAATGGTAGCCTTGCGGAGAGCCGCGCGGATCTCGTCCTTGGAGAGGTCGCCCTCCTCCAGGTACTTCTCCATCAGCTCCTCGTCGGTCTCGGCGACCGACTCCACCATCTGGCTGTGGTACTGCTGAGCCAGCTCCAGCATATCCTCCGGGATCGGCTCAACCCGCACATCCTTGCCTTCAGCATCGTAGTACACATCGGCCTCCATCTCGACCAGATCGATGATGCCGCGGAAGGTCATCTCCTTACCGATAGGCAGCTGGATCGGGACGGGGTGTGTGTGTAGACGATCGCGCATCATGTCCAGCACGCGATAGAAATCGGCACCGGTGATGTCCATCTTGTTGACATACGCCATGCGCGGAACATGATACTTATCAGCCTGACGCCAAACGGTCTCAGACTGAGGCTCAACGCCACCCTTCGCGCAGAAGACGGTCACAGAGCCGTCCAGCACGCGCAGGGAACGCTCGACCTCGACGGTAAAGTCCACGTGCCCGGGGGTATCAATGATGTTGATACGATGATCCTTCCAGTAGCAGGTGGTGGCAGCGGAGGTAATGGTGATACCTCTCTCCTGCTCCTGTTCCATCCAGTCCATCGTGGCGGCACCCTCGTGGGTCTCGCCGAGCTTATGGGTCTTTCCGATATAGAACAGGATACGCTCAGTCGTCGTGGTCTTACCGGCATCAATGTGCGCCATAATGCCGATATTCCGGGTCTTTTCAAGAGAATATTCCCTAGGCATTGATTTACTCCTTGGTTTTTACTTGACTGACAAGCGGCAACTGCCCGCCCATCAATATCTGTAGTGAGCAAACGCCTTGTTTGCTTCTGCCATACGATGGGTCTCTTCCTTCTTCTTGAAGGCGCCGCCCATGTTGTTCTTGGCATCCAGGATCTCGCCGGCCAGACGCTCTGCCATGGTGCGCTCGGAGCGCGACCGTGCATAGTTGATGAGCCAGCGGAGAGCCAGGGTCTGCTGACGACCCGGCTTCACATCCATCGGAACCTGGTAGGTGGAACCGCCAACGCGGCGAGCCTTGACCTCCAACTCCGGCTTGATGTTGTCGAGAGATGCCTGGAAAACCTCCAGCGCATTCTCTCCGGTCTTCTCTTCGATGATATGGAATGCATCATAGACGATGGTCTGAGCCACGCCCTTCTTGCCGTCATACATCACGTTGTTGACAAGCTTGGTCACCAGCTTGGAATTATACAACGGATCCGGCAGTACATCTCTCTTCGAGATCGAACCTCTTCTCGGCACTGTAACTTCCCTCCTTCATTAGTATTGAATGAAATCATAGGTACTCAAAAGCATCCTTCTGTCCACGAGCCTGTTTTGCATATCGTTGATCGGTGTCCGGCGGGAGCCGGTATATAAACACGAAAATCAGCGGGCACAGGTACTGTATCTAACTTGTCTGCTTTTCTACCCTTTCCGCCACGGCTGTTCTGCCGTTTACGCACAGCGGAGGATGCGTTGCGCTCGCGCGCTCTCCCTCGCGGATGAATTACTTCTTCTTCTTGGGAGCCTTGGCACCGTACTTGGAGCGGCTCTGGTTGCGGTTCGCAACGCCCTGAGCATCCAGTGTGCCACGGATGATGTGGTACCGCACACCGGGCAGGTCACGGACACGACCGCCGCGAATGAGCACGACAGAGTGCTCCTGCAGGCTATGTCCGATACCGGGGATGTAGCTGGTGACCTCCATGCCGTTGGTCAGACGCACTCTCGCAAACTTACGCATAGCGGAGTTCGGCTTCTTCGGGGTCATGGTCGAGACCTTGGTGCACACGCCTCTCTTCTGGGGAGAAGACTTGTCGGTGGCTCTGCCCTCCAGGCTGTTGAAGCCCTTCTGCAGTGCAGGAGCCTTGGACTTGTACACGCGGTCGGCACGTCCCTGACGGACGAGCTGGTTAAGGGTCGGCATTCCTGTTTTTCCTCCTTCTTCTGAAATTCGATGTTTATATACAGGCACTCCGCCGAGGTGACCCTCGTCGGGGTGGAACTGCCCATGTCGGTTCTGTATCGGGGAGGATCTCGCCCTATACATGGCATAGATATCCCTACCCACAGGAACCATCATATTATAACACAGGATGGACTGTTTGTCAAGCGAACAGTCCATCCTGCCAAAATTTCTCCCTATTCCACAATTTGCACGGAAAAGCAGGGGTTTATTTTGTTTGGTTAGTGAATAGCAAGAGGCGGCACGATCAGGATGCCGGCTCCTCCTCGGAGGTCGACTCGACCACGGGAGTCTCACCCGGCTCGACCGTGATCTCGCGGTAGCACTCCATACCGGTACCGGCGGGGATCAGGCGACCGATGATGACATTCTCCTTGAGTCCGCGCAGGTGATCCACCTTGCCGCGGATGGCAGCATCCGCCAGTACCTTGGTAGTCTCCTGGAAGGAAGCGGCCGAGAGGAAGGACTCGCTCTGCAGAGCGGCCTTGGTGATACCCAGCAGGATCGGCTCGCCGGTAGCGGGACGGAGCTCCAGTCCCTGCGCGGCGCCGTCGGCCAGCGTGCGGTTGTTGACCTCCTCCAGCTCGTTGCGATCCACCACGGCCCCGGGCAGGAGGGTGGTATCTCCGGGCTCGTCGATGCGGATCTTCCGTGTCATCTGACGGGCAATGATCTCGATATGCTTATCATTGACGTTACAGGACTGAGAACGGTAGACCTTCTGCACCTCGCGGATCAGGTAAGCGTATACCTCGTCCAGACCCTGGATACGCATGATGTCGGCGGGAGCCTTGGAGCCCTCGGTCAGAGCCTGACCGACCTTCACATGAGCACCGGTACCGACCGCCAAACGCATACCGTAGGGGATGGGATACTTGCCCAGCTCCTGGTTGGTCTCGGTGTCGTGGATGAACACATCACTGACACCCGGCGTGTCGGGATCCTGATGGACATAGACCACGCCCTCCTGCTCGGCCATGATGGCGGCCTTCTTGGGGGAACGCGCCTCGAACAGCTCCTCAACACGGGGCAGACCCTGTGTGATATCCGACCCTGCGACACCGCCCGAGTGGAAGGTACGCATGGTCAGCTGGGTACCCGGCTCACCGATAGACTGCGCGGCAATGATACCGACCGCCTCACCGACGCTGACCAGCTTACCCGTGGACATATCCGCGCCGTAGCAGTGGGAGCAGATACCCCAGCGTGCGTGGCACTGAATGGGTGTCCGGATGGTGACCTCGGTGATGCCCGCCTTGGTGATGGCGTCGGCATCCTCCTCCGAGATCATGGTATCATTGGCGACCAGCACCTCGCCGGTCGCGGGATCCACGACATCGCCCAGAGCAAAGCGGCCGATGATACGATCCGCCAGCGGCTCCAGTACGTTCTTATCCCGCTCGTCGATGACATCCGAGACCGTGGTTCCCTTGGTGGTATCGCAGTTGACCTCGCGGACGATGACCTCCTGGGACACATCTACCAGACGGCGGGTCAGGTAACCCGAGTCTGCGGTACGCAGAGCGGTATCCGACAAGGACTTACGAGAGGAACGAGCGCCCATGAAGTACTCGGTAATATTCAGACCCTCGCGGAAGTTGGACTTGATAGGCAGCTCCATGGTCTTACCGGTCGCCGAGAACATCAGTCCGCGCATACCGGCCAGCTGACGCATCTGGGTCATGGAACCACGCGCTCCGGAGTCGGCCATGATCTTGATCGGGTTGAACTTGCTAAAGCCCTTATCCAGCGCGGCGGTGACATTGTCGGTGGTCTTCTCCCACACGCGGATGACCGCCTTGTAACGCTCCTCCTCGGACAGCTCGCCGCGGTGGAAGTGCTTGGCGATGGTATCCACGTCCTTCTGTGCGGCGGCCAGGTAGCCGGGCTTCTCGGCGGGGATGGTCATATCGTAGACCGAGATGGAGAAGGAAGCCTGCGTGGAGAACTGATAGCCCATAGCCTTGATGTTATCCAGCATCTCGGCGCAGACGGCGGTACCATGGGCGCGGATGCAACGGTCGATGATCTGACCCAGCTGCTTCTTCTTGACCACGAACTCGACCTCGAGTTTGAAGGCATTGGCGGGATCCGAACGATCCACGAAGCCGAGATCCTGCGGCAGGGGCTGGTTGAAGATCATCCGTCCCAGCGTGGTGATGATGACAGCCGTGCGGCTGACGGTGATCTCGTTGCCCTCGGCATCGGTCTCGACAAAGTCGCGGCTGATGCGTACCTTGATGCGGGAGTGCAGGCCGATCTGGCGGTTGGTATAGGCCATCATGGCCTCATCGAAGTTGCGGAACAGGCGGTAGCCGTACATGGGCTCACCGTTCTCGTCCACCAGCGCGTTGCCGTCTGCATCGGTCAGCGGCCAACGGTCGCCGGGCTCGCCCTCCTTCTCCATGGTCAGGTAGTAGGAGCCGAGGATCATATCCTGAGTCGGAATGGTCACGGCCTTACCGTCCATGGGCTTGAGCAGGTTGTTGCAGGACAGCATGAGGAAGCGCGCCTCGGCCTGTGCCTCGACCGACAGCGGGACATGGACAGGCATCTGGTCACCGTCGAAGTCGGCGTTGAAGGCGGTACACACCAGCGGGTGCAGCTTGATGGCACGACCCTCCACCAGCACCGGCTCGAAGGCCTGGATGGACAGGCGGTGCAGGGTGGGTGCACGGTTCAAGAGCACGGGATGCTCCTTGATGACATTCTCCAGCGCATCCCACACCTCGGGGTACACGCGCTCGATCTTCTTCTGGGCATCCTTGACGTTGGTCGCCTTGCCCATCTCCACCAGTCTCTTGACCACGAAGGGCTTGAACAGCTCCAGAGCCATCTCCTTGGGCAGACCGCACTGGTAGATCTTGAGGGAAGGACCGACCACGATGACCGAACGGCCGGAGTAGTCCACGCGCTTACCCAGCAGGTTCTGACGGAAACGTCCCTGCTTACCGCGCAGCATCTCGGACAGCGACTTGAGGGGACGGTTGGAGGGACCCGTGACCGGCTTGCCGCGACGACCGTTGTCGATCAGGGCATCCACAGCCTCCTGCAGCATACGCTTCTCGTTGCGGATGACGATGTCGGGGGTGTGGATCTCCAGGAGCTTCTTGAGACGGTTGTTACGGGCGATGACCCGACGGTACAGCTCGTTGAGATCGGAGGAGGCAAAGCGTCCGCCGTCCAGCTGCACCATAGAGCGGATATCCGGGGGAAGGACGGGCAGTGCGCTCAGCACCATCCACTCCAGCTTATTCTCGGACACGCGGAAGGACTCGATGACCTCCAGCCGCTTGATCAGGCGGATCTTCTTCTGCCCCGTGGCGCGGGTCAGCTCGCTCTTGAGGTCAGCCGCCAGCTGCTCGACGTCGATCTTGGACAGCAGCTCCCGCACCGCCTCGGCACCCATGCCGACACGGAACTCGTCGCCGTACATCTCGCGGTAATCGGTATACTGACGCTCGGTCAGCACCAGACCCGTCGTCAGGGGGGTGTTGCCGGGATCCAGCACGACATTCTCGGCAAAGTAGAGCACCTGCTCCAGCTGCTTGGGGGAAATGTCCAGCACCAGAGCCATCCGAGAGGGGATGGCCTTAAAGTACCAGATGTGCGAGACCGGGCTTGCCAGCTCGATATGTCCCATGCGCTCGCGGCGCACCTTCTTGGTGGTCACGTCCACGCCGCACTTCTCGCACTTGATGATCTCCTTACTGTGGGAATTCTTGTATTTGCCGCACATACAAGCGCCATCCTTGGTCGGCCCGAAAATGCGCTCGCAGAACAGGCCGCCGACCTCCGGCTTCAGGGTGCGGTAGTTGATGGTCTCGGGCTTGGTCACTTCACCGTAGGACCAGTCCCGGATCATATCCGGGGAAGCCAGACCGATCTTGATGGAAGAAATTTCATTACGCTCCACAGATTTTTTCTCCATTCATTCTATATTCATGTCCCGACCGCCCGCAAGTTACGGGCGGCGGGCACGGAAGGGTCGCGGGGAAGGGTCGGATCACTCGTCGTAGCCCTCGTCGGCTCCGGCATCGCCGTAATCCGCCTCGTCATCGTACTCCTCGTCCGGGTTCATCTCGCTCTTTTCCATGAGGTAGGAGCCGGAGAGGTCCTCGGTCTCCACGAATTGACCGGTCACACGCTCGGCCTCTTCCTCAGCCTCACGGTCAAACCGCGGGTTGTGGCGGCGGTAGGCAGGCTGGTCGTCCTCGTTGCAGAGAGCCGAGAGGTCTACCTCCTCGCCGTTCTGGTTCAGGACGCGGATGTCCAGAGCCAGAGCCTGCAGCTCCTTGACCATGACCTTGAAGGACTCCGGCACACCGGGCGTGGGGATGTTCTGACCCTTGATGATGGCCTCATAGGCCTTACGCCGTCCGGTGATATCGTCGGACTTGACGGTCAGGATCTCCTGCAGGGTGTATGCGGCGCCGTATGCCTCGAGTGCCCAGACCTCCATCTCTCCGAAACGCTGACCGCCGAACTGAGCCTTACCGCCCAGGGGCTGCTGCGTGACCAGAGAGTACGGACCGTTGGAGCGCGCGTGGATCTTATCGTCCACCAGGTGGTGGAGCTTGAGGTAGTACATGATACCCACGGTTACGGGGTTGTCGAACGGCTCACCGGTACGACCATCATACAGGATGGTCTTACCGTCGAACAGGCGCAGAGTGTCCGCCCGACGGAGCGACTCGATATAGGCGGCATCCGCCCGCTGCTCGGGAGTCAAGAGGCGGTAGCAATGGCGGGTGTCCCCCTCGTACATCGGGGGCACGTCGATGTCGTGCGGCTCATCCGGCTGCACGATCTCGTACAGATCTTTGCCCTCGGGGTTCTCGCCCTCGAACAGGGGACGGCTGTAGTTGGCCATGTGCAGACACTCCGAGATGTCCTTCTCGTTGGCACCGTCGAACACAGGGGTCATGATCTTCCAGCCCAAACGGCGGGCGGCGATGCCGAGATGCACCTCCAGCACCTGACCGATATTCATACGGGAAGGCACACCCAGCGGGTTCAGCACGATATCCAGCGGCGTACCGTCCGGCAGGAAGGGCATATCCTCGGGCGGCAGGATGCGGGAAACGACACCCTTGTTACCATGGCGGCCTGCCATCTTATCGCCGACCGAGATCTTTCTCTTCTGGGCGATATAGACCTTGACCACTTTGTTGACCGAAGCGGGCAGCTCGTCGCCCTGCTCGCGGGAGAAGATGCGCACATCCACCACCACGCCGGACTCGCCGTGCGGCAGGCGCAGGGAGGTGTCCCGCACCTCGCGTGCCTTCTCGCCGAAGATGGCGCGGAGCAGGCGCTCCTCGGCGGTCAGCTCGGTCTCGCCCTTGGGCGTGATCTTACCGACCAGAATATCCCCGGCACGCACCTCGGTACCCTTCTTGACGATACCCTCGGCGTTCAGATCCTTCAGCACCTCGTCGCCGACGTTGGGAACCTCGCGGGTGATCTCCTCCGGCCCGAGCTTGGTATCCCGTGCTTCATGGGTGTATTCCTCAATGTGCAGGGAGGTATACACATCATCCCGCACCAGACGCTCGTTCAGAAGGACGGCGTCCTCGTAGTTGTAGCCTTCCCAGGTCATGAAACCGATCAGGGCGTTCTTACCCAGCGACACCTCGCCGCGGCTGGTGGCCGGGCCGTCCGCGATGACCTGTCCTGCACTGATCAGCTGATCCCGCTTGACGATGGGGCGCTGATTGAAGCAGGTTCCCTGGTTGGTACGGCGGAACTTACGCAGGGTGTACACGTCCTTCATGCCCTCGTCGGTCACGATGACGATGCGGTCGGCCTCGACGTGCTCTACGCGACCTGCGCGCTTTGCCGTGATGACGACACCGGAATCCACCGCCGCCTTGTACTCCATACCGGTACCCACGATGGGGCTGTCGGTGACCATCAGCGGGACGGCCTGCTTCTGCATGTTCGCACCCATCAGAGCACGGGTGTTGTCGTCGTTCTCTAAGAAGGGGATCATAGCCGTTGCGACCGACACCACCATCTTCGGGGAGACATCCATGTAGTCGACCTTGGAGGCATCGATGGATGCGATCTCGGTCTTCTCGCGCGCCGTGACCTTTTTATTAATGAAGTGTCCGGTCTCGTCCAACGGCTCGTTGGCCTGCGCCACGACATACCTGTCCTCGGTATCGGCGGTCATGTAGACCACCTCGTCGGTGACATACTGATCCACGACCTTGCCGTTTTCATCGTACACACGCTTGACCTTACGGTAGGGTGCCTCGATGAAGCCGTAGTCGCTGATACGGGCATAGGTGGTCAGGTAGGAGATCAGACCGATGTTGGGACCTTCAGGGGTCTCGATGGGGCACATACGGCCGTACTGGGTGTAGTGCACGTCACGGACATCGAAGGAGGCGCGGTCACGGGACAGACCGCCCGGGCCCAGTGCCGACAGACGGCGACGGTGGGTCAGCTCGGCCAGCGGGTTATTCTGATCCGCGAACTGGGACAGCTGAGAGGAGCCGAAGAACTCCCGGATGGCGGTCACGACAGGGCGGATGTTGATGAGTGCCTGGGGGGTCAGTTTGTCGTTGTCCTGGGTGGTCATGCGCTCCTTGATGATCTTCTCCATGCGGACAAAGCCGATACGGAACTGATTCTGGAGCTGCTCACCCACCGAGCGGATCCGACGGTTGCCCAGGTGGTCGATGTCATCGGCCGAGCCGATGCCGTTGGCCAGGCAGAGCAGGTAGCTGATGGAAGCGAAGATATCGTCCTTGGTGATGTGCTTGGGGCACAGCTCGGACAGGCGCAGCTTGACCTGACGCTTGACCTCGTCCAGGTCACCGCCGCAGGCCTCCACGATCTCCTGCAGGATGGTCGTGCGTACCTTCTCGCGCACACCGCAGTCCTTGAGATCACAGCCGATGATATACTCCGGCTCCAGGGTGTTGTTGGACAGGACGCGGACTGTGTTGCCGTTATCCAGCCGCACATCCATACTGTTGACCCCGGCGTGCTCGATGGTCAGAGCCAGCTCGGAGTTGATGACCGTGCCCGCCTCGCAGACCACCTCACCGGTCAGCGGGGAGATCACATCCTCGGCCGCCACCTGCCCGGTGATACGATCCGAGATAGCCATCTTCTTGTCAAACTTGTAGCGACCCACGGGAGCGATGTCATACCGCTTGGGATCGAAGAAATAGTTATTGATCAGGGTCTCGGCCGACTCCACCAGAGGCGGCTCGCCCGGACGCAGCTTCTTATAGATCTCCTTGAGAGCCTCGATGTGCGCCGAGGTATGGTTCTCGGCGGCAAGATTCTCACTCTCGTCCTTGTCGAAGGTGACCTTCAGGCGGTCGTCCTCACCCAGAAGGGCGTACACGTCGTCGCGGGTCTCGGGACCCAGCGCGCGGATGAACATGGTCATGGGCACCTTGCGGGTCTTATCGATACGGACATAGATCACGCCGTTGATGTCGGACTCATACTCCAGCCATGCGCCGCGGTAGGGGATGACCTGTGCCGAGAAGAGCGGCTTGCCCGACTTGTCGATGTCGGTCGCGTAGTACATACCCGGGGAACGGACGATCTGGGAGACGATGACACGCTCCGCGCCGTTGATGACGAAGGTGCCCGTCTCGGTCATGAGCGGGAACTCGCCCATGAAGACGTCTCCCTGCTTGACCTCGCCGGTCTGCTTGTTGGTCAGCCGAACGTTTACCTTGAGGCGCGCCGCGTAGTTGACATCCCGCTCCTTGCACTCCTCAACGGGGTAGTTCGGCTCGTCACTCAGAGTAAAGGAAACGAACTCGATGAGCAGGTTGCCCGAGAAGTCCACGATGGGGGAGACCTCATGCAGAACCTCGGTCAGTCCCTCGCGCAGGAACCACTCATAGGAGCGGGTCTGTACCTCTACCAGGTTAGGCAGCTCCAGGTTAAAGCGGGTGCGGGAGAAGGACTTGCGGGTGTTCTCGCCGAGCCTCTGGTCTTTCAGTTGAATCATGTAGAACTATCACTCCATTCTTTCTTGATCGGGAGATGCGGGCAGGGCGGCAGTGGATGCCTGCGGGACAGCGCAGGACGCTCCCCTCCCTCCATGCACCGCCGGAGTGGGCATAACGAGCGGAAGACGGTCGTGGCGGGCGAGGGTCTCGTTCCCCGATCCATGAGAGCGGGGCGGGCACGGCAAATGCCTTGATCCTCCTGTGCCGTCCCGTGAGGGAGACGGCAGATCGCCGCGACGCGCGCCTTCGTCAGAATGCACAAGCGCCGACGGACTGCCAGCCGGGAGATGGCGTTTTTCACGAACCACCCCATGATGCTGGCGATTATAATGCAGTTTACTATTTTATCACGGAAACCCCCTTTTGTCAAGCTTTTTTTGCGGATTTTCCCGATTTTGTCAAATATGCACAAGTGAGCCCGCTTGGAGGGGGGGCTTTTTGTCCGCGGGCAAGCGGCCGCCTATGTCGCGAGGGAGCCCCTTCCGCCCCGCCCTGCGGGTCTTCGCCGATATGCACAATTTTTGAGTTTTTATTCTCGAATTTGCCGATTATATTCACGATTCTGAAAAATTATTCAGAAAGTACTTGACAAACCGCATATTTATGCGTATAATAACGGCATCACAAATCACGAGATCGAAGGAGGATCAAGATCATGAAACCTATTATGAAATCCATTTTGTCCGGTGCCGCCGCCCTCTGCCTGCTGGCGGGCACCATCGGGTGCAGCAGTGCCGTCGATGACCAAACGACCAATGACGCCCTGATGAGCAAGCAGGTGGAGTTGGAGAGTGCCGTGGCCGCCCTATCCCAACAGATCGCCGCCATTGCGGGCAAGCCGGACAGCGGTGCGGACATCCTGTCCAAGCAAGGCGAACTGGAGGAGGTCATCGGCACCTTGAGTGGGCAGGTCGGTGCGCTGGCGGATGCCATGGCCGAGACCGATGCCCCCGAGGCCGAGGTGCCGGTCGAGCCGGAGGTGGTCTATACCAACCACGCCGCTGAGGCCTACGCCAAGCTCTGCTACATCGATAAGATGCTCTCGGATCGGGATTGCTTCGCCGGGGAGAACTTCCTGCTCTGCCAGAAGTGGATCCACACCGAGCTGCTGCAGGCGGGCTACACCGAGGCGGACATCGTCTATCAGGATGTGGCCATGTCCAAGTATGTGCCGGTCGATGACCCTAACACCACCACCTCGGCATTGACCTCGGTCACGACCGACGGTAAGACCTACAGCCGCACCGGTCGGAAGTATGTCGAGGACGAGAACGGCACCTACACCAAGGCCACCGGCTACAGTCAGAACATCATCGTGACCAAGCCCGGCAAGAGCGAGAAGACCATCATCGTCGCCATGCACTATGACGGGACCGGCACGGGCGACAACGGCTCCGGCGTGGCTCTGGGACTGGCAACGGCACAGGCCTTCCATGACGTCGAGACCGCCTATACCATCCAATTCGTGTTCCTGACGGGCGAGGAATACGGGATGTACGGTGCCTCCGCCTATGTAGCCGCCATGAGCGAGCAGGCCGTGGCCGACACCCTGTACATGATCAACATGGACTCCCTGGTCTGCGGTGACTACTGCTACCTCTACGGCGGAGTGCAGGACAACGAGTCCAAGACCGTCAGCGCGACGGGTGCCTACGACAATGCCATGCAGGTCGCCGATGAGATCGGCCTGACCTTCAAGTCCAACCCCTGGACATGGGACAAGCTCTCCCCGGATGACCTGGCCGCCGGAAAGACCGTGCCGTCCTACGCCTCCCCCGCCACCGGTAACTGGAGCGACCACGCGCCCTTTGCCAAGGCGGGCATCCCCTACCTGTACATGGAGGCCACCAACTGGGATATCCCCGACTACACCGGCTACGGCGAGACCTACCTGATCGGGATGCTGATGAACACTGAGAACGACTATCTGGACTACATCGAGGCCTACTTCCCCGGCAGACCCATGCACCACCTGACCATGTTCTCCACCCTGCTGGATCAGCTGCTCCTGCAGGAGGATGCGAGCGGTATCGTCGGATAAATACACCTCACCACCACAAAAGGCGGAGTGCTCTGCGGAGTGCTCCGCCTTTTGCGCTGTCCGCGCACGACAAAGGAAAGGTCTTCTGTCACGACTTTCTCGCAGTTTTCAGAAAAAAAACACGTTTTCCTGTTTACAAAACCGGAAGATTATGCTATAATTATAGTCTATGGATATAAACTGCCATTTTCCTGCCATAAAGGAGGTTTCCCCATGACCCGTCCGGACATGAATCCGGCTCCCGACGCCACCCCGACACCCCTGCCGCTTGCGCGGCGCGGCCTTCCGACCCAGCCCCTGTGGCTCCTCTCCATCGTGACGGCACTGTCCGCCGCCATGCTCACGGGAGGAGTGTCCTACCTCTCGGGTTCCTGCCAACTGAACGCCGTCGCCATGGAGATCCTGTCGGCGGCCATGTGCGTTCTGATCCTGTTCTGCCTGTTCCGTATCCGCAAGACCTGCCGCTGGTTGGCTCCCCTCCTGCTCATAATAGGCGGCCTGCTCTACGCGACCTGCGGCAGTTTCTCGCTCTCGGCAATGGTGCTTGCACTCCCGGCCGCCGTCGGCTTCTCTGCCCTCCTGCTGGCCGTGTCCGAAAAGCAGGTGCTCTCCCGCTTAGCCTTTATCCCGCTGGCCGCCTACGGGCTGTCGCTGATCCTCTGCCGTGACCCGCTGCTCTCCCTTGTCTCCCTGCTCCCCTTCCCTGCCGCCGCCGCGCTGGCCTTCGGCACACGCGCCGCCGCCGCCGAGCGGGAGGATGCCCCCGGGCGAGTCGGCGTGATCTGCCTGACATCGCTGTGCTTAGGGGTCTGCACGGTCGGGGTCGCGCTCCTGCTTCTGGGGCGGCACTTAGGCACCCTCTCTCCCACCCACCTCTCGGAATGGCTGGAGGAACTGCGTACCTCCCTCTCCCGTGCCATCGTAGAGCTCATGCAACAGGTGGCGGATGCCCTGCCCGAGCAGTCGAATGGTCAGGCCGTCCTCGTCACGGTTCCCTCCGAGGAGGAGGCACGGAATATCGTCAACAGCTTTATCAACATCTTCCCCGGCATGGCCATTGCCTTCTGCAACATCCTCGCCGCGCTCTGCCAGGTCGTCCTGTATAACGGCCTGTCCGCCTTCGGATATGCAACCTCGCTCTGTGGGCGGGTGCGATCGCTTCGCATGAGCATCATGTCCTGCGTCGTGTTCCTGCTCGCGGCGATCATCACGACCGTGACCTCCCTTACTAGTCCAGACTCCACGCTGGTCGGCACCGTGGCGCAGAACATCTCGCTGATCCTGCAACCCGGTCTGCTTCTGATCGGTGTCCTGCGGATCTTCACCCGCCCGGCTCGGCGGGGCGGCTGTCTGTCCTTCCTGTTGCTCCTGATGCTGCCGTTCCTGCTCCTGTATGCCTCCCCCTTGGTGGCAGCCTATGCGGCAGTCGCAACCGTCCTGGATGCCATTCTCTCCCGCGTTCGTCCGCCCGAGGATATGAACTGATCCCTTCCCCGACTTCACCCGAAAGGAGAACCGCCATGATCTCCCCTTCCCCCTTGAAGAAAACCGCTCGGAAAGACCCTGATGCCCCCCTGCGGGTAGATCTCCGCACCCCGTTTGCCGTCTGTGCGCTCGAGGGCTTCCTGCTCCTCGGTCTGTATACCCTGCTGGCCTATCTGGGCTTTTCTCACCTGCCCCGGATCGGCGTGTTCTTCCTGTCCATGTATGTCCTGTCGGTGGGCATCACCTTCGCCGCCTTTGTCGGACGCATCTCCGTCTCTCGCAAGAAGCTCCGCACAGCTGAGTTGCTGACCGCCGATATTTATCGGATGTTCCGCTCGGTCATCGACATCCCCTACGCCGTGGTCAACACCGATGGTCGCGTACGGGTCATCAACGCCGCCATGCAACAGATCCTGGGGGCTCGCTCCCCGGTGTGCGACCTGCCCTTGCATGAGGTCTGCCCGGACATTCCGCGGGAGCAGCTCCTCTCTGCCCTGCGGAACCCCGGGGACGGAGATCTGCCCGACCTGCATGGAGTCCCCCTGCCGAATGAGCAGACGAGTTCCTCTCGGGACGGCACCCCGATCGTCCTGTTGGCCGACGGGCGTCGTTACCGCGTGGAGCCGTACCTGCTCCGTCAGAGCACCGAGACCTACTACCTTCTGCTCTACCGGGATGTGGAGGACGAGCTCCGCTTCATAGAGGAGACCGACCGTGATCGGGTGGTGCTGGCCTATATCGTGCTGGACAACCTGCAGGAACTGACCCAATTCGTCCGCGCCAACTACCGTGCGACCGCCAACACCATTGAGGAGACCCTGACGACGTGGGTGGCCTCCATGAACGGCATGATCCGCGAGTATGACCGTGACCGCTATATCGCCCTCTTCTCCGAGGAGATGCTGGAGAAGTGCATCCGAGATGAGTTCTCCATTCTGGGGAAGGTCATGAATATTCGGATCGGGGACAACACCTTTCCCGTGTCGGTCTCCATGGGTATCGCCGACATAGACGGCAGCATGGAGGAGCGGGATCGCGCCGCCCGTGCCGCCCTGGACATGGCTCTGCAACGCGGCGGCAATCAGGTCGCCCTGCAACGCCGCGGCGCGGTCGGACTGACCTACTACGGCGGCACCCACAAGACACTGGAGGGCAACACCTCCATCTCCTCCCGCGTGTCGGTACACCTGCTGGAGCGTCGTTTGGCGGGTTGCCAGAACCTGCTGATCATGGGGCACAGCAACCCCGACTTTGATGCCATCGGTGCCTCGGTCGGTGCCTATCGCCTCTGCCGCAGTATTCTGGATGCTATGGGGCGCACCGATGTCCCCATCCACATCGTCACCAACAAGACCTGCGACACCTTCCGCATCTGCGCCGCGCATCTGGACAAGCTGGAGGTCTACCGCGAGGTGTTCATAGACGCCGCCACCGCCCGCTCCTTGGTCAACACCGGCTCGGTGCTGATGCTGGTGGATGTCAACAACCCGGTCATCTTCGAGGCACCCGACCTCTACGGTGCCATCCCGATGGTGGACGGCGTACACGCCATTGCCGTCATCGACCACCACCGTTTGGTGGGCAAGCTGCCTTTCACGCCTTTCCTTCATTATATTGAAGCCACCAAGTCCTCCGCTTCCGAGATCGTGGCGGAAATGCTGGAGCAGTCCATCTATGCGGATTCTCTGTACAAGGAGGAAGCCAATGTCATGCTGTCCGGCATCATGCTGGACACCCACAACTTCACCCGCTCTGCCGGCTCCCAGACCTTTGAGGTCGCGTACTACCTCTACGGACGGGGAGCACACACCGGAGTCGCCCGCGAATTCTTCAACGAGCGCATGGAGGAGCTTTTGGTCGCCAGCGACTTTGACTCCCATGCCCGCCTGTATGCGGATGTCTTCGCCATCACCTGGCTGAGCGCCGACCATGCCCCCACCCCCGAGGATCGCATCGCGGCCTCCAAGGCGGCAGACAAGCTGCTCTCCCTGCGCGGCGTAGAGGCCTCCTTCGCGCTGGCGGTGGTCGGCTCAGGGGTAGCCATCTCCGGCCGCTCCAAGGGGCGTATCAATGTCCAGCTCATTCTGGAGAAGCTGGACGGCGGCGGCCACTTCGACATGGCGGGTGCACAGGTGCCGGGTGATGTCGAGGAGGCGGTCGAACAGCTGTGCGCCGCCATCGATGAGTACCGCCTCCAGTACCCCGAGCTGTTCCAAAAAAGCAAATAAATACAAAAAAATGAATCGTTTCTGAAAGGATACTACACATGAAAGTCGTACTGTTACAGGATGTAAAAGCACAAGGAAAGAAGAATGATGTCATCGAGGTGTCGGACGGCTACGCCCGCAACTACCTCATTCCCCGTAAGCTGGCCATCGAGGCGGATGCTACGGTTCTCAACTCCATCCGCGGCAAGGAGGAGGCCAAGCGGCACAAGATCGAGGTCGAGACCGCCGAGGCCAAGGCTACCGCCGCCCGTCTGGACACCCTGCTCATCAAGATCCCCGCCAGCTGTGGTGCCGACGGACGGCTCTACGGCTCCATCACCTCCAAGGAGATCGCCGAACGGCTGGAAAAGGAGTACGGTATCACGGTGGACAAGCGCAAGATCCAGCTCTCCGACCCCATCCGCGCCTACGGCAAGTATGATCTGGACGTCAAACTGTATACCGACGTGGTCGGTAAGCTGCACGTTCTGGTCTGCAGCTGACAGACACCGACATGGATCAACCATCTCGTATGACGATGGGTCGGGACGGTACCGATGCGGCTCTTCAGCGCAAGGTACCCTTCAGCCTGATCGCCGAGCAATCCCTCTTGGGGTCGGTGCTGATCGACCCCGAGGCCTTCAATCAGATCGGGGATATGCTGATCGCCACTGACTTCTACTTAGAGGAGCATCAGCAGATCTACGCCGCCATGCATGCGCTGTTCATCGCCAGCGCGGACATCGATGCGGTCACGCTGGTGGATATGCTGGTACAGCAGGGCGTATACGACAAGTCCGGCGGGACACAGTACATCCGCTCTTTGGTGGATGTCGTGCCCAGTGCCCTGAACATCAAGGACTATGCCCGCATCGTCAAGGACAAGAGCATCCTGCGCCAGCTCATTGAGGTCTGCGGGGATATTTCCGACACCGCCTACTCCGAGCAGGACACCGTGGCGCATATCCTGGACTCGGCCGAGAACCGCATCTTTGCCATCGCGCAGGGGCGAGACACCCGCAACTTCCGCCATATCCAGGAGGTCATCGGCAGTGTCTATGCCCACCTCAACGAGCTGAAGCAAAACGGCGAGGAGTCCCAAGGACTTGCCACCGGCTTCTCCGGGCTGGATCGCGTGCTGGCCGGCATGGGAAAGTCCGACCTCGTACTGGTCGGCGCCCGCCCCGGTATGGGTAAGACCTCCTTCGCCCTGAATATCGCCACCAATGTTGCCGAGAAGACCGGCAAGGCGGTCTGCATCTTCTCTCTGGAGATGTCTGCCGAGCAGTTGGTCAACCGTATGCTCTCCTCCGAGGCTCTGGTGGACAGCTATGCCCTGCGCAAGGGAACCCTCTCCCCCGAGGATTGGAGCAGCATTGCCACGGCCGCCTCTCGCCTTGCCTCCTGCAATATCCTCATCGACGATACCTCCGGTATCACCGTCACCGGTATGAAGGCCAAGCTGCGCCGTGTGCAGAATCTGGGGCTGGTGGTCATCGACTACCTCCAGCTGATGCAATCCGACCGCCGCAACGACAACCGCGTACAGGAGGTCGCCGACATCTCCCGCGCCATGAAGATCATGGCCAAGGATCTGATGGTGCCCATCATCTGCTGTGCGCAGCTCTCCCGCGGTCCCGAATCCCGTACCGACAAGAAGCCCATGCTGTCCGACCTGCGTGACTCGGGTGCTATCGAGCAGGACGCCGACTCGGTCATGTTCCTATACCGCGACGAATACTACAAGACCAACGAATCCTCCGATCCCAACAGTTCCGGCGGCTCCAGCATCGCCGAGGTCATCATCGCCAAGAACCGCCACGGCTCGACCGGTACGGTTCGGATGGGCTGGATCGGGAAATATACCAAGTTCCGCACCATCGAAGACGATGCGCCGAGCAAATGATCCGTCCTTCCCCTTCCTCCCGCCGAGCAAGCTCTGCCCGCTCCCGCCCGAGACACCGCTTCTGGTCGCCTTCTCGGGCGGTGCCGATTCCCGTCTCCTGCTGGAGCTGACGACGGAATGGGCAGGGTCGGTCGGGGCACCCGTGACGGCAGTACACCTGCACCACGGCATACGGGGTGCGGAGGCCGACCGCGACGAGCACTTCTGCCGCGAGGTCTGCGCGACTCTGGGCGTTCCGCTGGTCGTGGCTCACGCGGATATTCCGACGCTGGCCGCCCAAAACGGGCGGAGCCTTGAGCTGGAAGCACGGATCGCCCGCTATGCCCTGTTTGAAGATGTCATGCGGGAGCGACATATCCCCCTGCTCCTGACCGCCCACCACGCAGACGACCAGCTGGAGACCCTGCTCCTGCGGCTGTTGCGCGGGAGCGGAGTCCACGGGCTGGGCGGCATCCCCCCCGCGCGTGAGGTGTCGGGCGGGTGGCTCCTGCGCCCTCTGCTGACCGCCACGCGCCGAGAGATACTGGACGAGTGCGGGCGGCGGGGGCTTCGCTACGTCACCGACAGCACCAACGCCGCAGATGATTGCACTCGCAACAAGCTGCGCCATGATGTTCTCCCGCTCATAGAGGAGATCACCGCCCCCGGAGTGCCCCAGCGCACGGCGACCCGCCTGTGCGAGGCGGCGCGGGAGGACGATGACTTCCTCATGGCCGAGACCGCCCGGCAATATGCGACGATCGACCCCGACGGGGACGGGCGGCTGTCCTGCGCGGAGCTGTGCCGCCTCCACCCCGCCCTCTCCAAGCGGTGTCTCCTCTGCGCCTACGCCACCGCGACCGAAGGTCAGGGCATCGGGGAGCGCAGTCTGACCGCCACTCATCTGCAAGCCCTGCTGTCCCTCTGCGAGACCGCGCAGAGCGGTAGCGAGATCACCCTGCCGAGCAGCTGGCGCGGTCGGATCACGGACGGGCGGCTGAGCTTTCTCCCGCCCCGTGCGACTGCCCCGACCGACGGCGAGTCGGATGGTATCCCCGCCGAAGGCATCCCCCTGCGGATCGGGGACACGATCCTGTGCGCGGGCGGTCACCGCCTCACCGTCACGGCAGAGCAGTCTGACCGACCGCTCGCCCCCCTCTCGGGCGAGGATGTGCCGGCATCGGCGGTCTTCCCCGACAGTTTGCCGCTACCCTTGACCCTGCGCCGCCGCCGTCCCGGGGACACCATCCTCTCCCACGGCATGACGAAAAAACTAAAAAAGCTGTTGTGCGACAATCATATTCCGCAGGATTTGCGGGATGTTATCCCCGCCGTATGCCTGCCCGACGGCGAGATACTTTGGTTCCCGACGGTCGCCTTTCGGGACGGGTGGAAGACCCCGTCGGAAGGGGGCTGTATACGGATCAGTTTTCGCATGGAAGAATGAAATGCACCAAGGTGCACGGATGCCCTGCGGGCATCGTAATGAAATCAGATCAGAAAGGCCATACTCATCATGACGACACAAATCTTTGACGACTCCTGCTCCCTCTGCCGCGATTGCGAGAAGATCCTCGTTTCCAAAGAGGAGCTGGAGGCCATCACCGACCGCTTAGCCCGCGAGATCGAGGACACCTACCGCGACAGCGACAAACAGCTGGTCCTGCTTGTCATCCTGAAGGGCTCCATGCCCTTCGCCGCTGACCTCATGCGGAAGATCCGCCTGCCGCTGGAGCTGGAATTCATGAAGGTCTCCTCCTACGGTGCCGACACCAAGTCCTCCGGCGAGATCAAGGTCTCGCTTGACCTCAACCGCGACGACCTGCCGAACACCGACCTCTTGATCGTGGAGGACATCGTGGACTCCGGGCGCACACTGGCGCGGCTCTCCCAGCTGCTCCGCAACCGCAATGCCCACTCTGTCCGTGCCTGCACCCTGCTGGACAAGCCCGCCCGCCGCGAGGTGGTCTTCACCCCCGACTTCTGCGGAGCCGAGGTGCCGGACGAGTTCGTGGTCGGCTACGGCCTGGACTATAACGAGCGTTACCGCAACCTGCCGTTCGTCGGGGTGCTCAAGCGGTCGGTCTATGACCCCGAGGCACAGGCGTAAGGTGTCCTTTTCCGCAAACCTTCACAGGGTTTTTCACACAGAGTCATAAAAAATTCATAGCCGTGTGCTATACTTCATACCGTATGATTGTATTCAATATTTGAAAAGACCGCACACGGATCGGAGGAGTCTCATGAAGAGTAAAATGAAGGTCATCATCGGCTACGTGCTGGCGATCGTGGTCATCGTCGGTATCGTGACCATGATCTACCGAGGCACATCCAGTCAAACCGAGGTCATCACCTACGACAAGGTCATCTCCTACTTCCAGAAGGAGGAGGTATGTGAGTTTGAGATCAACAACAAGAACAAGCTCACCCTGTCCCTCTACCAGTTCGAGACCGACGAAAATGGTGAGCCTAATTTAGACGAGGACGGCAACCGCATCTACAAGACCAAGAAGGACGGGTCTCCCGACCTGATCAAGAAAAGCTACAAGCTGGCACGGGTGGATTACTTCCACATGGATCTGGGCGAGCTGATCAATGAGCAGATCGCCTCCGGTGTCATCACCAAGGCCGAGTACGAGCCGGCTGAGTCCATCCCCGCCTGGCTGGCCTACCTGCCCGGTATCATCCTGGTCGTGGTGCTGATCTTCCTGTATTGGCGCGCCATGAAGTCCATGATGAACGCAGGCGGCCCCGGCGGCCGTATGAACAGCTTCGGCAAGTCCCATGTCAAGCTGCCCGATGAGAAGAACCGCGTCACCTTCCGCGACGTGGCGGGTGCGGACGAGGAGAAGGCCGAGCTGGTCGAGATCGTGGAATACCTCAAGGATCCGCAGAAATTCGCCCGTCTGGGGGCTAAGATCCCCCACGGTGTCCTTCTGATGGGCCCTCCCGGAACCGGTAAGACCCTGCTGGCCAAGGCCGTTGCAGGCGAGGCGGGGGTTCCCTTCTTCTCCATCTCCGGCTCGGATTTCGTGGAGATGTACGTCGGCGTGGGTGCCTCCCGCGTGCGTGACCTGTTTGAGACCGCCCGCAAGGCCGGCAATGCCATCATCTTTATTGATGAGATCGATGCCGTCGGCCGTCAGCGCGGCACGGGTCTCGGCGGCGGTCACGACGAGCGCGAGCAGACCCTGAACCAGTTGCTGGTGGAGATGGACGGCTTCGGCTCCCATGACGGCATCGTGGTCATCGCCGCCACCAACCGCGCAGACGTGCTTGACCCTGCCCTGCTCCGTCCCGGACGCTTCGACCGTCAGATCTCGGTCAACCGCCCCAACCTCAAGGGACGCGAGGACATCCTCAAAGTACACGCCCGCAACAAGCCCCTGGAGCCGGGGGTTGACCTCTCGGTGGTGGCGAAAGCTACCGTCGGCTTCACCGGTGCAGACCTCGCCAACCTCTTGAACGAGTCGGCTCTGCTGGCCGCACGCCGCTCCAAGAGCCTGATCGGTATGCCCGAGATCGAGGATTCCCTCAACAAGATCCTCATGGGTCCCAAGAAGAAGTCCTGGGTCATGAGCGACCAGGAGAAGAAGAACACCGCCTACCACGAGGCAGGACACGCCATCGTGGGCTATCTCCTGAATCTTGACCCCGTGCACATGATCACCATCGTGCCGACCGGCAAGGGTGCGCTGGGCTTCACCAGCTTCCGCCCGGATGCCGACCGCAACCAGATGTATAAGCACGAGTATCAAGCCGAGATCGCCATGGCACTGGCCGGTCGTGCCGCCGAAGAGATCATCTTCGGGGATGTGACCAGCGGAGCCTACTCCGACATCAAGAACGCGACCGACACCGCCAAGCGCATGGTCACCATGTTCGGTATGTCTGAGCTTCTGGGTCCCCGCCGTTTCGGCTCAGACCAGAACGAGGTGTTCCTGGGTCGTGACTTCTCCTCCAACGCCGACTACTCGCAGGATACCGCCGCGCAGATCGACCGCGAGATCCATGTCCTGATCACCGAGGCCTATGCCAAGGCCAAGGAGCTCCTGACCACCCACATCCACAAGCTGCACTTCATTGCGCAGTACCTGCTGGATCATGAGGATATGGACGGTGACCTGTTCAAGGCGGCTATGGATGCCGAGTTCCCGACGGTCGAGATGCTGGACGAGATCACCGCCGAGCGGGAGCGCATGAGCAAGGCCGCCAACGAGGCGCAGGCTCGTGCCGATGAGGCACGTCGGCGACACGAGGAGGCCCTCGGAACCGACGGTGAGAACGGCGGCAATGAGGACGAGAGGGATAGCGACTGACCCCTTGCCCTCGATAGACACAAAATGCCCGCCCCCACGGATCGTGGGGGCGGGTCTTATGGTAAGGGAAGTATTCTTTAGCAATTATTTCGTCTCGAATATAAGTAGCTTCAATTTTCACTTTCTCAAATAACCTCCCAAAATACCATTGGAAGAAGAAAGCCGCAAGGTCTTCCCTTGCGGCTTTTCGCGGTCTGTCGCCGCTGTTTGGCGGAGGGTGTGGGATTCGAACCCACGCGAGATTGCTCTCAAACGGTTTTCAAGACCGCCTCGTTATGACCACTTCGATAACCCTCCATACGCCCTACATTATAGCACAGCCCCGGACTTCTGTCAAGTCTTTTTTTGCACCCCGAACATTTTGGCAACGACGCATCGACGGAGCCAAATGGCAAATTTAACAAAATTGTAAATAAATCATGATTTCCCTTGACAGGCAGGGGCTGTTGTGCTATAATACCATCCATGATTCCAATGAGGGATCGTAGAAGGTAGAGGCGCGGCCATCAAAAGTAGCACGAACAGAGGAGGAACCACTCCCGTGCGAAAGGGATGATCGCCGAGGGTATACGGTGTGGATCCTGCCGTATATACCGGTATTGCAGAGAACATCTGCCGTACTGTCATCTTCCCATATACGATGGAAGATGGAGAGCTATCACGCCAAGCACCCGCTTTCCGTGTGTGTCGCAGTGATGGTATACCGTCCCTGCGGCTTTTCTTTTTGGATCAAATACATACGGAAATGGAAGGAACCATCATGAGAACCACACTAAGAAACACCCTGTCTGTCCTGCTCGCCCTGCTTTTGACGCTGGGCACCCTGCTCTGCTTTGCCTCCTGCGGGGAAAAGATCGACGCGTCCAAAGATTTAGAGAATGTCAAGTCCGAGGGCAAGCTGGTCGTGGGCATGGAATGCGCCTACGCCCCCTACAACTGGGCACAGGCCACCTCCAACGAGTTCGCCTCGGTCAAGCTGGCGAACGGCACCTACGCGGACGGCTACGATGTCCAGATCGCCAAGAAGATCGCCGAGGCACTGGGCGTTGAGCTGGAGATCAAGCCCATGGACTTCAGCGGCCTGACCGAGGCCTGCGCATCCGGGGAGATCGACCTCATCATCGCAGGCATGAGCCCCACCGAGAAGCGCAAGCTGACCATTGATTTCACCGACACATATCTCGACAGTGAGCTGGTCATGGTGGTTCGCAAGGATTCCGACTACGCAAGCGCGACCAAGATCTCCGACTTTAAGGGGGCCAAGATCACGGCACAGATCAGCACCTTCCACTATGAGGTCATCGACCAGATCGACGGTGTCAACAAGCGTCCCGAGATGGACGACTTTGCAGCCCTGATCCAGTCTCTGGACAGCGGTGCGATCGACGGGTATGTTTGCGAGAAGCCGGGTGCTATTTCGGCTGTCGCCTCTCATTCCGACTTCACCTACATCGAGTTCACCGAGGGCAATGGCTTTACCTGCGACCCCGCCGAGTCCTCCATTGCGATCGGCGTTCGTAAGAACAGCAGCCTGACGGCCGAGCTGAACCGCATCCTGGCCACCATATCCCAAGCGGAGCGCGAGCAGACGATGGTAGAGGCCATCGGACGCCAGCCCTCCTCCGCAGACTAAGGAGAAACTGAAACAGAATGTCATTCTTTGATTGGGTCGAGCGGATCGTCTCGGAATACTGGTTGAGCTTTCTCCAGGGAACCGGAAGCACTCTCCTCTTGTCGATCATCGGCACGGTGGCGGGACTCCTGATCGGGCTATTAGTCGCGTCCATCCGCGCCGTGCCGATCACACGCAAGAACGCGTGGCTCCTGCGCCCAGTCGGTCTCCTGCTGACGGTCTATGTGGAGGTCATTCGCGGAACCCCCATGCTGGTGCAGGCTCTGATCGTACATTACAGCTGGTTCGTCAAGATCGGTATGCCGTCCTTAATTTCGGCTATCATCATCATTTCGGTCAATACCGGCGCGTACATGGCCGAGATCGTGCGCGGCGGTATCGGCTCGATAGACAAGGGTCAGACCGAGGGCGCACGCTCTCTGGGGCTATCCTACGCCATGACCATGCTGTTCGTTGTCCTCCCGCAGGCCATCCGCAACATCATGCCCTCCATCGGCAACGAGTTCGTGGTCAACATCAAGGACAGCTCGGTGCTCAGCGTGATCTCCATCACCGAGCTGATGTTCTCCGCCAAGCAGGCGGGCGGTGCCTACGCGCAGTTCGTCCCGTCCTACTGTGTCTGCGCGGTCATCTACTTCATCCTCACCTTTACCATCACCCGCCTTCTGCGGCTGGCCGAGAAGAAAATGGACGGTTCCCGCAGGCAGACCATCTGCGGCTCGCAGACGGATTTCCAGTCCCAGATCGATCTGCCGGATTAAAGATCGAGCCGGTTGTCTCGATCTATGAGTCACAACAAAGAGAGCACCGCGGACGCCGGAGGGCGCACGCGGTGCTTTTTTGCCGAAGGCAACTTCATTTGCGCAAAGCGCAAATGAAGTTGCGCCTTGCGGCACAAACGAAAAAATCCAAGTCTTTCGACTTGGATTTTTTGGCGCGGCGTAAGGGACTCGAACCCCCGACCTACTGGTTCGTAGCCAGGCACTCTATCCAGCTGAGCTAACGCCGCGTGTCGGATGATCTCTCAACCGAACAGATGGTATTATATCACAATTCGGAGCGTTTGTCAACCCCTTTTCGATAAAAAATTAAAGTTCACAAAGTCGAATGCGGCGCGATGACTCATCCAAGGATTTCCATCCCTGTTTTTTTCCGGATTCCCTTTACATTTTGCCTGTTTTATGGTATAATGCCCCATAGCAAGCAACGAAAGGAAGTGCTTCCATCCCCATGAAAAACATATTTTCTCGCATCGCGGCGATCGGCCTGTCCTCTATCCTGCTGGTTTCGGCCACCCTGCTCCCCATTACTGCTCTGGAGCCGCACGGAAACAGCGTCAAGGTGCGAGACTGGCTGACCAATGACCCGAGCTACTCCTTCTCCGAGGCCTACATGACCTCGGTGTGGTACGAAAATTTTGACGCGCTGGAGCTGACCGCCAACACGCGGAACAACATCCTCCGCATAGCTCTGTCTCAGCTCGGCTACCACGAGGGGGACAGCACCGCCGACTTTGACGGCAAGAACACCTCCGGGTCAAGCAACTACATCGAGTATGCCCGCCTCCTGGTTCCCAACTACAATGACAATGCCTATGAGTGGTGCGCCTGCTTCGTCAACTGGTGTCTGAATCAAGCACGGGTGGACTACGCCTACGGTGAGATCGGCTGTTGGAAGTGGGTCGAGTGGCTCAAGGACAACGATATGTTCCAAGACTCCTTCGCCTATGCCGGTACATACCTGCCTCAGCCCGCCGACATGATCTTCTTCAACTGGAAGAACACCAACACCACCTCCGGGCACATCGGCTATGTCCTGTATGTCACCGACACCACCATTTATACCATCGAGGGCAACAGCAACAACGAGGTCGGCATCCGCTCCTACGACCTGTATGACCCCTGCGTCATCGGCTTCGGCACCCCCGCCTACCCCGACGGCGGCGAGGAGACCATTGACTTCTCCTGCGCCGATGGGATGCCCTACGGGCAGTACATCCTCAACGCAAGTCAGATCAAGTTGACCTCCGCCGCGGGCGGTGGCAAGCGGCTGGATGTCCTGTCCGTCGGCACAACAGTGACCTACTTAGGCAATGAGGGCGAATACGCCCGCGTGGCGGTCGATGACAAGGTGGGCTATGTGCGCGCCTCCACCCTTCAGCTGCTCACCCCGGCGCAGAGTGCCGAGTTCACAGCCGACGGAAAGACCACCACCATCCCCTGCAAGCACGGTGTGCTGTCGCAGGCCATGCCCGCCGTGCCCGACAAGGCAGGCTACGCGGGGGTCTGGCAGGATCCCGTCATGAGCGGAATGACCCTGACCTTCAAGGCGGCATACACCATCGTTCCCTATACCGTCACCTTCGTGGCAGACGGGAATGTCGTGGCCGAGCTTCCCTTCACGGTCGAGGAGCGAGATATCACCCCGCCCGCCGTGCCTGAGAAGGCGGGCTACACCGGCGTGTGGGAGACCTACAGGCTGGGAACGGCGGATCTGACCGTCAAGGCCGTCTACACCGCCATCACCAAGCCTGAGACCGAGACCGAATCCGAGCCGCAGACCACGGCTGCCGCAACGGATGCCGAGACTTCCCCCGCCACCGAGGCAACATCGGATGTGTCTGATGTCGGATCAATGGGTTGCTTCTCCTCCGTCGGTCTGTCGGCAGTACTCGCAGCGGCTCTGGGGTCTCTCCTCGTGATGCTCTGCCGGGTGCTTCGCAGAAAGCGCGCCTGATCGACCAAGCCAAATGCGGGTCTTTCCCGCCTAAAAAGATAGCGGGTCGCACTCCCACTCTCGGGAGTGCGACCCGCCTTTGCATTTGTGCGACCTTCCTTATTCCGCATCCGTGCCCGACAGGCTCGGCAGGAGCACAACGCCCCCATCCGCGCACAGCACCGCCAACCGAAACTCGCATCCGTCCGTCGCGACGGCATCCCGTATGGAGGACACCTCCCGAGCCGTGCGGTCGCTCCCGCGCACGGTCACGCGGCCATCGTCATGGACACAGACCGTCGCATCCGACAGACACGCGACCGACAGGACATCCCGCAGGTCGTCCACCCGACAGCCCTCGTTCTCGGCATCCCCTGCCGCCAGAAGGCGACCGTCTGCCGTCAGACCCACCGTGTGGAACTCGCCGCAGGCCACCATCACGACATTCTCCCAGTCCTGCACGCGGCATTGCCCGTGGCTGTCATCTCCGACCGCCACGCAGTGGCCGTCCGACAAGACCGCGACGGTATGCTTCACGCCGCACGCCAGGTCGATCACATCATGCCACGCTTCGGTATCGCATCGACCGTCCTCACGGCACCCGATTGAGAAGACCCGTCCATCCCCGCGAAGGGCGGCGGTATGCTCATGCCCGCAGGCGACCGCTGCAAAAGCCGCCGCACCGATGCGGGGCTGTCCCTCAGCGGGAACCGCCAGCAAGGCATTCAGCCCGGCCGCGTGGCACTGCCCCGCCGTGTTCCGCCCGGTGGCGACAGCAAGACCGCCGCACACCCCCGCCGTATGGTACGAGCCGCAGGCCACCGCCGTGCAGTCCTGCCATGCGGCCGTATTGCATTGTCCCTCCTCGTTGTTGCCGACGGCGTGAACCGTCCCCGACGGGGAAAGCGTGACAGCATGGGCAACACCGCACCCCACGGTGCGTCTGATCACACGGGCGGACTCGGCAGTTCCCTGCCCGCCACAGGTGTAGATCGGACGGGTGGCCGTTGCCTGTCCGTCATCTCCCGCGTCATCATGTTCAGGGGAAATGGGGGGTGCCGACTTAGGCTCCTCCGACTCGTTATCCCGACTGAATATAGACACGCCGTCGTATTGGCACAGTTTCTGAAACAGGGTGACCACCGAGACCCCGCGGCATTGCCCATCGGCATCCAGCCCGCAGGAGAGCAGTTGCCCCCCCTCGGTCATGGCGACCACATGATGTTGCCCGCACGCCACCGCCAAGATGTGTGTCCAGCCTTCGGTTCGGCAGGGCATCCGCCCGTCCCTATGTATACCATCAGCTCCGACATACAGCTGTCCTGCCGCTCTGACCGTCCCGTCTGCCAGCAGACCGACCGTACAATCGGCACAACACGCGACCGATACCACGTCCCGCCAATCATCCACCTCGCACTGACCACACTCATTTCGACCAACGCTGACCACATCCCCGCCGACACACAGACCCACCAGATGCCCATCCCCGACCGCGAGGGCGCGGATCCCGCACCAGCCTGAGACCGCCTCGGTCATATCCTCCAAGTCACTAAACGCGATCACGCGGCCATCCCGCCGCAGACCCGCCAAAATATGGCGCGAGACCACCAGGTCGCAAAGATCGCCCCAACCGTCAGCTGGCGACTCACACCCTTGGAGAGCCGGGTGCTGACCCGCACACTTCACCTCGCCACTCGCGGTCACACCGATCACACAGCCCTCGCTCCCGCGCAGGAGTCGGATATGCTCCCAAGAGGCCACCTCGGCGAGCGGAGAATGCGGCGCACCCGCGTAGCGAACTTGCCCATTCTCACAGAGCCCCAGCGAGTAGCGGTCACCGGCCTGCACCGAGGCGATGTTTGTCCAATCTGAAACGCGACAGCAACCGTCCATATCATTCCCGGCGGCGACCACGCGCCCGTCTCGACAGAGTGCCAGCAGGTGAGAGCCGCCGCAGGAGAGCTGTAGCCCGCCCCCCATGCCCATGGGAAGTGTCTCCCCCGCGGAGAGCGAGACTCCACCTGTTGCCAATACCCGCCCGTCTGCGGCGATGCAAGCCGTCAAGCGGGGACCGCAAGCAAGCCGCCGTGCATAGCGCGTGGCCTTTGTCAGCCGTTCCAGGTAGGTCTGTGCGTGATCCAGGCAGTCATCTGCGGCTTGCCTGCGCGCGATGAGCAATCCGTCCTCGCCGTCAAACAGCGGTGCCCATGTGTCGATGTCCCGCCAGCCCGTGTCGACTCGATGTGCACCCCCGAGCCGCGGCTCCGGCTCGTGTACACACCCATCCCGATCCAGTGACAGGAGATGTCCGCCCCCCGCCGCCAGCGTCAAGAGTGCCGTTCCGTCGGTCATGCGGCGCCGTCCACAGAGCTGTCCCGTCGCGGTGATGCCCCAAATACCCGCGCGGGAGGCGGCCACGAAGGCGAGGTGTCCCGCACGGCGCAGTCGTCCGGGGATACGACCGGTACCGACCAAGCCACCGGTGGCCGTGATGGCATACACCTGCTCTCCACAGTCGTCCGAGAAAAGCCCCGCGACTCGCCCCCACGCGGCGATCTTCTCCCGTAGGGCGTAGTCGCCGCCCGCCACCAACACCTCGCCGTCCGCGGTCAGACCCAAGGTGAAATTCCGTCCGCAACAAATATCCCGTATGTCGCGCCACTCCGACACGGCGGCGCAAGCCTCTGCTCCGTCCCCGACACACAGGACGCGCCCACCCATCAGCAGGGCGGCGGCGTGTGTGGGGGATACCGCCAGCAGGGAGACCCGCCGTAGGTGCGCAAGCCCTGCCCGCAGACCCGCCGTATCCCGCCCGGCAAAGCGCACCGAGCCGTCGGTCGTCACGCCCAGAATGCATTCCGCGCCGCCCACGACGGCTGTCATATTCCGCCAAGCGGCGGCGGCCTCCTGCCCCCACTTGTTTGTACCCGCAAAGCGAACTCGCCCCTCCGCCGTCACGGCGGCCGCGTACTCCCTCCCGCAGGCAAGGATGCCCTTCCGCGCACGAATGCTGTCCTGCAGACGGGTCAACTCCCGATCCCCCTCGGACTCGGCATACCGCACCCCTGCCGCCTCGCTCACGCTTGTCATATGGCTTCCTCCTTTGCGCTGTGATATGCTGTCTATAGTATACCAAAAAAATCCCCTTCGGTCAAGAGGAATGGGAAATATTTGCAAAAATACGCGCAAGGTGCCTCTAAAAGATCGATGGGACGCCCATAGGGAGAGCGTCCCACACGATATTTTTACAGCTCCACCGCCCGAGCGGTCTCCCCATCGGGGATGGGGCAGACGTAGCCCCCCTGCGCGACCTGCTCAAATTCCGCCTGTGCGGCGGCCAGCAGGTCGGGGTGCTCGTACAGGTCGATGGCGGTCGCCGCCAGCACTCGTCCCGCGTGGAGAAGTCCCTTGTGCCCGATGGAAGTCCTGCCGCAGGAAACATTCTGCCAGGAGTGTCCCGGTGCACCGGCGGGAAAGCAAACGGTATGCAGCTGTGCCGTCGGGGTCTGCCAGGAGACATCCCCCACATCGGTGGAGCCGGCCTCAAAGGCGTAGCCCGTGTAGAGCGGGCAGAGGAACTGATTCAGAGCCAGTGTCCCGCCATCGCTCAGCTCCCGCACGACAGCGGCGGCGTTCGGGTCACAGGCGGCCGCCAGACCCGGCAGACGACCGCGGTCGGGGTAGGTGGTCTTGAGGGCGCGTGCGAAGGCCTGTTCCTCCTTGGTATAGTGCGGCACTCCCAACGCGGTATAATTCTCATACATCACCTTCTCCAGTGTGTGGTTCGGCACCGTGTTGGAGCAACCGTCGATAAAGACCTTCTCGCAGGTGGTCTCAGTCATGAGTGCCGCCCCCTCAGCGATCCGATCCACCCGCGCTTGCAGGGCGAGGGCATCCTTGACCGACAGGGAGCGCACCATGTACAGCACACTTGCGTTGGCCTGTACGACGTTGGGGGAGGCACCGCCGCCGTCGATGATGGCGTAATGGATGCGAGCATCCGACTTCATATGCTCCCGCAGGTACTGCACCCCGGTGTTCATCAGCTCCACGGCATCCAGCGCACTGCGACCGTCCTCCGGGTCACCGGCGGCGTGTGCCGCGACCCCGTGGAAGCGGTAGAGGGTCTGGATGCAGGAGTTGCAGGTACCGGTCACAACCTCGTTGGCGTCGTCGGGATGCCAGGTCAGGGCGCAGTCGATGTCGTACCACAGTCCCGCTTTCGCCATGAAGGCCTTCCCTGCACCGCCCTCCTCGCCGGGCGTACCGAAGAAGATGACCGTGCCGCTCTTGCCGGTCTTTTCCAGATAAGTCTTGATGCCGTACGCCGCCGCCAGTGCGCCCGCGCCCAGCATATTATGCCCGCAACCGTGACCGTTCCCACCGGGGGTCAGCTCGGTGTGCTCGGTAGCACCGCCGACCTGCGACAGCCCCGACAGCGCATCAAACTCGCCGAGTATGCCGATCACCGGCTTCCCGCTGCCGTACCGACCCAAAAATGCGGTCTTGATCCCGCAGACCTCCTGCTCGACGGCAAAGCCCAGCTCGGCCAGCACGCGGCAGTAGGCTCCCGCCGAGCGGAATTCCTTCAAGGACAGCTCGGCATAGCCCCATATCTCATCCGACAGGTCGCAGAAGGTCGCGGCCTCGGCGGTGATCGCATCCAGTGCGATCTGCTTTGTTTGCTCGATCATGGCAGGATCAGAGAACCTTGCTGAGGAATTCCTTCAGACGCGGGTTCTGCGGGTTCTTGAATATCTGCTCGGGTGCGCCTTCCTCCTGGATGTTGGCACCGTCCATAAACAGCACGCGGTCAGATACCTCCCGCGCAAAGGCCATCTCGTGGGTGACGATGACCATGGTCATGCCGGTATTCGCCAGATCCTTCATCAAGTCCAGCACCTCGCCGATCATCTCCGGGTCGAGTGCCGAGGTCGGCTCGTCAAACAGCATCACGTCCGGCTCCATCATCAAGGCGCGGACGATGGCGATACGCTGTTTCTGTCCGCCCGACAGGGTAGAGGGGTAGACATCCTTCTTGTCCAGCAGACCGATACGTTGCAGGAGCACCTCCGCCTGCGCGACCGCCTCCTCGCGGGTCTTGAGCTTCAGCTTGACCGGAGCCAGGATCATGTTGCCCATGACCGTCAGGTTGTTGAACAGGTTGAACTGCTGGAACACCATGCCCATCTTGCGGCGTGCAAGATTGATATCCAGGTGATTCTCGGCGTAGATCTTTTTCATGAGGGCACGATACTCCTTGCCCTCGGCACTGAAATGCTCGTGAAGCAAGTCTTCCTTCTTGATCTTCAGGACAGCCTCTTCCTCGCTCATGCCCTGCCCCACCAGCTTCTGATAGGTCTTGGAGGTCTCGATGACCTCAGGGTGCAGGTAGGGATCGACGGGGGTCAGGAGCTTACCCTCCATCCATACCTCGCCGAAGGTGGGGGTCTCCAAGAGGTTCATGCACCGCAGCATGGTGCTCTTACCCGAACCGGAGGGACCGATGATGGACACCACCTCGCCCGCGCCGATGTCAGTGGATACCCCGCGCAGGACCTGCAGGTCACCGAAACTCTTATATAAGCCGCGTACCTCCAGCATCTTGCGGGGGGCGGACTGCGTATCAAGCACGCTCATGCTTCATTCTCCTTTCAAATAAGCCGATGACCTTGGACAGGGCAAAGGTAATGACAAAATAGATGATACCCACGATCATCAATGTGGGCAGAGACTGGAAGGTATTGCCCTTCACGATCTGGTAGGAAGTCATCAGCTCACCCACGAAGAAGGTGGAGGCCAGCGAGGTCTCCTTGATGACCGTCACGAACTCGTTACCCAGAGCCGGCAGGATATTCTTGATGGCCTGCGGCAGAACCACCGAGGTCATGGTGGTAAAGGAGGTCAGCCCCACCGTGCGCGCCGCCTCGGTCTGCCCCTTGTCCACGGCCTGGATACCGGAACGAATGACCTCCGAGACATACGCGGCACTGTTGAGCACCAGCGAGATCGCAACGGTGGTAAATTCACTCAGTTGGAGCGACGGGAACAGCATGGGCAAGAGGAAGTAGCCCACATACAGCTGCAGGAGCAACGGCGTTCCGCGCACCACCTCGATCACGGCGGTCACGATCCAACTCAAGGGCTTAACGCGTGACATCTTGCCGACAGCAAACAGGGCACCCAAGATCGCCCCAAAAAACACGGTAATGAGCGAGAGCAGAAGAGTACAGGTCAGTCCCTCCAAGAGGAACACCTTCCAGTACTTCGCAAATATCTCGCCCATGGATACGATAAGCTCACCAAACGTCATATGCCGTTCCTTCCCTTCTTATACAGATACAGGGGCCGCCGCGACCGAGCCGCCCGCCGCAGGGTGTTCCTGCGGCGGCGCCGACCCGATCTGCAACAGCCCGTGCGGTCTATCAATCCGCGTTCGTGATCTTGTTGCCGTTATCGTCGTAGCCCAGCTCGTCAGCCGTCTTGACCTGAGAGTAGATCTGGCAGGCCTCGTACCAGCTGTCGTAGACATCGGCCGCCATGGCCTTTGCCAGAGCCGCGTTGACCTTGTCCAGCAGCTCCTGATCGTTCTTGTTGATCAGAATGACGTTGTTCTTGTACTTATCCTCGACCTCGAACTCAAAGCCGGTCTGACCCAGCTTGTCGGGGTTCTTGCTGATAAAGGCATCGCCGTTACCGACAGCAACCGCCAGTGCATCGATCTTACCCGTCATCAGAGCCTCCACGGCGACCGTCAGGTCGGTGTACAGGGAGAGAGCATCCTCACCGAAGTTCTCCTTGACCAGCAGCTCCTGCAGAGAGCCGCCCTGTGCGCCGATCTTCTTGCCGGCGAAGTCAGCCTTGGTCTTCCACTTGCCCTCATTCTCCTTGGTGGTGATGATGACCTGTCCGTTCTCATTCTCGCCGGCCACATAGTAGTCCGAGATCAGGAACTTCTCACCACGCTCGGCCGTCCAGGAGAAGCCGGAGATACCGAGGTCAGCTGCGCCGGTTTGAACGGCGGTCATGCAGGCATCAAAGGACATAGGCTTGATCACCAGCTTCATGTCCAGCTCCTTGGCCAGATACTGAGCCAGCAGGGGGTCGAAGCCGACGTACTGATCCTGACCGGACTTAGCGGTGTCGGTGAACTCCATGGGAGCAAAGTCGGGGGAGAGTGCCACGGTCAGGGTAGGCTTGTCGCTGTCGTCAAACTTGTACTGTTCCAGGTACTTGTTGTAGGCCTTGTCCAGACCCTCCTCCTCGGCATCGCCGCAGGAAGCCAGAGCGCATACGCTACCGCACAGCATCAGTGCCGCCAGCAGAATGGATAGAAACTTTTTCATGATGATCTCCTTCTTGATGAGCCGTTATATTTTTGTTCGTGTGCTCGTCTGTGATGGCGCTATTATACCGCATAAATATGCATTTGTCAAGCCCTTTTTCGCAACTTTTTTGAATTTGTGCGAATAAATATGCGAACGGGCTTGGCAGGCTGTTTTTTTGTGCGTTTCGCCAAAAGGTCGTGTAAATACGGTGCATTTCGACACATTCGGGGTGCTGTGGGAGGGGGTCAAGCGCGTCCAATGCAGGATATGCCGTCTTACGATGGTCATTCTGCATGAATAAACGAGTGAATATACATGAATATCCCCCTCCGCCGTCGGAGGGGGATACCTATAGGTCGTGTATGACTTCACTCAGTCGGATCATTTATCAGCCACGCCAGATGCTCCGGGTCGATGTCGGCCTCGGTTCCGTGTGCCCGGAGCGTGATATAGAAGGCCGGCAGGATGGGCGGGTCGGACTCCAAATAGTTATCCCCCGACACCGTCACGAGATCGCCGGTCTGGAAATTGGCGAGGTCGACATCCCCGACAAGGTAGTCATACAGGAGATCGAAACGGCCTGTCGTGTGCCCCTCATCGTCCGTCCAAAACAGGTACCAGAGGTCGTTTGCCTCATCGTGGTACAGCCGCCCGGTCACATCCACATCGAACTCGATCCCCGTGATGATGCGATTCAGCACCGACTTGATATTCGTGATCTCGGTAAGAGTTCCTTCCCGGATCAAGTCCAGGCGATAGACCGGCATCTGTACCGGATAACTCTCAAAAAGTCCCATGTGGTACACCCGCACGAGATCGCCGTTGTGCAGATCATCCGGGATAACATTTACCCCACTGAGAGCACTTCCTATGCATACCACGCTTCCGCCATCCTCCGAAATGAGGTAGTAGCTACCATTCGTGCGGCGAAGGATACGACCGACCGTCTTGGTATACCCCGTCGGCAGGGGCTCGGTCTCCGGCTCATTCTTCGGTTCGGTCTCCGGCTCGGTCGCCGACTCAAAGGGCGGGAGGGTGCCGCCTTCGAGCTTCAGGTCGCCCCAATCGGTCAATTTCCGAAGGATATCGGGGTCAATGTCGCTCTCGTCGCCGCGCTCCAGAAGGGTCACGCGGTAGGTAGGCAGGATAGGCGGGTCGGTATAGTAGAAGAAACCGCCCGACACCTCCACGCGGTCGCCGGTTTGGAAGTCATCCGCCAAGCCCGGATCCAGCCACGATGCACTGCGAAGATAGCAGTAACCCGTCTGGTTTCCATCCTTGTCCTCGCGGATCAAGAACCACTCATTTCCCATGCGGTACAGCCGTCCGGTCTGGATGTTATCGAAGCAGATCGCCCAGCCCGCGCCCATTTCCATGTCTCCGCTCAGAGCCATGATGTTGCCCAGTGTCGCACCGTCCACCAGATCAAGCTGACCTCTCTGCAACAGCTCGGCGCGGTAGACCGGCATGGATGACGGATAGGTCTTTTGGATATATTGATAATACACCCGCACGAGGTCGCCGTTGTTGAGGTCATCCGGGATGGCATCGGTCTGCCCGAAGCCCTTTGTCAAGACGGTAAAGTCCCAGCGACCGTAGCTGTCCTGCCACACGAAGAAGTACCCGCCCGTGTGGCGAACGATACGACCGATCTGTGCCGTGTAGCCCTGTGCGATCAGCTCCGCGTCCTCCTCGGGGGCATCCACCGGGGGCGTGTAGATTACATCCGTTCCGGACAGAGAGGCACCGGGTAGCCCGCCCTCGGTGCCCACAGGGGTCTCGGGGGATGTCCAACTCGCACGGACGATGGCAGCGATGACCACCAGTGCCACGACAAAGCCCAAGCAGACCGCCGGGAGGGGGCTGGTACGCAGGCGGAACCAAAAGCTCCCCCGCCGCTCCTGCCGCTCCGGTCGCTCGGATGAGGCGATATCCGCCGCCTCCAGTACATATGTCTCGGAAATGCTCCCGAGCTGCTTGAGGAGAGTCTCCCGCTCCATACGCTTCCGCTCCTTCATATTCTGTAACCCCTTTCCTCCAAAAACTGCTTCAACTGCTTTCGCACCCGCGTCAGGCGTTGCGAGACCGTGTTGCGTTTCATGCCGTTGGCCGCCGCCATATCCTTGACCGAGTAGGCGTACCAGTACCGCCCTACGAACAGACGGCGATCCAGCGGGTCACAGCCCGCTAAGAACTCGTCCAGCAGGGTGGGCAGCTGTCCCGCCTCCTCCTCGGCAAGCGGAAGACAATCCCGCAGCTCGTCCAGATCCACCAGGAATGCCCGATCCCGCCCCGCGTGCCAGCGGTTGATGGCCAGGTTGCGGACGATCCTTCCCAGATAGGCCGCCATTGAACGCGGGCGGTCGGGCGGGATGTGGTTCCACACCTTCAGCCAGGTGTCGTTGACACACTCCTCCGCGTCCTCGCGGTTGCAGAGGATGTTCAGCGCGATGCTCATGCACAGCGGCTCATACAGCCGCGCTGTCTCCTGCACCACGCTCTCGTCCCGCGCGAGGTATCGCTCGGTCAGGCGCAGGGTGTCCTGCGTGTCGTCTCTCATATCGGCTCCTTCCTTTCAAGTCCTTTAGCCAATTGTAAAAGTCACATATCTGGGGGAACCTTCCTGAAGGAAGTTTCCCCCAGACCCCTTTCAAGGACTTTTATGACATATTTTGCTGCCGAGAAATGGTTTGCCGACAGTTTTTCTCGTCATCCTCCGCCCATGTGGGACCCCTGCCCCACAATGTATTCAGAAAAAGAGCACTTTTACAATCGGCTGTTCAAGTCCGTTCATCCGTATAGACAGCCAAAAAGTCAAAAGGTGACAGAAACGCCGAAGCCGGCGCAAATTATTTTGCGCGGGCTTCGGCGGGGGATGGTTATGAACGATCAGCGGAGTTCGCCTGATCCAGCGGCTTCATGGTCGGGAACAGCAGCACGTCCCGAATGGAGGGAGAGTCGGTCAGGAGCATGACCAGGCGATCGACCCCGAAGCCCAGACCGCCTGTGGGCGGCAGGCCGTGCTCCAGCGCCAGAATGTAGTCGTAATCCACCTGCGCGGTGGTGTTCGGATCCAGCTTCTTGCGCTCGGCGATCTGCCGCTCAAAGCGCGCCTTCTGGTCAATGGGGTCGTTCAGCTCCGAGAAGGCATTGCCATACTCGGTCGCGTTGATGAAATACTCAAACCGCTCGGTAAGGGTCGGGTCGGAGGGTTTGCGCTTGGCCAGCGGCGAGATCTCTACGGGGTAGTCGTAGATGAAAGTCGGCTGGATGAGGTTCTCCTCCACGAAAGCATCAAAGAACTCCGCCAGGATGGCTCCCTTGGTGGGTACGGCGGGCAGCTCGACGTGCTTCTCCTTGGCGATGGCGATGGCCTCCTCGTCGGTGGCGATCTCGCCAAAGTCCACGCCGGAGTACTTCTTGACCGCCTCGATCATGGTCAGGCGTTCCCAGTGACCCAAGTCGATCTCCTTGCCCTGATAGGTGATGACGGTGGAGCCGCAGACTTCGGTCACGACGGTCTTCATCATCTCCTCCACCAGATCCATCATGCCGCGGAAGTCGGTATAGGCTTGATACAGCTCGATGGTGGTGAATTCAGGGTTATGCTTGGTGTCCATGCCCTCGTTGCGGAAGATACGTCCCACCTCGTAGACCTTCTCAAAGCCGCCGACGATCAGCCGCTTCAAGAACAGCTCGGTCTCAATGCGGAGCACCATGTCGATGTCCAGCGTGTTGTGGTGGGTAAAGAAGGGGCGAGCCGAGGCACCGATCTCCACGGTCTGCAGGATCGGCGTGTCCACCTCCAGAAAGCCCTTGCTGTTGAGGTAGTTCCGCAGGGCATTGATGATACGGCTCCGCTTGACGAAGGTCTCGCGGACATCCCCATTCATGATCAGGTCGATCTCCCGATGGCGGTACTTGGTGTCCACATCCCGTAGACCGTTGAACTTCTCGGGGAGCGGGCGGAGTGCCTTGGCCAGCATCTCAAAGTGCGTGGCGCGCACCGAGATCTCGCCGCTGTTGGTGCGGAAGACGGTTCCGCGCACGCCCACGATATCGCCGATGTCAAAATCGCTCTTGAAGGCGGCGTAGGTCTCCTCACCGACCTCGTCCTTGCGGACATACACCTGGATCTCGCCGTTTCGGTCGGCGATATGGGTAAAAGAGGCCTTGCCCATGATCCGTCTGGTCATCAAACGACCTGCAATGGCGACCTCACTGCCCTCCAGAGTATCAAACTTCTCCTTGATCTCGTCCGAATGCGCGGTAACATCGAATACCGTCTTCTCGAACGGGTCATTTCCCTGCTCTACCAGCTTCTGCAGCTTCGCGCGGCGCACCTGCTCCTGTTCCGAGAGGTTCACATTGATCTCACTCATGTTGATAGGATTCCTTTCACTGCACCACCGTGGCTCCGCGAGAGAGCCGCGTGGTTGATTTACTTCTTGAATGGGTATATATCGGGGATATTATACTATTTTTTTTGGATTCTGTCAACCGTTTCCGAGGAATTTCGCATCGGATGACATCACGATTCCCGGTGTGCTCTCCCGTCCGGTGTCAGCCCCATCTCGCAGCGTTGCCGCAGACGGCGGTACACACCGATCTCACGGCAGACCGTCAGGGTAACGGCATACAGGACGCCATACCCGACATAGACACCGAGGAAGAGCCAAAGCTGTCCGATCTCGGTAAACAGGATGCTGTCCGCCGTGACAGCCTTGCCGTCCCGCAAGAGCCCTGCGGCGAACGGCACGGCACCCGCGCAGAACTGGCGGAAGTGGAACAGCAGAGCCAGCAGGAGCTGGGGAACCAGCACCGCCAGACCGCAGGAAAATGCCGTCCATCCCGGGTGGGACTCAGCTTCACGATACCCCTCCAGATACCCCGCCACGCCGATCATCGCGGGGACACCCAGCGAGTAGATCACCAGCCTTATCACGGTCTGGGTCAGATAAGAGAGCAGGACGAATTTGTCCAGCACATACAGGAGCAGGGCTTCCACCAGCAGCACCACAAGGCAGGACAGGAAAATATAGACCAGATACACAACGGCATCCAGCAGGCTTCGACAAAATTGCTTCATAACCCCTCCACTCACTCGAACATACCCTCGCTCCGATGCATCAGGTCTGAGATCATATCATCGGCATGGTGCTTCAGAACCACCGCATAGTACGCAACGACAATGATGCAGAGCGCATGGTTCAGCCGCTCGCGGCTACCCGGGCGCACCTCCTCGTAGGAGGCAGTCACCTCCTCGATGATGGCGCGGATGGACTCATCCGAGCAGTTCTCTTCCTCCATCAAGCGATCCAACGTCCGACAGATATAATCGTACAGTACCGACTCACGGATGATGTCATCACTGCGGTTGTCCACGCGGCCGTTGATGTAACGGATGAGGTAGGTGATATGATCCAGACGGACACAGGAGCGCAGCATATTGATGATGAGGATATTGGCGACCTGGTCAATGCCGTAGCGTTTCAGAGGTGCATTCTCGACCCATCCGCGCTTCGTCCAGTTCTGGAGCGTGGAGCCGTCCACCCCCGATACGTCCCGAATGCGGGAGAGCATGACACCCTCACTGGGGAAAAAGACACGGTTGAGAAATTCCAGTCCGGTAACACCGCCCGCCTCGGCCTTGGTCAGCAGGGTGCCCGGGATCATGATGTCGTTGATCTTGAGTTGCATATACATTTCTCCCCTTCGATCTTGGTTGAACTATACGAACAGCTTTAGTCTTATTATATCCTGCGGTCATCTGATTGTCAAGAGGACGGCGTGAATATTTGCGAATCTTTTACAAAATGGTGGCAAAAAGCCCTTGCTTTTTCCGAGGGAAAGCGTATAATAGAAGAACTAACCCTTCAAGGAGTGCTTTTTCATGAGGAAAGAGACGATCTTCAAGCTGTTTTCCCACATCCCCCTCTTGGAGACACCGCGTCTGATCCTGCGCGGGATGCGGGTGCGGGATGCTGAGGATATGTACGCCTACTCCTGCCGCGAGGATGTCACCCGCTACCTGCTCTGGTCGCCCCATCGGGACATCGGCTTCACCCGCGAGTACCTGACCTATATCGGTCAGCGGTACCGCACGGGGGACTTCTTTGACTGGGCGGTCGTCCACCGCGAAAGCGGGCACATGATCGGCACCTGCGGCTTTACCTCCTTTGATTACGGTGCGGATGCAGGGGAGATCGGGTATGTGCTTAACCCGGAGTACGGCGGCCGGGGCTTTGCGACCGAGGCGGTGCGCCGTGTCATCGGGTTCGGCTTTGGGGAACTGCACCTGCACCGCATCGAGGCGCGATTCATGCAGGGCAATGACCCCTCCCTCCGCCTGATGGAGCGGGTCGGGATGACCTTTGAGGGCTGGTCACGGGATGCCATCAAGGTAAACGGTATCTACCGCACCATCGGGAGATGCTCCCTGCTGGCGGACGAATGGCAGGATACATAAGGAAAGGGGCTGACACCCGCGGGTGTCAGCCCCTTTTGTTACATTACTCAGCCGGAGTCAGGTCAAACTCTCCGAAGTACTCGTCGCTGTAGTGCAGCGTACCGTCGTTCAGGGTCAGCGTGACCTCCATCATGGAATCGGTCACCACCAGCACGTTGCCCTCGCAGGACACATAGTTCAGGACGGTGGGCCAATCCAGATCGCCGTCCAGGTACATGGTGACCTTCTTGTCAGCGATGACCAGATCGATCGTGGTCATCTCGCCGTAGAAGTCGAACTCACCGCTCCACATCCCCCGGAACTCCTCGGGGATCTGAGCCTCGGTGCCGGGAGCCGGAGCATCGCCGGTCTTGGTCAGATCCATCTCGCCGTAGTAGTCATCCACGCAGTAGATGCCGTCCTCGGTCAGAGTCATGGTTGCGGGGAAGCCCTCGCAGTTGAGGTTCAGAACACCGTCGGTGTAGGAAACAAAGGTGTAGTCGTAGTACACATCCTCGGCGAACAGGGTGATACCGTCTGCCGTGATGGTCCAAACCGCATGCGTGGTCGAACCGTAGGAATCGATCTCGCCCTCCCAGATGCCGTAGAACTCCTCGGGGATGCCGGCCTGTGGCTCGGAGCCACCCTCGGACTTGACCAGATCCATCTCACCGTAGTAGTCATCCACGCAGTGGATGCCGGTCTCGGTCAGGGTCATGGTTGCGGGGAAGCCGTCGCAGGAGAGGTTCAGAACGCCGTCTGCATAGGAAACGAACCGGTAGGTAAAGTCCATCTCCTCGGCATACAGGGAAACGCTGTCCCCCGTGATGGTCCAGATAGCATGACCAATAGAACCGTATGCATCGAAATCGCACTCCCAGATGCCCTGGAACTCAGCGGGGATCTTATCCTCATCGCCGCCGGTCGCGCCGCCGCGCACCATGTCGAACTCGGTGTAGCGGTTCTGGTAGAAGTGAGCGGTGTTCTCACCGGTGATGGTCAGGGTCACCTCACCCCATGCCATGCTGTTGAGAGTCAGGACACCGTCCACATAGGAAACAAAGGTGTAGGCAACGGCGTACTCTGCTTCGTACTCCTCAACCAGATCCGCGCCGTCAGCCGTGATGATCAGGTCGTAGTGTGCCCACTCGGTGTCACCGGACCAGGTGCCCCACAGCTCCTCGGGGATCTGCTCGCCGACAGGCTCCTCGGACTCCTCCTTGGTGAAGACCTTGTCAAAGATATCCTCGCCGTAGCCGTCGTCGTAGTGCAGAGCCAGTGCGCCATCCTCGTTGATGGAGCCGGTGATGGTGTAAGCCGCGTTGGCAAAGGTGATGACACCGTCAGCCACGGTGTAGCTGTAGGTGTAGCCGTCCTCGTTGGTGGCGGTACCCTGACCGTCAAACTCCCAAACGAGGCTGTCGCAGATCCACTTGCCCGCGAACTCGTCCTTCTCGCCCGCAGGAGCCGTTGCGTACAGCTCCTCGACATCCCAGCTGTCCGCCGGACCGTAGTAGATGCCGGCACCCGACTCGGGCCAGCCTGCATACAGCTGGCAAGCCTCGCCGTCGATGCTGAAGTAGTAGGTGTAGGAGCCCCATACCATCTCCATGGAGTAGTCGGTACCGACCACGCCACCGACGGTGATGCTGTCGGCCGTGACGACGATCTCGGTGCCGTCGGCCTTGTACCAGGTACCGATGACATCCTCACCGAAGGCGAAGGTCTCCTCGGGAGCCTCGGCAGCCTCGTAGGTCACGGTCACAGGCTCGGTAGCCACATAGCCGTCGTCGTCGAAGCCGTTGGTGCAATCATGCGTGATGCACAGCTTGCCGTCCTGCAGGGAGATCATGTAGATGACGGTGGGCTTGCTCTCCAGGATCGCGCAATCGTCAGCCGCCTCGAACATCAGGACTGCACCGTCCCAGGAGTGGTAAGGCCGCTTGGAGGTCACGCCGAAGCCATCCAGCCACAGCATACCCTCCTCCTCGTAGATGTGGAGGATCACATCGCCGTTCTGCCAGTAGCCGAAGAACACGGAATCATCAATGGTCGGCTCATAGTCCGTCTTGACCAACTGATACAGCGTACCCCAGGAGGTCTTCTCCATGGCGTTGCCGTCATGGGTCAGCGTCCACTCGCCGTTGAAGGAGTAGTTGCAATCTGCGATGGTCAGCTTGCCGTCCACAACGGTGTAGGAACCGACATAGGTGGTGTCGCCGTAGGAGGCGGAGTAGATCAGGGTCGCGGTGCCGTAGCCGTCCAGCTTCAGGGTGTACTTCTCGTTCCACGCGTAATCCACCCAGTAGTCGTAGGTACCGGCATAGCCGATCTCGGCAGCGGCCGTCAGGGTCTTTGCCTCGACATCCAGCTTGTAGATGCCCAGACCCTCAGCGGTCAACAGGTCGCCTGCAACGGTGTAGGCATAGGTCTGACCATCCATTGTCATGGTGCCGAAGCCGTCCAGAGTCGCGGTCTTATCACCGACGGTGTAGCTGCCCGCCTCAGCGGAGGCGTAGCTCATGTAGCCGCCGGCCAGCTTGACGGTGCCGGTCTTCTCACCGGCGGTGAAGGTAATTATCTCGCCGTCGGCAAGGGTGCCCTCGACGGTAGCGTAGGCGTAGGCATAGCCCTCGTCCAGCTTCTCGCGGTAGACGATGACAGAGGTCTCGCCGACCGTGAAGACATACAGGTACTCGCCGGTCTCGGAGCAGTAGTAGCTTGCAAAGTCGGTCGTGTCAGCCACATACAGACCTGCGTTGCCGTCCAGAACCAGGTTGCCCTTCTCGTCCTTGACAGCGTGGAAGCTGTACAGCTTGGAGTAGCTGCTGGACTTATAGGTCACGGTCACGCCGTTGCCCTCGGCATCCGCCACGACCAGACCGAAGTAAGGCGCGTCGGAGTCAGCAGAGCCGACCTTGGTGATGACACCGTTGTCCGCCACGATCAGGTAGGTGTTCTTGTCCTGACGGTAGGAACCGCCGAGGCCGGTGGCCTCCAGCTTGGTCAGGGTGAAGCTCTCATGGTCGATGTCGTAGCCGTCGCCGTAGGGATCAAAGGCGTGATCCACGTTCACGCTCTTGCCGTCGGCAGCGGGGGTCAGAGTGTAGCTCTCCATGCGCTCGTTGGTCTTCACGACCAGCGCGCCGTCGTCGTTCAGCGCGGCAGAGGCGACATTGGTGCCGGTGACGGTACCATCAGCGGCGACCGTGATCAGGATCTGCTTATCCATGTCGTACCAGGTACCGACATAGCTGTCGATGGTAGCCTGCTCGATCACCAGCGTGATCTCGGAGAAGACATAGACTCGCCCGTCCTCCAGCTCGATGATGCAGGCAACGGTATGAGTACCGGCCGCCAGTTCAGCCGTGGGAACCGTTACCTCGAATCGCTGTGCGAACTCGCCGCCCGCACCCTTGACAGCATCCTCGGTGTTCTTGAAGAAGTCGTCCCAGACGATCTCACCGCCGTCGATGGCATAGCCGATCTGGGTCATGGCCTGGTTAAAGCCGATCCAGCCGCGGAAGTACACGGAATCATGGTTTCCGCCGGCGGGAACGGTCACGGTGTTGTTCGCGGCCTCCAGCTGCACGAAGCAGTTGCCGGTAGCGGCGGTGTTGTGGTACTCGGTAGCACCGGCCTTGAAGTCGTCGAAGGAGACACCTTTGGGCGCGGCCTGATTACCCGTGACCTTGATCTCGATGGTATTCCAGTTCGCCAGCTCGAAGACGGAGCCGTCGGTGGCCTTCACCAGCAGGTGCAGGACATGGGTCTCGTTCTCGGGAACCACGGACAGATCCACCAGGATCTCATAGCGGGTAGCGAACTCGCTGCCGGCAGCGGCCTTAACAGCATCCTCAGCATCCTTGATGAAGTCGGCACTCCAGACAGCACCCTCCAGATCCTCATCGAATGCGTAGCCGTACGCAGCGATCTCCTTATCGCCGATGCCGGCCCAGCCGCGGAACATGATGTTGTTCACGCCCTTGATACCGTCAGCGCGATTCTCGGCCAGCCATGCCTGAGCCTGACCGTCCTTCATGGTCGTGCCGTCCTCGTAGTAGGTATCGGCAGACATAGCGGTGGAAGAGATCGGTGTCCACAGCTGCTTGGGCTGGTTCTTGCGAACCTCGTCGTAGAGCTTGTTGTTCATGACCTCAGCGGCGGTCAGCTCACGATCGTAGAAGCGGATGGACTTGTAAATGCCGCTGAACACCTTCTGCTCATGCTCATGGCCGATGAACAGGTTATCCGCGCCCATGATCTTACCGCCGCAGTCGGAAGCGGCGATCAGCTCACCGTTGATGTACATGGAGACCTTACCGTCTGCATTGTAGGTGATGGTGATCAGGGTATCGTTCTCCAGCAGGTCGCTGACATCGGCCGCAGTCGTCGGTCTGGGCTGACCGCTCTGCGCCCACTTGAGGTACAGCTTACCATCGGTGGTCATTTGATACAGGGACAGGTTGTCGTTCTTACTGTTCAGCAGGGTATTGTAGTTTCCGCCCTTGGAAACGATGTCGCTCAGCAGGATCTCTACCGTGAAGGTTCTGCCGTTGACCATGTCAACGATCTCCTGCGGGAAGTAGTGCTGGGTGGAATCCACAAAGAAGCCATCTTCGGTAAAGTAGTTCTTATCGTCGATGGTGACGGTCATGTCGTTGCTGCCGACAAGGTCCTTCCATGTGGTTCCCTCGCCCTTGCCCTCGTACCATGCCTTCATGCCGTCGGCATAGCTGTCGGGCTCGGTTGCAGGCTCAGTTGCAGGCTCGGTCGCGGGCTCGGTGGGAGCCTCGGTGGGAGCCGCAGTCGGAGCCTCGGTCGGGGTCTCGGTGGGAGCCTCGGTCGGGGTCTCGGTGGGAGTCTCTGCAGACTCGGTGGGAGTCTCCACAGGCTCAGTCGGAGTCTCGGTCGGAGCCTCGGTGGGAGTCTCGGTCGGGGTCTCGGTCACGACCGCAGACTCGGTGGACGTGCCGGTCTCGCCCTCGCCGTCATCAGAGCAAGCAACGGCAAACAGAGCCAGTGCCAGCACCAGTACGGACAAAAGCAGGACGAGAGATATTCTCTTTTTCATACAAATGCCTCCTCGGAAAAAAGATAACTTATTATATATCATTTTCGCATGAATGTCAAGATGGTTTTTCCAAAAAAACCACGGTTTTCCGAAAAAAATCCGAATAATTATGAGTTTATCTGCATAAATAATCAGTCCGGTTGCAATGACTCGCACACATACTCATGTGAGCCGCCCTCGCTCGGGTCGGTGAACACCACCCGAGCCGCGTAGCCGCTCCCGCCGTCCCATGTCAGGCGGATGGTAAAGTTGCCGGATGTACCGTAAACAGCCCCCGCAGAGTAGGTCGCCGCGAACTCCATCCCCTGATAGAGGACGGTTCCGTCCGACTGCACCACCACGGTGCGCACCTCGCCCGAGGCCACGTTAAGGCCGCTCCAGACTCCGCTGAAGCTCCCGCACAGGGCGGCAGGGATGACCTCGGTGACCTCCCCTGCGCGGGACAGGGAGATGGTCTGTCCCCCGCCCGTCAGGGTCAGAGTCTGCGTGTCAAAGCAGTAGGACTCGCCGGTCGTGACGAAATACAAGCTGTGTTCGCCATCGTAGGTGGCGGTGAAGGGCTGACCGCGCCAGCTCCCGCTCAGGTCGGCGCGGAGGTTGAACACCACCGCCACACCGTTCGCATCCAGCCCGGTGTAGCTTCCGATCAGGCCGTTCGGCAGGGCGGGCGGCTGAGTCGTGCCGCTATAGCCGCCTGCCGTGAAGGAGGTCTCCCCCATGTAGCCGAAGGACTTGGAGTAGACCAGTTGCATATCGTAGTAGAACACCAGATCGGCAAGCTGGTACTGATTGAACCGGCAGTGGACACCGGTATCGGTCAGGGTGTAGGGCGTCCACTCATTGCCCCAGGTGAAGCGGTAACAACCGTAGTCCTCATTCCAATATAAGAAGGTCGCGTGACCGAAGCCGTCCAGAAGGAGCTTGTAATACTTGTCCCCGACCTCGCTCTCATGCAGTTCGGAGGCCTTGTACCAGACCCCTTGGTAGCCGTCGGTCGCCAAGGGGGTCACGACACCCTCCGCCGCCCGTGCCGCCGTGCAGGAGAAGCCCACCATGCGGTCATCCTCGGACAGCAGAACGATCAGGTCGTCATACCGCCAATAGCTCCCGCGCACGTCACCATCAAAGCTACCGAGCCCGTCCAGCGTGATCCGCTTGCCGTCCCAGGTGTAACTGCCCTCCTCGTCGCCGATGCTGAGCAGGCTGTAGCCCGGGCGGTCGTTGAACACATAGTACACGGTGCGGTAATCCTTGCCGTCCACGGTCACACGCGCGCCCTCCTCGAAGGACGGCGCCTCGATGACCGCATCAAAGGCGATCTTCCCGTCTCGGATCAAGTAGGAGCGCACGGGGTTGGTCATCAGGATATTCTCCCGCGACAGATCCAGCACGAACAGCTTGGCATCCCCCTCGGAGACCGGGAGGAGTACCAGAGTCGTCTTGGCAGTCACGCCGCGCTCCAGGGTACCCCAGATCACGTTATGCTCCGCATCGTAGCGGAAGATACTGGTGTAGCCCTCCAGTGTCAGGACGATGTAGCTGCCGTCGCGGAACACATAGTAGTAGCCGAGCTTGGTGGAATAGAAGCCGCGGTAGGCCACCGTACCGTCCGCGTTCAGGGACAGCGTGTAGTTCTCCAGATACGGAGTATTGTCATAGGAGGAAAGATTCAAGTACGGGCAGTGGTAGTCCCCCACGAAGGGCTGACCCTCGTAGCTGACCGAGGCGGGCGGGGCGAAGGTGACACCGTCCAGTGCTTTTCCCTTCCCTGCACGCGGGACAGCCGTGACGGTCAGAGAGCCGTCCGCATTCACGATCACGGCAAAGCTTGCGAAGTAGTCGCCAAAGCCGCTGATCTCCAACCGATCCCCCTTGTCGGTAAAGCTGCCGGAAATGGGACGACCGCCGTTGACCCCCTCGGCGCGGAAGGCAACGCCGCTCTCACCCGAGAAGGTCAGGCTGTCGCCGTCCGCCGAGAAATACTCCCCGACGAAACGCAGGTCGGTCTTGCTGAAGGTGTACTCCACCGAGCCGGTCATGCCCGCATCCACGGTGTAGGTCAGCTTCTTGCCGTCCACGGTACCGCTGACCTCGCCGACATTGCTGAAAAACTCCAGCTCGATATGCTTGCCGTCCCAGGTGTAGGTGCCGCGCACCACCGTGTCGCTCACCCACTGCACCGAGCCGTTGGTCATCAGCACCAGCGTACCCGCATCGCCGCTCTCATGGAGCGTCCAGGTGCCGGTGTAGACCCCCGCGATATCCGCCACATCACCGCATTTCGCGGTCAGGGTCATATCCTTGATGACCGGGACATAGAAGCGCAGGCGCACGTCCTCGCCGTGCATCCAGTCAAAGAACAGGAGGGTGCCTTGGCTCTTGCCCGCCTCGTGCTCCCCGACCATGGCGTACATCCCGTCGGCATAGTTCCGCTCCACGGTGTGGCTGCTGCCGTCCACCTCGACGAGGGTCAGTTTCCATGCCTTGGCCTCACTGCGGTGATCGGCGGGTCGGGCATGGCCATCCTCCCCGAAGGGCAGGACGGAGAGATCCCAGCGCAGGTTCTGCTGTGCGAAATCTGCCGTGAAGTCGGTGGCGCGGGAGAGCTTCTTACCCGCGCTGTTACGCACGTCAAAGGTGGATATTTCATTCAGATAGTAACAGTTGATGACAGCGGTACCCGCGTCATAGTACATCTCGTAGTCGTCCTCGGAGGCATAGCCCAGAATACCGCCCGCGTAGGACTTGTAGACCGAGCCGGTGGGTGCCTTGACCCCCTTGACCCGTCCGAGCGACACGCAGTCCATGATGGTGTTGTCACCCGACGAGAAACCGATGATGCCGCCGCAGTAGGTCGAATCCGAGGCCGTCCCGGTCACGGGGGCATAGTTGGCGCAGTTGATGACCGATACATAGGAGCCGTTGATGTAGCCCACAAGGCCGCCGACATACTGCCCGCCGTACACCTTGCCCTCGGCCGTGCAGTTGAGCAGGCCGACCGCGCCGCTTGAGGTAGTCAGGTACCCGATGAGGCCGCCGTTGATGGCACCCTCCAGGACACCCTTCTCCCCATCGTCAAATTTGCCTATGACCGTCTCCACACCGGCCGAGCAGTTCTCCACATAGGCGACATAGGCCTGACCCGAGCGACCCGACACGCCGTAAATGCCGCACAGGCCGCCGATGTAGGCCGAGTTGTCGGCACACATCCGCATCTCTATCACGCCGCTGACCTTCACGTTGAAGAATTCGGACAGGTCGCTCCGTCCCGCGATGCCGCCCACCACCGCACCGATAGCGGTGGTATTGGCTCCACTCTCGATGGTGTAGTCGATATCCTCCAGGGTCAGATCATGGATATATGCCCGCTCGGTCACGCCGAACAGACCCACATAGTAAATGGTCGAGCGCAGATTCTTGCGGATGGTCAGGTTGCGGATGGTATATCCCGCACCGTCAAACTCACCCATGAAACCACCCAGCGTGACCTCGTCCTCCTCGCCCTCGCGCAGAGTCACCGTCTGCCCGGCCGCCACATAGCTGCACCCCGCCATGTCGATGTCAGCGGTCAGCACGAAGTGGGCGCGGCAGTAGTCCTCATAGCCCTCCGCCTCGGGGTCGTTCATGCGCTCGGAGAAGTCCATCAAGTCCTCTGCCGAGGAGATACGGTACGGTCGCTCAGCCGAGCCGTCCTGCCGCACGTCCTCCCAGACGGCGGAGAGAGTCAGATCCGCCGTCAGGGGCATGGAGAAATCAAAGAAGTCCTCCTGTCCCTCGGCCACCCAGCCGAGGAAGACATAGCCCTCCCGCTCGGGGTCGCGGGGGCGCAGGGCGGATGTGCCGTACAGGACGGTCTGATCCGCCGTGCTGACCGACTCACCGGTAAAGCGCACCGTTACGGTCTCGGGCTGAGGGCTCGGCTCGGTCTCGGTGTCCGAGGAGGTCTCGGCATCGGTCGTGGTCGTCTCGGTGCTGCTCTCGGCAGGAGCCGTGTCGATCTCGCCCGTGTCGGTCTCGGTTGCCGGCGTGGTATTCCCTGTGGCATCCGCTGTGGCTTCCGTCGTGGTGTCACCCGTCGCGGGGTCGGTCGCGGTATCTCCACCGCCGCCGCACGCCACCATGCCGATCAGCAGAGCCGCGATCAGGCAGAGGAGCGGGAGCCACCGTATATTGATTCTGTTTCGTTTCATATGTTCGTCCTCGTTTCGTATGCCCGTCATGCATCTGCGGGCAACAGGTAGATGACCCGTCCGTCCTCGGCGGTGTAGGCAGTCGCGCCCTCCTGCGCCTCGGTCAATATCAGCCAGCGATCCACCAGCACGTCCTCCTCGCCCGAGCGGTCGATCTCGGAGAGGATATAAGTGCCGTCCTCACAGCGATAGGTCAGGGTCTCACGCAGAGTCTCGCCGTCCTCCTCGCGGGTCAGATCGGCGGACGGGTAGACGTACGCGGCGGCGGCACTGCGGCCATCCAGCTCCAGAACCGAGCCGTCTGCCGCCACATAGGTGCCGCGCAGGCCGTCGTCGTGGCAAATGACACTGACCACATCAAAGCTCTCGTCCATCAGCACGGCGCAGTCCTCGCTGAGCCACCCCAGATAGTAGAGGAAGGTGTCCTCGGCATACAGGATCAAGTAGGTTTGATCCACATACACAAGGGTCAACTCGATCTCCCCCAGATAGCCCACGACCATGCCATCGGCGGTCATATCGGTGCCGACCACCAGCTCGTAGCCGTTGCCCAGAAGGTAGGTCTGTCCCAAGAGCTTGTGATTCAGCCCCAGCTCGGCCATGGTGTAGCCCTCGGCATCGCCGAGCAGGGCGTGTGTCCCGCCGTTCAGCGTGAAGGTGAATGCCAAGGCACCGTCCTCAGTGTAGAGGCGCACGATCTGCCCGTTCTCGGTCAGCTCCTGCTCGTAGCGGTAAGCAATGCTCTCGCCGCCGACCGTCAGGGTCGCCTCCCCCAGACCGACATGGCTCTTGCCGTTGAAGGTCAGAAGGATACTGCCGTCGGGCGTGCGCCATCCGGTCTGCTCCAGACCGTCCGGCTCCCGCACGGTCTCGCCGTTGACCTCGACTACCCCGCCGTTCTGCGTGACGGTATAGGTCTTGCCGCCCCATGTAAAGGTCGCAGTGGCGGTGGCCTTGCTGTAGGTGTAGCGCACCTGCTCCTCAAATCCGTTCTGCTTGACCGTCACATAGCCCATGGCGACCCAGTCAATATCGCCCTGATGGAAATCGATGTTGTAGCTGCCCAGACCGTTGAAGTCCAGCGTCAAGCCGTCCTCGGTGTGCCACGTCCCGCAGAAGGGATCCATGTAGCACATCTGGTAGTCGTCCACCAGCATACCCGAGGCCGCCGTCCAGACCGCCAGGAAGAGCAGTTCGCTTCCGTCCTCTTGGGAGGTCGCCAGATTGAACAGGCCGTACAGGGTCGTGCGGTAGTACATACTCACCGACAGCGAGCCGTCCTCGCTACGCTCCACCACATAGGTGAAGGTCACGCCGTTGCTGTCGGTGCCATAGCCGTAGCCGTCCTTGCCGATGCCGTACAGCTCCATACGGTAGTCCAGCCAGGTCTCGTACCACACGCCGATGAAGCTGCCCTCCCGACCGTACACCGTCTCGGTGCCGTCGGTGGCGGTAAAGATCGGCAGGCCGTCCGGATCATAGGTCAGCGTCCCGCCCGCGAAGGAGAGGACACCGTCGGCCACGGTGTACGGGTAGCTCTGCCCGTTCAGGGTCAGGGTCCCCCGACCGTCCACCACCAGCTCGGAGCGGGTGGCGAAATCCGACTCCCATGTCCCCGCAAAGGCATCCGTGCGGAACAGCTCCACGCGGCGATCCGCCGAGGTCATAGAGAGGCCGTCCGCCGAAATGCTTGCCACGATCTGTGTCGTGCCCAGCTTGAGGGTCACGGTGCGGTTGGTGCAGGTGTAGGTAAAGCCCCCGCCGCTCGACAGGCTTCCCGTGCCGTCCGAAAGGAAGGTGTAGGTGTCGCCGTCCTCGGTGTACCAGGTTCCCATGGCGGCATTCTCCCGCCCGGCGCGCACCTCCAGACCGTTCTCCTTGGCGAAGAACAGGTGATCGTACAGCACCAGAGCCTGCCCCTCCGGGTCGGCGTAGCAGTCGGTGGTCAGGTCGTAGCCCTTCCCGACCAGGGAGGGGTACGCCAGGTAGGCGAAGTAGCTGTCACGGATGAGCACGTGCTCGCCGTTGAATACGTATACATAGGATGCCAGCCGCCCCGACGCGAACATGGTCATCTTGCCGTTGTCGTCAAAGGTCAGCTTGACCTCCTCGTCCCCAAAGACGGCGTAGTACTCACCCGCGATGCCGCTGTAATCCGCAAAGCCGACATACACGGTCATCTCGGAGGTCAGCACCATGGAAGCGGGCAGGCGTTGCGTGCAGGCCTCGTCCAAGAAGTAGCCGTAGGAGATGTAGCCGTCGTCCGCCTTGAAGTTGTTCATGCCGCTCCCGTCAAACACCCAGTACAGAGGGCCGTAGCCCTGAATGGAGACGGTCTCGCGGCTCTGGGTCAGGGGCTTACCGTCCAACCCCGGCAGGGTGATGTCCCGCCCGAACTCGAAGTGTACGGGCAGACGGACTTCATCGGCACCCGCCGCATTCGGGAGCAGAGCCCCCTCTGCGAGCTGCCAATCCGCCTCAGCCCAGCCGAGCAGGGCGGTCATATCCGACAGGCGAGACGTGTCGTAGGTCTTCCCGTCTATCACGATCTTGCCGTCGGGGGCGTAGTAACTGTCCAGGATCACGCACTTGCGGGAGTCGATGCCCACGTTGGCATCGGCGTAGCGGATCCCGACAATATCCCCCGTCTCATAAGCGGATGCATCCGCTCCGACCGCCTCTACCGAGGCCGTGGAGACACAGTTCGTGACAGCGGACTCGTTGTCGGCGACACCGACCAGTGCACCTGCGGCGGCCACATCGTTCTCGTTGCGGGCGGAGATGCTCCCCTCGCTCCGACAAGCGGCGATGGCGGCACGGTCTCGCAGGTAGCCCGCGATCCCGCCGCCCACGGCGGTCTTGCCCGAGACGGTTCCGCTGAACACCGTGTTGTGGATATATGCCGGTGCGGAGTCGGCCGTACCCACCACGGCACCCGCGATACCGCCGATAGCGGTCAGGGTGCTGTCACCGACCGAGGTCAGCTCCGCCCGCACCGTGCAGTAGGACACGGTGCCGGTGTAGTCGGTCTCATAGCCCTGCAGGAATCCGACGATACCGCCCACATAGCAGACATTGTCGGCGCCGAGGGTGCTGAACACCTTGACCGAGCCGTCAAAGCTGCAGTTTTGAATATCGCCGCTGATGCAATAGGCGACCACGCCGCCGATGAGATAATTGTAGGAAGGATCCGATGCCTCCACCGTAAAGGAGGTGTCGATATGCAGGTTCTTGACGGTTCCCTCGGCGACATAGCCGAAGAAGCCTGCCACGCCGTTCGCGCTGTCCGCGCGGAAGTTCGAGACCGTGTGCCCATTGCCGTCAAAGGTTCCGCTGAAGCAGTTGGTCGCGGTTCCGATAGGGGAGATGGTCTCCCCGCGCAGATCCACGTCGGCATCCAGACGGATGACAGCCTCGACATACTTCTCCTCCCCTGCCGCGATGGAATCCGCCAGCATCTTGAGATGGGAGGCCGAGGTGACGATGTACGGGCTCTTCTCGGTGCCCAGACCGCGAATCGGGGTCATGTCCCGCTTCAGTCCACTGACGCTGACCGTTACCGCCTCACGGACGGTGAAGCTGTAGTAGCCGTCCTCGCCCAGGGTAGCGGTCTGATCCCCCGCCGTCACGACCGGTTCTCCGGTATAGTAGGGAGAGACCCACAGGCGGAAGCGCAGGGTCTCGCCGACGGTGGCCTGTCTCGGAGTCGTGCCATCGAACAGGAAGGAGGCGACCTCGTCCTCGCTCCAGCGCAGACGGACAGTCTCGCCGCCCCCCGTCTCCCAGACGGCTACCAGGACAAGGTCGATGCTCGGAATGCTGTTGAAATCATAGGCGGTCTCCTCTCCCTCCCGCGCCCAGAAGCGGAAGGTATGGCCGTCCCATACGGGGTCGTTCGGCTCGACCGCCCGACTGCCCGTCGGCAGGGTGATGACCGTGTCGGTCTCCCCGTTGCCGTAGCGGTAGGTCACGGTCACAGTGCCGCTCTCGGGCGGCCGCTCGGACTCGGTCTCGTTGTTGTCCTCGGTCGAAGTTGCATCCTCGCCCGGTCGGGTGTCGGTCTCGACTCCGACCGTGTCGGTCTCGGATGCGGCGGGTGCCTCGGTGTCCTCGGTCGCAGAGCCGCTCTCGCCCCCGTCCCCGCCGCAGGCGGTCAGAAGCAGGCAGACGCAGAGCAGAGTTGCAAACAGGGCTGCAAGAAATCTGTTTCGGTTCATGGTATGTATCCTTTTCCGGTATATGCGCAGAATGGGGTATGCGGTACGGGGGTCATTCCTTGGCGGGCAGGTCGTCATAGAGGTGGCAGGCCACCGTGTGTCCGCCGCCCATGTCCCGCATGACGGGAGCCTGCTGACGGCAGACCTCACGGCAGTCGGGGCACCGCGTGTGGAACTTGCATCCGCTCGGCGGGTTGGCCGGGGAGGGAATGTCCCCACTTAAATGGATGCGCTTGATCTTGACATCGGGGTCGGGAATGGGCACCGCCGAAAAGAGTGCCTTGGTATAGGGGTGGAGCGGCTCGGCGAACAGGTCGTCCTTCGACCCGTACTCCACCACGGAGCCGAGGTACATGACCCCGACCTCGTCCGAAATGTGCTCCACCACCGACAGGTCGTGGGAGATGAAGATGTAGGCCTGTCCCTGTTGCTCCTGCATATCCTTGAGCAGGTTGATGACCTGCGCCTGAATGGACACATCCAGAGCCGAGACCGGCTCGTCACAGATGATCAGCTTGGGACGGAGTGCCAATGCCTTGACGATGCAGATGCGCTGTCGCTGTCCACCCGAGAACTCATGGGGGTAACGGTCATAGTGGTGCGCCTGCAGGCCGCACTTCTGCATCATGTCCAGCACATAGTCCCGCAGGTCAGCCCGCGGCACGATCTTATGCTGGCGCACCGCCTCGGAGACGATCTCGCCTACCGTCATGCGGGGGGAGAGGGAGGAGTAGGGATCCTGAAAGATCATCTGGAAGCCGGGGCGCATCCGCCTGAGCGGCTCCCCCTTGAGGGACTCGATGTGCTTTCCGTCGAAGATGATCTCCCCCGCCGTCGGCTCATAGAGCCGCAGGATGGTACGCCCGAGGGTGCTCTTGCCGCACCCGGACTCCCCCACGATGCCCACTGTCTTGCCGGCATCCAGCGTCAGGGACACGTCATCCACCGCCTTGAGGTAGACCGAATCCGCCTCCCGCAGAGCCTTCTTGATGGGGAAATACTTCTTGAGGTTCTTGACCTCCAGCAGATGGGGCGCACCCTCCTCGGGAGTCAGTAGCTTCTTTTGATTCATGTCGTCGTCTCCTCCCTGTCCGTCGGGGTCTCTGCCCGATAGCAGGCCACGAAATGAGTGGGGGACACCTGCACCATGGGCGGGTACTCCCCGCGGCAGGCATCACACCGCGCGGCACAGCGGTCGCGGAAATAGCAATGCGGCAGCATATTGATGGGGTTGGGGACATTGCCGGGGATGCTGTAAAGGCGATCCACGCTCTTGCCCACGACCGGCTTGCTCTTTTGCAGGCCGATGGTGTAGGGATGCAGGGGGTTCTTGAAGATCTCCTGCACGGTTCCCTGCTCCACCACCCGTCCCGCGTACATGACCACCACATAGTCCACCATCTCGGCGATCACACCCAGATCATGCGTGATGAGCATGATGCTCCCGCTGATCTTGTCCTTGACCTCCCGCAGAAGGTCGAGGATCTGCGCCTGTATGGTCACATCCAGCGCGGTGGTCGGCTCATCGGCAATGATGAGTTTGGGGTTGCAGCAGAGTGCCATGGCGATCATGACCCGCTGGCGCATACCGCCCGAGAGCTGGTGCGGGTAGGAGTCATAGACGTGCTCCGGCATGGCTATGCCCACCAGGCGCAGCATCTCCAGGCTCTTGTCCCGTGCCGACTGGCGTGTAGCTCCCTCCACATGGCGCAGGGTCACCTCGTCCAGCTGGTTGCCGATAGTGAACACCGGATTGAGGCTGGTCATGGGCTCCTGGAAGATCATGGAGACCTCCCGACCGCGAATGGCCGCCATATCCGCCACCGGGAGCTTGGCTAAGTCCAGCACCTCCTCGTGGATGCCGGACTCGTCCCGCACGGTGGAGCGAAAGCGGATGCTCCCGCTGACCACCTGCCCCATCGGTCCCTGCACCAGCTGCATGAGCGAGAGGCTGGTGACCGACTTGCCGCACCCCGACTCGCCCACCACACCTACGGTAGACCCCTCGGGGATGGAGAAGGTCACACCGTTGACCGCCTTGACCGTGCCGTTATCGGTAAAGAAATAGGTATGCAGATCATCAAACTCCACCACATTACGCGGATCCTTCATCTCGGTCACGCAGTCGGCGCGGCGGTAGCTCTTACGCAGCTTTTGCAGCCGTCGGATCTCGCGGCGGTTGGAGCGGGCAATGGTGCGGGACTCCTTGGCAGTAATATAATGTTGGTTCTTTTCGGTGGTTCCTGCCATCCCGCTCACCTCCTCGACTTGGGGTCGATCGCATCCCGCAGACCATCCCCGACAAAGTTGAATGCCAGCACCGCCAGCACGATACACACACCCGGCGCGATCCACAGATTGGGGTAGTAGACCAGTGCCGTATTATTGGCGGCGGCGTTGATCATGTTGCCCCAGGTGGCATACTCGGCGGGCAGACCGATGCCGAGGTATCCCAGGGTCGCCTCGGTCAGGATGATGCCGCCCAGACCCAGCGTCATGGACACGATCAGCTGCGGCATGACATTGGGGATCAGATGCTTGAATATCTTGCGCCCGACCGTCAGACCGCTGGCCTCGGCGCTGAGCATGAAGTCCTGCTCCCGCAGGGAGAGGATCTGCCCGCGCACCAGCCGCGCCGTCCCCGCCCAGCCGAACAGGGTCAGCATAGCCATCAGGATATACAGCTTGGCAGGCCCCGAGATGTCGCGTTTGTCCAAAGCCACGCCGACGATCATCATCATGGGCATGGTGGGCACGCAGTTGAAGATGTCCACGATCCGCATGATGATCTGATCCACCCATTTCCCAAAGTAGCCCGCCAGACCGCCTAAGAACACCCCCAGCACGGTCTCCAGAATGATGACCACGAAGCCGACCGTCAGGGAGACCCGCCCGCCGTACATCAGGCGGGAGAAGACGTCAAAGCCCTTGTCGTCGGTGCCCAGCAGGTGGTCTGCGGACGGCTGTAAGTAGTTGGTCGGGTAGCTGTAATGCAGGATCCAGACCGGCTCCTCGCCAAAGGAAGGCTCCTCCACGAGGGTGCCGTGCACCTCCTCGACGGGATTGGACTCGTCCGCCTCCTTCTCCCCCCAGACGAAGGGCAGGAAGTCGAACAGAGGCCCCGCAAAGGAGACCAGAAAGAGTGCCGCCAGGATGATGAGTCCCGCCATGGACAGCTTTGAGCGGAAGAACCGCTTGAGCACCAGCCGTCCCGGGCTGAGTGTCCGTGCGCCGATCTCCTCGTTGGAGGGCTCGGTATCGGGAGCTGCCGTCTGTAAGTCTTTTTCGGTTTGTTCCAAACTCATACGGCACCTCCTTTACTTTCCAAGCTTGACACGCGGATCCACAACGGCATACATCAAGTCGCTCAAGAGCGTGCCGATGATGGTCAGGATCGCAATGAAAATATTGTAACCCATGATGAACGGGATATCTGCCACCACCAGCGCATCGTAGGCCATCTTGCCGATGCCGGGGATGCTGAAGACCGTCTCGGTGATCATGGCACCGCCGAAGAGGCTGGGCAGGATGCCCGCCATCATGGTGACCAGCGGGATCATGGTGTTGCGGAAGGCATGCTTGTAGATGACGGTGTGCTCGGTCAGACCCTTTGCCCGCGCCGTACGCACGTAGTCGGCGTTGAGTGCCTCCAGCGTGTTGGTACGGGTATAGCGCATGAGGGAGCCGATGGACAGCACCACCAGCACGAACATGGGCAGCACCATATGCCAGAGGGTATCCCCCAGCCGCTCCAGCCAGGTCGCATCCATAGGCAGGGAGGCCGAGGCAATACCGCCGACCTCGAACCACCCCAGCTGTACCGCGAACAAGCGGATGACCAGTGCCGCCAAGAAGAAGGTGGGCAGGCTGATACCGGTTAAGGAGAAGACCGTCACGCTGTAGTCCACCACGCCGTACTGGTGGGTAGCGGCCTTGATGCCCAGCGGGATGGAGATCAGGAACTGCAGGATCGTCGCCACGAAGGCGATGGCAAAGGAGATGCCCATATTCTGGAAGATCACGTCCTTGACGGGACGCTTATACTTGAAGGACATACCTAAGTCGCCCCGCAGGACGTTGAACAGCCAATCAAAGTAACTGCCGAGGATGGCTCCCGCCTTATCCAGGAAGGTCGCGGTGCTGAAGGCCGCCCCGACCTCCCACTCGCTGCCGTCCTCCGCCGTGAACACCACCTGCCGCAGGACGGTATTGTCCCCGTCCTCGCCGGTCAGGCGATAGGTGCCGCGCTCGACCACCGTAAAGGTCTCGTCCAGCATGAACAGGCTGTCCTCGGTCTCGGTCTCCCCGGTCGCCGAAGCTGTCTCGCCGGCCGTCTCGGAAGTCCCTGTCTCGTCGGCGACATACACGCCTTTGAAGTCGACCGTACCCAGCTCGAAGCGGCCGTCGGCATACAGGATCAGGCGGGTGTCATCCGCGCCGTCGTAGGAGCCCTCATACCACTCCGCGTAGCTGAGACTGCCGAGGGCGACATCCTCTTCATAGGTCACGGTCTTGGTGTTCTTGGTGAATCTCGTCCCCGCAAAGCGGCTTCCGTCCCCCACCGTCATGTGGAGGTACGCGTCCGGCATGGCAAGGCCATACAGCTCCTTGATGCGATCCACATCCTCTTGGCGCATGGTGCCCTGTGCGACCGCCGAGGAATACTGATTATCCACATAGTCGGTCGGCATCATGCGCGCCAGCGAGAAGATGATGACCGAGACACCGAACAGGATGAGCAACGACAAGAGCAATCTCTTGACGATATACTTGATCATATCCATTTCTTGTTGTCCCTTTCACGGATTCGGGCATCTCGCAAGAGACCCCCGTCGTGGGGGTCTCTTGCGGGTATCCCGGGGAATGGGCTTACCGATAATTCAGCTCCCAGATGCGGGAGATCAGCCCGTTGTAGGGCGAGCGTTCGCTCTCGGGGGTCATGGTGCTCTCGTTGAGAAGCTCCTTGTTGTAGCAGGACATATCCTTGCGCTGGTAGGTCGGCATCTCGACCGCCAACTCCATGATCTTATCCAGTGCCTGCGCGTAGATGTCTTTGCGCTCGAGCTGGTCGGTGGTGGCGCGGCCGGCATCGATCAGCTCCGACAGCTCCACGATGATCCGATACGCCTCGGAGTAGGCCTCGGTCGCCTTTCCGGCCTTGATCTGCTTGTAGCCCCAGTTGGAGGTGGAGCTTGCTTGGGAGTCGATGTGGTAGACCTGATACATATCCGGGTCGATGGTGGAGGACCAGGCCGCTGCCCAGATGGCCAGCTTACCGGCCGACAGGTCGGACAGAGCTGTCTGCGAGGTCACGACCTTGACATCAAAGCCCGCCTTGTTGAGGATATCGGCGGCCTTGAGGAACATGGCGTAGGCGGGGTGGTCGGTGGAGCCGCCCGCGATGGTCAGGCGGTAGTTGGAGCCGCTCAGGCGATCCAGCCCGTAGCCATCGATGTACTTCTCGTACACGCCGTCTACCTTCTCATAGCCCTCGGCCTTCAGCATATCCTCGATGACATAGCCGGTCGAATCAAAGGAATAATCCAGCCCCAGAGCCGCATTCTTATACACGGTTGCCGAGGTGGGGTATGCCCACGAGGTCTTGGACATGGGGCGGTAGATGATCTCGGCAAGGCCGCCCTTGTAGTAGTTCTGGGTGATGAGCGCGGTGTCCATGGCCTTCATGATGGCGCGGCGCACCGTGATGTTGGGCACGAAGCGGGGGTTGATGCCGACATAGCCGTAGCCGGAGGTCATGATCTCCACGTGTCCCAGACCCGCAGAATCCGCCGTGGCGATGTTCTCCTGGGTCGCGCTGGGGTCGCCGAAGTCGATGTCCCCGTTGGCCAGCGCGTTGATGATCTGATCCGACTCCACGACCTTGTAGCGGATGTACTTGATCTTGGCATTGGACAGGCCGCTTCCGACCGTCTCAAAGTAGGGGTTGCGCTCATAGTAGATGAAGTTATTGTTGAAGAAGGTAGCGGAAGTCACTTCCCCGGAGCCCTTGGCGTTGGAGGCCATGTAGGGACCCGCGCCGAGCGGCAGTCCCACCTTCTCGGGAGCATTGATGACCTCGTTCATGAACTGGATGCTGCCGTATTCCAGCCCGAACTCGTCCTTGCCGTTGAAGGTCTCGATGTAGTTCTTGCCGTTCCAGTCGGTGGTGGAGTAGTAGTGCATGGGGGCGACCGTGAAGGCAAAGTTGTAGATCGCCTTGGGGTCAACGTCATTGATCTTGATGCTCAGCACATCATGCTCGCCCGACAGAGTCGCGCCGTAAAACTCGGAGGTCTTGCGGGTGGTGATACCGGTGATGTTGGGCACCGCACGGGTCGTCCCCGCGAAGTAGGCACTCTTGGCCTCGGCGGTGAACTGATCCAGAATGGTGGAGGCGGTCTGCCAATACTTCACGACCATCTCAAAGTTGTCGGCGTTGGTCTCCTTGATGTCGGTCTCGGGGAAGTAGGACTCGTACACCGACTCCACGCAGAAGGCCTTGATGGCATCCTCGGTCGTCATATCCTTGTGTGCGTCCAGATACTCGCGGATCTCCTCGTCGTAGATGCGCTCGGCCTCGGTCGTGTCCAGCTTGTAGTTGCCGTCCTCGTCCTTGAGCGGGTAGCCGGGACGCTCGGGGTTCTCCAGCAACAGCTCACTGCGGCCGCCATCGTTGTAAAGGAATATCTGCCATGCCTCGGTAAAGCCCCAATCCTTGTAGGACTCCTTGTCGATGGCGTTATAGTCCTTGATCAGCTCCTCCTTGAAGGCGGCCGCGACCGTCTGATAATCCTTGAGCATGGCGGCCTTCTCGGCATCCGACCACACGTCGGAGGGCTTATCCTCCGCCTTGACGCCCTTGCCGACTAAGCAGACATAATCGATCAGGTTCTGGATGCGGGTGTTGGCCTCGTCCACGAAGGTCTGCTCAAAGGAGGAGGCAGAGTCATCATTGATGTCCCCCACCTTCTGCAGACGGTAGTTGGAGAGCCCCACGATGTCGGTGGAGTAGATGGTCGCCGAGCCGGTATAGGCCGGGTCAAGGTACACATACAGGTTGAAGAGCACGTCCTTGATGGTCAGCGGCTGGCCGTCCGAGAACTTGATGCCGTTCTTGATCAGGAACTCATACACGGTGTACTTCTTGCCGTTCTCCTCGATCTCCTTGATGGTATACGCCAGCGCAACGGTCGGCTCGTTCTCGCCGCAGACGATGTTGCCCTGCGCGTCGGTGGACAGCATCCCGATCTGGGTCTGTCCCACCACAGTGGAGTCGTAGGCGGAGGTGGAGAAGTAGGGGTTGAACACGCCGTCCGGCGTCTGGATGCTCATGGAGAAGGGGCGGGTCTCAGGGTCGTAGACCTGCGCGCTCGGCTGGTTCGTGTCGCCGCCGGAGGAGCCGGTGCCGTCACCGACTGTGCCGGATTCCGCTGTCGTGCCGTCAGTGCCGGTTCCGCCCCCGCAGGACACCACGCCCAAGAGGGTCGCCGCTACCAGCAAAAGCGAGAGCAGCGTGCTCAAAACCCGAAACATCTTGTTGTAGCTGTATTTCATCACAATTACTCCTTATTCTGTATCAAATCATGGATAGCCGGGGTCACGCTGCCTCGCGCAGGATAAAGCCGCTCCAATCACAGCCGGGGAAGTCCGCGGGGGCGGGATCGATGCGATCCGCCAGCCACGGGGAGACGGTGGAAGTGGGTGCTCGGCTGATGTCGTAGGTCAGGGAGCCGGTCAGGGTCACGTTCTCCAGCCGCGCCCCCTCCTTGGCCGCCCAGGCAAGACCTGCCGCGGCGTAGTTACCGGTGGTCTGCGCCGAGAAGGCGATCTCCACATCGGCAAAGGTGATGTCCTGCACCCACGCGCTCTCGCGCAGAGTGCCGAACAGGGCGAAGTTTCGGCTCTTGAGCTTGCTGGCCTCCAGCTCCAGACGAATGCCGCGCAGGGTATGCCCATTGCCGCAGATCCGACCGTTGAAGTCCCGCGTGATCCACGCAGTCTTGCCGTCCGAAAAGTCCATGTCATTCTCAATATACAGGTTCGCGTTTGCGGCTATACCGGTATTGAACTCGGCGGGTGTACGGACGATCATCCAGTTCCCCTCCAGGTAGGAGACCCACACGGTGGTGTCCCCCTCTGTAAAGGTGTACGGCCAAGAGAAGGCGGTCGTACCCTCACGGTCGGCGTAGCACCCGCGCAGGGTGTACCCCTCGCGCCCCAGCTCCTTGTCCAGCGTGGTCTTGGGCTCCTCGCGCAGAGTCCCGGGTGCCTCCCGCATGGTGTAGATCACCTCACCGGTGTCCCCATCGCGGAAGGTCAGGGTGGGCTGCTGTACCCAGTGGGCATACAGGGTCACGTCCGCCGTCACGGTGTCGGACTCGAAATTCCAGAGCCGATCCACCAGCACAAGGCCGGTATCGGGGTCTGTCAGGGGCTGACCATCCTCCCCTAAGAGGGGGGTATACCACCCCGCCATGTACATATCCTGTATCGAGGCCAGCGTGAAGCTGTCGCTGTGCCCCGGTCGGATCCCCACAAGCCCACCGTCCTTGACCCCCAGATACTGGGTCGGGCAGTTGGCATCCAGGTTGCCGTAGTTGTAGTCAAAGGTCACGATGTGGTCGTATTGAGGGTCATCCCCTGCGCGGGTACTGCGGCAGGAGACCCCGAATGCAAGCAGAGTCATAAGTGCCAGCGTGACGAACAGGGCTCGTACCGCGAGCCGTCCGACTCGTCTTGCCGTGGATGCGTATCGTCTCATGGTCTCACTGCTCCTTTCCTTCGTCCGCAGAGGCATCTCGGTCGCCCTTCCGCCGCCGCAGGCAGATCAAGGATCCGCCGACAGCCAACGCCGCGACTACCACCGCCAGCACCAGCGGGAGCACCCAACCGGGTACACCGTCGGTTTCCACGGCGTCGGTATCCGTCTCGGAACCGGTGGGGGCAGTGCTCGGCTCGGTCACCGGCTCGGTCTCGGGGGGAGTGGTGTTCTCGGTGTCGGGCTGAGTATCCGGCAGAGGCTCACCCTGCACGTTCAGCCGCACCTCCAGCGTATAGGTCTTGCCGCGCTCCTCGAAGGAGACCGTCACGGATGTGTCCCCATAGGCCAACACGGTCTTATCCAGGCGGTAATCCTCCAAGATCACCTCCGACTCATCGTCATAGATGACCTTGATGACCATGCCCGAGGGATCAAAGCTGTCCCCGACCGCGTAATCGATGCGGCTCGGGCGGGAGACCATCTCCAGCCGAAGCGGCAATACGGGACTGCCCAGAGCCGCCCGCGCCTCCCGCATGGCCTTTTCATAGACCAGCAGGGTCTCGTAGCGGTCGGCACAGAGTGCCAGCTGATCCGCACCCGTGATGCGATTGTAAGCACGGCGGGCGGCTAAGATCGCATCTGCCGCAGGAGTCAGGGCATCCAGGCTGTCGGCGGCGGCAATGCCGTCCGGGGTAATCCATGCTGTCATGGCGTCAATGGCATCCATGGCCGCGTGGGTCTTGTTGTCCGGCAGGATCTCATCGGTCTTGCTGATGTCTCCGAAGAAGCCCTTCCAGATGGGAGTATCGTAGCCCTTTCCGTTTTTGGGAATGGTCAAGTGCAGACCAAAGCCGGTGGGCTTATAGAACTCGGGGTTGAAGATGTCGCCGTGGACTTCCTTCGCCACGAAATCATAGAAATTCGCGTAGAAGACAGAGGTGCTGAACTCATCCGTGCCGCCAAAGAGCACGGTCAGCACGTCGTCCCCCTTGACCGACTCCAAGTCCACGAAACTGGACAGGAGCACGGGAGCCTCCACGCTGTTGAAGGTATAGTGGGTCACGGTGGCATTATAGAAGGCGTAGGTACCGATGACGGACACCGTATAGGGGAAGGTCACGGCACTCAGCCCGTCCACTCCCTCAAAGGCACTGCCGCCGATGCGGACGGTCTCGTCCGCCACGGTGTAGGCCTCGCCTGCCCGCCCGGCGGGGTATTGCAGGAGGACATAGCCGTTGGCCGTCTTTCCGTACAGCACGCCGTCACGGGAGAGGAACTCCTCGGAGCCGTCCGCAACGCGAATGGCGGTCAGGGTCGGGATATTGGCAAAGGCACCGTCGCCATAGGCGGCGACCTGACGGGACTTGATGTCGGTCACGCGTCCCTTCTCGTCCAAGACCTCCCAAGAATAGGTGTAGGTGAAGTCCGAGAAGCAGGATGGCAGGGTCACCTCGGTCAGCTGTGTGCCGGAGAAGGCAAAGCTGCCCAACACCTCCAAACTGCCGAAGCTGACCGAGGTCAGCGGTGTGCCCGAGAAGGCCTTCTCCCCCACCGTAACGGCACGGGGCAGAGCCACCTCGGCAAGGCCGGTTCCGGAGAAGGCACCATCCCCCACGGTCACAGCCGAGGACAGGTCGATCCCGGTCAAGGATGTACAATCCAGGAACGCATATGCGCCCACCGTCCGTACACCCGAGAGGTTCACGGAGGTAAGGCCGGTCTGTCCCGCAAAGGCGAACTGACCGATCTGCTCCATGCTGTCGGGCAGGTAGACCTCGGTCAAAGCCTGAGAGGGAGCAGAGCTGAAGAAGGCATATTCCCCGACCCGAGTCGTTCCCTCCCCGAAGGACACGGTGGTCAGAGCCACATCCGAGGCAAAGACCTGCGTACCCATGGCAGTCACGGCTCCGAGCGAGATGCTCGTCAGCTTCTTCATGTTGGCAAAGGCGCGGTCGCCGATGGTGGTCAGGGCGGGGAGCTGCAGTCTCTGCACCGACGTGCCCTCCAGGGCGCGTGCGCCCACCGCCGTCAGGACGGGAGCCGTCAGCGTAGTCAGACCCGAGGCGCGGAACCCGCCCTCGCCCAGCGAGACCGCCAGAGGCAGCTCTATCGACTTCAAGGAGGTACAGCCGCGGAAGGCATCCGCGCCGACCCTCAAGATCTTCTCTGTCCCCTGCACCGTCTGCAACGAGGTACAGCCACTGAAAAGACCGTCGGGGATGGCCGTCATGCCGCTCGGCAGGATGACGGTCTTGATGCCGGAGGCGGCAAAGGCGAACTCGCCGATCGTGGTGACACCCGAGAGGTCGATCTCCTCCAGTGCCGCCACCCCCGCGAACCCGCCGCCCGCGATGGCGGTGACGGTACTCGGCAGGGTCAGCTTCTTCTTGGCGTAGGGCACCGACTGCAGCTCGGTCATGTCCTTGCTGTACAGGATGCCGCTATCGGCCGTGTGCCACGGATTGTCGGTCGGGACGGTGTACGCCCCGAACCAGTCACAACCGTCAAAGGCGGACTGCCGTCCGGGCAGGAGGTGGGTACCGCGCGACAGCTCCACGCTCTTGAGGCGCGTGCAATCGGCGAAAGCACCCGCGCCGAGCGCGTAGGTACCCGACGGCAGGGTCACCCGCTGGAGAGCGGTGTTGGCAAGGGCGTAATCCCCCATGCCGCTAAACTGCGGATTCGTAAAGGTCACATCGGCTAAGGCCGTGCAGCCGTTGAAGGCTCCCTCGGCCAGCATCGCCCCCGGGAAGACCAGCTCACGGAGGGAGGTACAGCCGTCGAACATATGCTTGCCGATGGCGGTGCTCTCGTCCAGCGTCAGCCGCTCAAGGCCGGTGCAATCGGCAAAGGCGTTGTCCCCTGCCACGCGAAGCTGAGTCAGATCCAGCTCAGTCAGGCTGATACAGCCCTCAAAGGCACTTGCCCAGATAGAGGTCATGCGCTTTTGATTCTCGATGGTGGTAAGGGCGCGGCAGTTCTTGAAGGCCTCGGCACCGATGGTGATGGTGCCGGTAAAGACATCGGATTCATGCTTGTCCTGATCCACGAACATACCGAACTTGACGGTCGTCAACTTCTGACAGCCGGCGAAGGCCTGCTTGCCGATGACGATGCACTGGCTGGGGATGTAGATCTCCTCTAAGTTGGTGCAGCCCTCAAAGGCGCGCTCGGGCAGCTCGGTCAGGGTGGAGGGCAGAACCACCCGCCGCAGGGTGGTGTTGTTGCGGAAGCACTCCTCATCCAGATACATGATGTTGAGGTCCTCCGGGATGACACACTCCTCGCCGCCGTAGTAATCGTACAGGGTGTAGCTGATGACACGGTAGTCGCTGTCCACCGTGACCTTGACGGTGCGGGACAGGCGGTCGTACTCCTCCGCCTTGACGGTGATATACGCGGTGCCCTTCTTGTGGGTGGTGATATTGCCGATGGCATCCACCGATGCGACCTCGGCGTTAGAACTGCTCCAGGACAGCTTGACGTTCCGTACATACCACGGAGACACGCTCGCCCGCAGGGACAGGGTGGTGCCCGGGTGCAGGGTGACAGCGGCATTCTCCTCCAGGTCGACCACATAGTAGTCGCCATTGGTCACGGGGGAGAGGATCAGCTTGTCGGGCGTGGCAGCGGTCAGAGGCTCACCCTCCACCGTCAAGGCCACCTCGGCAAAGACCTGCCGTGCATCCCCCTCGCCGAAGCCCAGCTCCAACACGGCCTTACCTGCCGCCAGTCCGTAGACCTCGGTGCCCTGCACCGAGACGAACTCGGAGCCGGACAGGATGCGGAAGGAGAGGTTCTGCGCCAGCGTGTTGCCCTCGGGGGCGGTCACGGTGGCTCGGTAGAGCTGGTTCGGGGCTATGAACAGCTCATACTGCCCCACGGAGGACACGGTGTTGCCCTCGGCATCCGTCTCGGTCTCGGTATCCACCAAGGACAGGTACTCGTCCTCACGAAGTCCTGCGGTCTCCAGCTCGTCCAGACCCGCCTCGGCCTGCACCAGATAGCTGGTCTGGTTCATGGCGTAGTCCTCCACCACTAAGTAGAGCTTGCCGGCCTTGACGTAGTCCTCATATATATCCGTGATCTCAAAGCTGACGGTGGAGGTGCTCCCCTTCTCCCCGTAGACCGGCAGGGGGTGTTCCGTCGCCAGCGTCAGGAAGTTGCCGTCCTTGTCCTGACGGACATAGCAGGGCATCAGATCCTGCACATACTGGTTGTCATACACATCCACATCCATGTAGATGCGGTACTTGGTCTGCTTATTCTCGGTATAGGACTCATAGCGGATGCGGTAATCCAGCACCTGCGGAGCCTCGTAGTCGATGGTAAAGGTGAAATCGAAGGTGTTGCGCTCCGGCTCCTCGCCGCCGGGATAATCCAGTTGTCCCTTGAGGCGGACACAGTACTTGCTGTTGTTGACCAGCCCCCAATCCTCGGCGCGGATCTCCAGCATGATGGGTGCCCCGCGGTTGGAGCCGCCCGCCGCGTAAGACTTGCTGATATTCTCGCGGGTCTCCCGATAGATCACATCCCCCGTGGCATCGTCGGTGATCTCGATGTCCATATACGCCGCACCGCGCAAGAGCCCCGCGTAGACCATATACAGCTCGTAGATGGTGCGCTGTCCCACGTCGTCATACATGGACAGGGCGATCTTGTCGGGGTCGGGGTAGATCGCCACATCCGACTCGTCCATCTCGTAGAGGTAGGAGCCCATGGACAGGATGTACTTATCGTCGTAGTACATACCCACGATCTTGGTATCGGCCGCCGATGCGACCAGCTTATCCTCGGCGGGTACGCCGGTATCCTTCTGGCTCTCGGCCAGCTCATACTCACTGTAGTCGAACAGCGGCGCGTCGTTCCAGTCGCCGTAAAAGGCAAGGTAGGGCAGCCCCACCGTGATCTTGGTGTCGGCGGTCGCCTGCAGGGAGACGAAGCCCTCTACATACATACCGTTGACAAAGCTCTCGTCCAAATACTTGCGTCCCTCGGCTCCCAGCGTGACCGTGACGGTCACATCCAGACTCTGTCCTGCGGGCACCGTGATGTTCCCGGACACGGCCTTGCCGCCGACCTCCACCCGCACGGTGCTGTCGGACAGGATGTAGGCCTTCTCGGCGACGGTCTTCTTATCCGAGGCCAGTGTCTCGGTCATGACCCAGACCTCGGGGGAGTAGGTCACCACCCGATCCGTGATGTTGTTGACCGTGAAGGACAGGGTGTAGACCCCCGCCTTCTCCTTGTCGTCGAACAGTTCGATCTTGGTCTTGTCGCGGATGTTGCCATCCTTGTCCTTGACCGTGATGTAGCTCTCCGCCGCGATGGCATCCGCAATGCCGGCCAAGCCCGCCCCCTGCTTACGCGGGGAGTAGGGGTTGCCCTCCTCGTTGAGGGCGATGGTCGCGGTGCTCATCAGCACCTGGTTGACCCGTGCGCTCAAGGCCTCCCCGGACAGACCCGTGGTCGCCTTGAGGTGCTGGCGCAGGAGTGCCACGGCTCCCGCCATGTTGGGGGAGGCCATGCTGGTTCCGCTGTAGATGTCGTAGCCGCCCGCTACTGCCGACGTGATCTCCCCGCCGTGTGCCGTGATCTCGGGCTTCAACTCCAGGTTGGGGGAGGGTCCCCAGCTGGAGAAATCCGACATGAAGGGGCCTGCCTTGTAGGCGGCATTGACCGAAATGATCCCTACGCTCTTTTGGGCATTATCCACGAAGACCTTGCCCGCATCCATGGAGATGGAGCAGGTGGGCACGGGATCCTCGACCTCGCCCAGCGACATCCGAATGGTGCCGGAGAGGTTATTATAAATGATGACAGCATCGGCTCCGTTGTCCATGGCGTTCTGCACCTTCTCGGCGAAGGTGATGTCCCCACGCTTGACCAGCGCGATGGTGCCGTCGTAGCCCTCGGAGTCCTTGAGCTGTTTCTTGACCTGTGCGGTATAGTTGGTCGCACGACCCACGCCCGCGACCACCACGTACTTGAAGCGCAGGGTCTCGGTCTTATCCTTGCCCGCCAGCCGATACAGCTGCTCCACGAAATCGTACTCGTTGCCGTTCTCGTCCGAGGACTCGGTGATGAAGGCCACCTGATCCTCGCTGTCGTTGGCGGTGATGTAGCTTGCCTTCTGCCCGTTGATGGAGGCCACCGACAGGGCGGCCGCGTAGGTGGAGGGTGCCCCCACCGTAGCACTGTCGGGGTTGGAGGCGAGGTTGGTACCGTTGCCGCCGCCGAAGCCGGAGCTGTAGTCGTTGCTGGCAGCTACCATCAGGCTGATGCCTGCGGCACGGATGCGCTCATAGATGCCGTTGAGGAAGCTGTCGCTCTTCTCGTCCGAGAAGCCCGCCGAGGAGCCAAGGCTCATGTTGATGACATCCACGCCCAACTCCACGCAGTCGCTCAGAGCCGCCAGAATGTCGATGGTGTCGGCTCCGCCCAGACTGTCGCTGTCCAAGTTATCGGTAAAGACCTTGCAGATGACCAGCTGTGCCTCCGGCGCGACTCCGAGGAAGGTCTCCCCCGTGGCCTTGTTGACCACATAGTCGCTCTTACCCGCCACGATGCCCGCGACATGGGTGCCGTGGGAGCTGTACTGCGGGAAGACGTCGGCATCATCGTCGGCGTAGTCGTAAGCAAAGGGAACCTTGGCATTGTAGTAGACCTCGTCCACCGTTGCTTTCGCATTGAAGATGGAGCTGGCTGCCATCTTATCCGCCACATCCTGCCGCGACCACGCGGGGGAGGTCGGCATAGTGGCGAAAGCCTCGTGGGTGTAGTCCAGACCGGTGTCCAGAATGGCCACCACCATGCCCTCGCCGCGGTAGTCGATGCCGGTCGCATCGTAGATACCCGTGGTGTACACGTTGGCATTGTTGCTGACCGCCACGGTCGGCACGGCGTAGGACTCCGAGAAGTACACCCCGGTGACCCCCTCCATGCTCTTCATGGTCTTGTAGCCGTCGGCATTCACGCGCAGAGCCACACCGTTGTTGACGGCGGTGTAGCTGTACTTTTTCTCATAGGCGACACCCGCCGCCGCCAGTCGGGACAGGAAGGACTCCTGCGCCGCCTCCAGACGGTTCCGCGCGACCTGTCCCTCCTCCGAGGCACAGAAGGCGGCAAAGCTCTCGGCCGAGGAGTTCTCGTAAAGGGTATACAGCGTATCCCCCGCCAGCTCGACCACCACCCAACGCTCGCCGCTGAAGTTAGCGCGCTCGGCCTCCTTCAGCTCGGAAAGGTACTGCTGCCGCAAGCTGTCTGTATCCAGTCCGTTTACGCGGGACAGGGTGCCCAAGCGGTCACCCGCGAGGGTGGTCTTTATATCCCGATCATAGGAAAGCCCCTCTGCCACGGCGGCCAGCGGCAAGCCCTGCAACAGTAAGAGCAGGGTCAGCACAGCGGCGACCGCACGCCGTAAACGGTATCTCATTGAACGCATAGTTGATCCTCCATTACAATCGATCGATCGAAAAAGCGGGTCATTCTCCACGGCAGCCAAAAGACGAAAACAAGACATATTATACATGAAAAAACGTTTTTTTGCAATACGGATGAAAGCAGAAATTATTATCCTGCTAAAGTGGTGAATTGTATTTTTTTCACAAGATTTGTGTTGATCTCCATTATCTGTCCGCAAAAATGCCGCCGCGAGCCATCATTTCCCGCCGCACATCCTGCCCATGTACCTCGCGGGGAGTGACCCCCGCCCGCAGAGCCATGGCGGCGCCGATCCCGGCGGCCTCACCGGATGCCCGCGCCGAGAGCTGTACCCGCAAGGAGCTTTGTGCGATGAAGTCCGCCCCCAGACACCGTCCCGCGACCAAGAGGTTCTCCACTCCGCGCACGAGCAGTGCTCGATAGGGGATCTCATAGTAGGGCTTCTCCTCATCCCCGCCGTGCGCTACGCAGTACAGCTTCTTGCCGTGGATGTCCACGGGGTAGGCCGACTGGGCGATGGCATCCTCAAACTTCTCATGGCGGAGCAGCTCCTCGGCGGTCAGTACATGGTCGCAGAGGATGTTACGACTTTCCCGCACCCCCACCATGGTCGCCACACTGCTGACGTAGGCGTTGTCAAATCCCTTCAAATACTTCTTATAGAAGCGCATCTGACGTGCAATGGCGACCTTGCCCCGCGTCTGTATGCGGGTCATCTGCTCCGGGTCGGTGGCATCCACATCGTCAAAGAACTCCGGGGTATTGAAGGCCAGCGAGTCGTGGCGGCCGGGGATGGTAAAGACCTGCCAGTAGCATTCGTCGTCCTCGGTCAAGTCGCCGTTGGCAATGGCCTGCTTGAATATATCGGTAAAGCCCCACACCGCGTGGGAGGTGACCGCCGCGTAGAAGTGATCCGGCGGGCGGTAGGTCGCCAGACGGGGGCTTGGCTCCATGCCGACCTGGTGCGCCAGGGCAAACTCCCCCAGAGCCGCCTTGTCCACCCCGTCCACGATGTAGCGTAAGGAGACCGGCTGGTTCTTCCCCGTGTCGGGGTTCCCACCGCTGTAGGCGGCACCCGCCAGCACCGACACATCCCCGTCTCCGGTCGCATCGATGAAGACCTTGCCCTCGATGCGGGACAGCCCCGCCTTGTTGGCCACGACCAGCCCCGTGACGGTGTCTCCGTCCTTGAGCACATCGGCGATAAAGGTATGATACAGGAGGCGCACCCCCGCCTCCGCGCACATGGTCTCCAGCTCGAACGACAGGGCTACCGGGTCAAAATGCCGTCCGTTGCGCCCCTCGGCGGCACCGCGTGCCGTCAGCCGTTCGGCCACCCGCGCCGTCAGGTAGGAGTTGCCGGGATCCCCGGGGATATGGGAGCTCATGATCGGGACCACTAAACCGTTGGTCGCACTCCCGCCCAAAGAGCCGAATTGCTCCACCAGCAGGACATCTGCGCCCTGCTCGGCCGCCGCGATGGCGGCAAAGCTGCCTGCCGTCCCGCCGCCGCAGACCACGACATCGGCGCGGGCGGACAGGGGAAGCTCTTTTGTATACAGCATGGAATGTTTCTCCTCTTTCTGCCAAGCATTATTGTCACTATTATACTAAAATCCGCGGCAAAGTGCAAGAGGGCGGGCACAGAAATTGCCCATCCGTTCACCCGCTAAATTGTCGTATTTGCACAAAATCCGACATATGGGCAAAATAACTCTTTACATACATTATGGTTTGTGCTATAATGAGCCCATCTGTTTACCGTATGTACTATGTACGGTATATGATCCCGTACATCCCCCAAAGGAGGTCTGCCTACCCATGCGTAAGAACCACATCATTCCCTTTTTGATCGGCCTGATGATCACCCTGTCGGTCATGACCGCCGCACTGTCGGCCTGCTCGTCGGATCCCTCCGGCGGGGAGAGCACAGCGACCGAGTCGACCCGCGAGTCCCTGCCCGCGACCGAGGCTCCCACCGAGCAGGAGACCGACACCGCTCCCGCCTCCGAGCCGATCTCCGACACCGCGACCGAACCTGCCACCGAACCCGCAAGCACCGCCGCAAGCGAGTCCGAGACCGCCACCGAGACCGAGCCTGCCCCCCGTCCGACCACCATGTCGGAGGAGGTGTTCGCCACCCTGTGCGGCGTAGCGCGCTTCTCGGGCGCCTATACCTACGATGTGCAGGAGAACGACGAGTACGATGCCCACCTGTACATCGATACCATCTTTGCCGCAGAGCATATTTGGCAGAGGGAATACGACCCTGCCACGGGCGAGGTCTTCTACGACAGTGTCTATGGCAAGAGCGGTCGCCGCCTGACCCTCATCACCCACAACGCCGATAACACCATCTCGGAGCTGGTCTCGGATGATTTCTTTGAGAGCTACTATAACCCCTTCGATCTCCTGTCCCCCGCCGATCTCGTGCAGGAAGAGGACGGCGTATATATCTTGTCCGACAAGGAAAAAGCCAAGGCCGCCTCGCTGGCTCTGACCGGCTGGGAGGAGTCGGTTGCCGACTTCCGCGTCTACGTGGAGAACGGTGTTGCCGTGCGGGTGGTCATCACCACCGCCACCATCCACCCCTCCGAGGAGCTGTCCTACATCTCCACCTACGACTTCGCCATCTCCGAGCGCGGCACCGCCGCCCTCGACCCGTCCTGTATCCTCCCCTATGAGCGCACCGCCGACCACGATGCGCTGGAGAATGCGCTGAAGGCGGCACAGGCAAGCGGCAGCTTCACCATCCGTCACCAGGGGCACGAGGTCGGCTACGTCGAGCCGGAGGGCGGCGAGACCCGTCCCGGCTATGGGGACACCGACTATTTTGTCTACGTCCTGCCCGACCTGCTCTACGATGCCTATGTCGGCGAGGAGCACGGTTTCAAGCTGATGGGCGGCTATGTCTATCCCTTTGATGTGGATATGGCGGGCAAGGTCGTCCTGCACGACCCGGTGGATGTCAGCGGGATCGAGGCTCTGTCCCCCCGCATGACCGACTTCAAGGTCGAGCTGTTCCGCTACCTCGGGGACGGGGTCTACACCCTGCATGACCCCACCACGGCGCAGGTCATCGCGCCGCTGTTCGCGGTCGGCAACGAGCAGGCCTCCTACAGCTTTGCCACCGACTTCACCATCAAGCTGTCCGAGGGACGGCTGTGGCAGGTAGTCTTCACCTACAAGACCTACGGCATTGAGGAGACCGTGACCCTGACCTATGATCTTGACTCCCCCATCAACATAGATCTGGACTTTGACTCCGCCTCCAAGGAGAGCGTGCTGGATGCCTACATCGGGCAGTACCGCGACGACGACGGTCACTTCTGCCATGTGGACGAGTCCGGCTTCCTGTTGGACGGCACCGAGGTCGAGGTGGTCGGCTATGACAGCGAGTACGGCATCTTCACGGGGCTCTGGGAGGGCAAGACGATATACATCCAGAAGCTGAGCACCCTCCAGCTGATGGTCTACACCGACGACTACAGCATGACCTGGACGCTGACCTCCATCGATGACAGCAACGGCGACATATCCATCCCCGCCGCCTACCGGGGCACATGGGTATATGACGACGACAATTACCACGATGTCTTCCGCATCCAGACCCACATGATCTTCTGCAACGACGAGCCGCTCACCCTCATCTCCTACACCGAGTCCGAGGGAGTCACCGCCGCGTGCCGCGTCAAGGGCAGTGTCTACGAGGGACAGACCTTCAACTTCCACCTCAAGAACGGCATCATGCTGGTCACCCTCATTGCGGAGGATCTGACGATGGAGCCGTTCACCATTCAAAAGACCTCGGAGGACCCCGGCGTGGAGATCCCCTCCGAGTTCGTGGGCATCTACCTCAGCGCAGACGGCAGCCGCAAGGTGGCCATCACCTACGCCGGTATCACGGTGGACGGCCTGCCCTTCACCCCGAGCTCCTTCAGCACCTCGGGCGGCTTTGTCGGCTCCTGGAACGGGATCGAGGGCTACATCCTCCAGTTCTACGGCGTGGGCGGTACCGTCAACAAGGATCGCCTGCTCATCGGCACCCCCGGTGACAACGCCACGCTGGATCGCGTTGCCTCCCTCAATGAGAAGTACATCGGCACCTGGCGTTCCACCGAGCGGGAATACACCATCGTCATCACCGATACCTCCATTACCATCAACGAGAAGGCAGTCACCTTCCGCTTCGACCCCGAGTACGGCTACGCCTTCGAGACCGAGGGGTCGCCCTACACGGTCTACCTCCTGCACGGTGTCAACGCCTACGGCAACGAATTCATTGCCATGTATGATGATCACGACCTGATGTATGTGCTCTTCCCCACCGAGACCTCCGTCCTGCCCGAGGGCTTTGTCGGTGTCTGGAAGGGTAACGACTCTGCCCACGACTGGAAGGTCACGGTCACGGCGGACGGCTCGGTCACCCTCTTACGGGACGGCGAGGTGCTGACCGCAGATTCCCCCGCTACCCTTTCGGATGAGGGCACCCTGAGCTTTGCCGTGGATCATGTCCTGTGGTATCTGACCCTGAGCGACGACAAAGACCTGCTGAACCTTTACTGCGTGGATGAGGCCGACATCGACCTGACCCGCGCCGCCGCGCTGGTCATTCCCGATGCTTTCTGCGGCGATTGGACCTCCGAGGACGGGCAGTATGTCCTGCACATCACCGCCGACAGCTTCACCTTCCTGTTGGACAACAACGTGACTGCCGTCAGCGAGATGTGGGAGGAGTACGGTCTCCTGTACTTCACGGCGGATGCGCTGACCTACCTTCTGGATGCCAACTACGGGGATGCCCTGATGCTGATGCGGGATGACAACTCCTTGTTTAAGTACCTGTCCCGCATCCCGGCGTAACCTATCACACCACGAAAAAGTGGGGAGACCGCAACCGGTCTCCCCACGCTTTTTCGTTATGGATCAATCCCTTTGATGCTCCTCGGGGCGGGCATCTTCCTGCCCGCCGTGGCACTTCCCTGCCATGGCGCAGTGGGCACAGTTCGCCCCGCAGGAGGACCTGCCCCGCTTTTTATCCCGCACCAGCGACCACACAGCCAGAGTCAGTACGGCGACCAGCGCGACACAGATCAAGATGACGGCTATGTGAGCCTGTATCCATGCCAACATACATTTTTCCTTTCTTTGCAACAAGTACAGCTCTGCGGGGAAGTCGTTCGTGGCGGCTCCCCCGCGTATGGATCAGACCTTTGCGGTCAACTTGGTGCTCTCCTTGTAGGGGCGCACCAGCATATAGATCATACCGACCAGCAGAGCCACCGAGGCCACCAGGCTGATGATGTTCAGCACGGCGTTGCCGCTCATGAGGCTACCGGCAAAGAGGTTGCCGAAGGAGTTGATCATCAGGGAAATGACATAGGCGAAGCCGCACTGATACCCGATGGCGAACCACGTCCACTTGGCGTTGTTCATCTCCCGCTTGATTGCACCGATCGCCGCGAAGCAGGGTGCACAGAGCAGGTTGAACACCAGGAAGGAGTAGGCACTGACACCCGTGAAGGCCGTCGCGATGTTCCCGTAGACACCACCCTCGCCGCCGCCGTACAGCACGCCCAAGGTGCCCACGATGTTCTCCTTGGCGACAAGACCCGTGATGGAGGCCACGGCCGCCTGCCAGCTGCCCCAGCCCAGAGGCTTGAAGATCCACGCCAACACACCGCCGATGGCAGCCAGTAGGGACTTATCCAGCTCCTCGTCGGTCAGCATACGGAAGCTGCCCTCCACGAAGCCGAAGTAGGTGGTGAACCAGACCAGCACGGTAGACAGGAGGATGATGGTGCCGGCCTTCTTGATAAAGGACCAGCCGCGCTCCCACATACTGCGCAGAACATTGCCCACGGTGGGCATATGGTAAGCGGGAAGCTCCATGACGAAGGGAGCCGGCTCGCCCGCGAACATCTTTGTCTTCTTGAGCATGATGCCCGAGATGATGATCGCCGCCATACCGATGAAGTAGGCCGAGGTGGCCACCCAAGCCGAGCCGCCGAACACGGCGCCCGCGATCATACCGATGAAGGGAACCTTAGCCCCGCAGGGGATGAAGGTGGTGGTCATGATGGTCATGCGGCGATCCCGCTCGTTCTCGATGGTACGGCTCGCCATAACGCCGGGCACGCCGCAACCGACACCGATCAGCATGGGGATAAAGGACTTACCCGACAGGCCGAACTTGCGGAAGACACGATCCAGCACGAAGGCGATACGCGCCATGTAGCCGCAAGCCTCCAGGAAGGCCAGGAGCAGGAACAGCACCAGCATCTGCGGCACGAAGCCCAGCACGGCGCCGACACCGCCCACGATACCGTCGTTGATCAGACCGGACAGCCACGCGGGAGCATTTGCCTTATCCAAGCCATCCCCGACCAGAGTCGGGATACCGGGAACATACACGCCGTAGTCGGCGGGATCCGGTGCGGCAAAGGCCACCTCGACATCCGTCTCGGCCAGCCCCTTGAAGTACTCGACTGCCTCCAGGTAGCTGATCCCGACCACGTCATCCCCGTGATCCGCCGGAACCGTCTTGTAGTAGACCGTCAGCTGACTCTCCTCCAGTGTCTCCTCGTCCTCCACGGTCACCGATCCGGTCTCGGCATCGGTCGTTAAGCTCTTGAGGGACTCCAGAGCGGTGGCAGGGTCGAAGTCCTCCGCCTCGGGGTCAAAGTCGGGCAGGAAGCCCTTGACCGCCAACAGAGCCTCGTTGTAGGCATCGCTGTCGTCGGCATAGTCCCCCGAGCCAATGCCCAGAAGGTGCCAGCCGTCACCGAACACACCGTCGTTGACCCAGTCGGTCGCGGGGGTACCCACGGCGACCATGGAGATGTAGTAGACCAAGAACATGATGACCGCGAAGATGGGCAGTCCCAGGAAGCGGTTGGTCACCACACGGTCGATCTTATCCGAGCCGGACAGCTTGCCCGCGCTCTTCTTCTTGTAGCAGCTTTGAATGATGGAGGAGATATACACATACCGCTCATTGGTGATGATGGACTCGGCATCGTCATCCAGCTCGGTCTCGGCGGCGGTGATGTCGGTCTCGATATGAGCTTTGAGGGTCTCGTCCAGCTTGAGCTGCTCCATGACCTTGTCGTCCCGCTCGAAGATCTTGATGGCGTACCAACGCTGCTGCTCGGCGGGCAGACCGTGCACCGCCGCCTCCTCGATGTGCGCCAGCGCGTGCTCCACGCACCCGCTGAAGGTGTGCATGGGAACCGTCTTAGTACCCTTAGCGGCCTCGATGGCGGCCTCGGCGGCCTCCTTGATGCCGGTGCCCTTGAGTGCCGAGATCTCCACCACCTTACAACCCAGCTGTCTGGACAGCTCGGGAATGTTGATCTTGTCGCCGCGCTTGCGCACCACATCGATCATGTTGATGGCAATGACCACCGGGATGCCCAGCTCGGTCAGCTGGGTGGTCAGGTAGAGGTTGCGCTCCAGGTTGGTGCCGTCGATGATGTTCAGGATGGCATCGGGACGCTCCCCGATGAGGTAATTCCGCGCCACGACCTCCTCCAGTGTGTAGGGGGACAGGGAGTAGATACCGGGCAGGTCAGTGACAGTCACATCCGGGTGACCCTTGAGCTTGCCCTCCTTCTTCTCCACGGTAACGCCCGGCCAGTTTCCGACGAACTGGTTCGACCCCGTCAGGGCGTTAAAGAGGGTCGTCTTGCCCGCGTTGGGGTTGCCGGCAAGCGCGATACGGATTCCATTGCTCATACTGCGATTCTCCTATTCTGTACTGTATGCGGGGCACTGCTCTGCATCATGTCGAGGGGCTTTCGGAAGCTCTCTCGGCGGTCAAAGACCTCAAAAAGCAGAATTCGAAGCCCTTTTATTCAACATTTAGTTTTCTTTGCGCGGTTTTGTTTATACGAGATCGGCAAAACCGCCCTTAAGAACGAATTCTTGATTTTTTATTCGACCTCGATCATCTCGGCATCCGCCTTGCGGATGGACAGCTCGTAGCTACGCACCGTCAGCTCAATGGGGTCGCCCAGCGGCGCGACCTTGCGGACGTAGACCTCGGTGCCCTTGGTCAATCCCATATCCATGATGCGGCGCTTGACCGCGCCCTCTCCGTGCAGCTTGACGACCTTGGCCGTCTCGCCCACCTTGATGTCCCGCAGTGTTTTCATATGTATTCCCTCCAAAATGTAAGATCAGATCATGATGCGCTGAGCCATCTCACGGCTGATGCCCACGCGCGCTTCCTTGACATTGACGATCAGATTCCCGCCCAGCGATGTAACCACGCTGACGGTGCCTCCCACCACAAAGCCCAGGTTCTCCAAATGCTTCTTGACCTCGGGGCTTCCGCCCACCTTACGGATGATATATTCCTTATCCTGATCGGCAACGATCAACGGCATCATATCCCGGTCATCCTCCTTTTTTACGGTTAGCTTTAGCTAACCTGTTCTCTTTGTATAGGTTAGCCCTTGCTAACCGTCTTATATTATAGCAGATTTTCGTAATTTGTCAAGAGGAAATGCGCAGATTTTTCAACTTTGGGAAATTCGACTAATAATACGGGCAACGCACCTCACTAATTATCAAGTTTGACGTATCATTCTCCGGTACCCGCTTTATCCCCCTTTTGCCGGAGAATTTTCAAAAACCCCTTGATTTTCGTCGCGATCTGTGGTACAATAACAATGGAATAGAAGGGCGGCCGCACGGCTCGCCGAAAAGGAAAGGAAATCTGATCATGGCACTTGTTACCACAACCGAAATGTTCAAGAAGGCATACGCGGGCGGCTACGCCGTCGGCGCGTTCAACATCAATAATATGGAGATCATCCAGGCCATCACCGAGGCGGCGGGCGAGGTTCAGTCCCCCGTCATCCTGCAGGTGTCGGCCGGTGCCCGCAAGTACGCCAAGCCCGCCTACCTGCTGGCTCTGGCGCAGGCCGCCGTTGCCGACAGCGGCATCGACCTCGCCCTGCACCTGGATCACGGCGCAGATTTTGACATTTGCAAGTCCTGCATCGACGGCGGCTTTACCTCGGTCATGATCGACGGCTCCAAGCACTCCTTCGAGGACAACATTGCCCTGACCCGCAAGGTCGTGGAGTACGCACACGCCCACGGCGTAGTGGTGGAGGGTGAGCTGGGCAAGCTGGCCGGCATCGAGGACGATGTCAATGTCTCGGCCGCCGATTCCTCCTACACCCAGCCCGAGGAGGTCGAGGAGTTCGTGACCCGCACCGGTGTGGACTCGCTGGCCATCGCCATCGGTACCTCGCACGGCGCATACAAGTTCACCCCCGAGCAGTGCACCCGCAACGAGGAGGGCATTCTGGTTCCCCCTCCGCTCCGCTTTGACATCCTGGAGGAGATCTCCCACCGCCTGCCCGGCTTCCCCATCGTCCTACACGGTGCCTCCTCGGTGCCGCAGGAGTTCGTCCGCGAGATCAACTCGCTGGGCGGTCAGATGCCGGATGCCATCGGCATCCCCGAGGAGCAGCTTCGCCGCGCCGCCTCCATGGCGGTCTGCAAGATCAACATCGACTCGGACATCCGTCTGGCTATGACCGCCGCCATCCGCCGCACCTTCTCGGAGAAGCCCTCCGCCTTTGACCCCCGCGAGTATCTGGGTGCCGGGCGCGAGGCCGTCAAGGCCATGGTCAAGCATAAGATCGTGGATGTGCTGGGCTCGGATCATACCCTCTAAACTGCATACCCGCATATAAGTCCCGGATAGAGAGAACGGGGGATGCACCTGTATGGGTGCCCCGTCCCCCGTATTCGGGATTTATTTTGCTGTCTATAGACCGACACCCTTGTACATACTCTCAATACCCATCAATTCAAGGAAGGAGCCTCCGCGCATACCGTGGAGGTACGGTTCATCACCATGCCAACAAGCGGGTCACTTCCCCTCCCTGCCTTCGCGTCCGTGCTGTCGGGACTGGGTGAGTTCTTCACCCCCGAGTCTCTCAACCCCATCGGATACCTGCGGCAGATGGCGGATAATCCCATGCTTCTCATTGCGACCCTTCTGACGCTGGGCGTGATCTTAGTCAACGGCTGGACAGACGCGCCCAACGCCATCGCGACCTGCGTCTCCACCCGCGCCATCGGGGTGCGGAAGGCCATCGTCATGGCCGCGATCTTCAACTTCTTCGGCGTCCTGATCATGACCATGCTCAACCATAAGGTCGCCGCGACCATTTCCAACATGGTCAACTTCGGCGAGGACGCCCACGCCTCCCTCATCGCCCTCTGCGCCGCCATGGCCGCCATCGTCATCTGGGCGACGGTCGCCTGGTACTTCGGCATTCCCACCAGCGAGAGCCACGCGCTTATCGCGGGTCTGTCGGGCGCGGCGGTAGCCATCAAGGGGGACTTCAGTGCCATCAACGGCGGCGAGTGGATCAAGGTGCTCTACGGTATCGTCCTCTCCACCATTTTGGGCTTCGTGCTGGGCTTCGCCTGTTCCCGCCTGACGGTGCTCCTGTTCCGCGGGTGCAACCGCATGAAATCCGAGCGATTCTTCTCGGGCGCGCAGGTCTGCGGCGGTGCCGCCATGGCCTTCATGCACGGCGCACAAGATGGGCAGAAATTCATGGCGATCTTCCTCCTGGGCGGTGCCTTCGCCAACGGACAGACTGACCTCGGCGAGTTCTCGGTGCCGGTCTGGCTGATGATCCTCTGCTCGCTGGTCATGGGTCTGGGTACCTCCATCGGCGGCTACCGCATCATCAAGTCGGTCGGCATGGATATGGTCAAGCTCAAACCCTATCAGGGCTTTGCGGCAGACTTCGCCGCCACCGGCTGCCTCCTGCTCTCCTCTCTGACCGGCATTCCGGTCAGTACCACCCATACCAAGACCACCGCCATCATGGGCGTTGGTGCCGCACGGCGGATCAGCAACGTCAAGTGGTCGGTCGTCAAGGATATGGTGCTTACCTGGGTCTTCACCTTCCCCGGTTGCGGCCTTCTGGGCTTCGGCATGGCCAAGCTGTTCCTGTGGCTGTTCGCGTAAGCGCGTAGCCGCCAAGGACGATCATTAAAGAAATAAGGAGTTATATCTCATGGCAAAGCAAAAGAATGATTATTTCAAGCTGATCGAGGATCAGGTCTCCTGCTGTGTAGAGGCCGCCACCCTGCTGGAAAAGCTGCTCTGCAACTACAGCGACCAGAACTTAGCCGAGCAGAGAGACGAGATCCATCAGATCGAGCATAAGGGCGACGAGGTGCACCACGACATCCTGGGTCGCCTGTCGGTCGAATTCATCACCCCCATCGATCAGGAAGACATCCTGCACCTTGTCCAGATCCTGGACGACGTGACCGACTCGCTGGACGAGGTGGTGTTGGAGTGCTATATGTTCCATGTCAAGACCCTGCCCGACGGCATTCCCGCCTTCGCCTCAATGGTGCGGGAATGCGTGCAGAAGCTGTTTGATGCGGCCTGCGAGCTGAAGAACTTCAAGTCCCCCGCCAAGCTCCGCACCCATCTGGTGGAGGTCAATACCATGGAGAGCCGCGCCGATGCCGCCTATGTCGAGGCCATCCACGCCCTTTTCGGCTCCGAGACCGACACCCGCGCCCTCATGGCAGGCAAGGCCATCTACGACTGCCTGGAGGACTGCTGTGACCTCTGCGAGCACGCCGCCGACGTGATCGACCAGATCATCATCAAGAACACCTGATCGGCACCCACGATACAAAGTCGCTTTTCTGCAGGAGGCATTTTCCCTTATGTACTATTCCGAGACCTACGGTCTTCTCTGGCACGACACCGATGCTGCGGGCATTCTGCGCCCCTCCTCACTCTTACGTTATATGCAGGAGACCGGCAACCGCCAATGCCGCGCCTACGGATATGATCTGGACAAGGTCTTCCGCGAGGAGGGACGGGGCTTCCTGCTGGCGCGGCTCCAGCTGACCTCCTACGCACCCCTCCATGCCTACGAGCAGATCGAGGTGCGCACCTGGTGCCCGCCCTCCCGCGGGTATACCTTCTCCCGCTGGTTCCAAGTCCTGCGGGAGGGGGAGACGGTGGCGGAAGCCTTGACCTCCTGGGCGTTGATGGACGCGCGAGCACACGCTCTGCTCAAGGTCACGGACGCGACCTGGGAGTTCCCCACGGGGGATATGCCCGACACGGCGGCTCTGCCCGCCAAGGTGCGCCTGTCCCCCGCCCTGCCCATGGAGGAGGTCGGGGTGCGGCAGGTCGCGTGGAGCGACACCGACTTCAACCGCCACATGAACAACACCCGCTACCCGGATGTGGTGTGGGATCACCTCCCCGCTGAGGCGGTGGAGGGGCACCCCCTGTCTACCCTCTCTCTCTCCTACATGAAGGAGGCACCGCTGGGGGAGACCCTGCGGCTGTACCGTGCGGTCTCCCCGGATCGGGCGAACACCTACCTGATCAAGGCTCTGCGGGAAAACGGCGAGGTCTGCTTTGAGGCCGAGGCCGGACTGTCCTGACGACAGGGTGTCCGCGCCGCGAGGGCAAACACGCACATACCCCAAAATAGCAAGCGGACGGCTGTCAGCCGTCCGCTTGCTATTTTCTGTTCCTCACGATGTTGCCCCGACCACATCCGCGTGATGCCACACACTCCCGTGCACATCGATCCTCGGTGCGGCATGGCTCGATCCTATGAAATGTTTCATATCTTGCCCGCCCGCAGGAGGGGCAGAGAATCAAAAAAGCCTGACGCATCAGGCTTTTTTGGAGCGAGTAACGGGAATCGAACCCGCATAGCCAGCTTGGGAAGCTGGAGTTTTACCATTAGACTATACCCGCAGGATGAGGAACATATATATTATACCGCATTTGCGGCGGTTTGTCAAGAGTTTTTTTCAACTTCGCATCGCAAATTCCGAAAAGAATCGTGCGGGGCGGGGAGACCGGAATGCGATCCCCCCATTTGTCCTCCCCGTCCCCCGTCTCACCGCCGGTTCCCGCTCCCGGTCTCATCCTCCTTGAGACGTTTAGACTTCAGCCGCTCGTTGAGGGCGCGCATACGCCCGATGGCCTCGCCGCTGATCTCGTCCTCCGCCCGCGCACCGGCGTAGCGTGCCTTCTGGTAGGCGGCGAACAGCTCCCGCTCGTCCTCCTCCAGCGCGATGTCCTCCGAGATCTCGGCAGGGGTCATGGTGCGGCGCAGGAAGTAGCCCTGCCGGATCCGCAGGATCATGTAGTCGATGAACAGGAAGCGCACGCGAGCCACATTTCCGGTCTGCTCCGCCCACTTAAGCTCGTTCTTGAGCCGCTTTTTGGTGCGCTTGGGCTTATCCGTATCCATGATGATGCACCGTTCGTCCTCGCCGCCGATGCGGTTGCGCCGCCGCAGGTCGATGCCGATCCCCGCCAGCAGGCGTTCGGCCAGCTTGACCAGCGGAGAGGCCAGCTTCTGCAGAGCCGCCGCCACCGACCTGCCCAGCTTGCGCCGCATGGACTTGGTCAGCATCCGCAGGAAGCACCGCACGCCCAGAATGACAGCTACCCCCGCCACCACGACGATGACGGCGCGGAGTTGGTTCACATAGATCTTGACCCAGCTGTTTGAGGTCTTGGCGACCCATATCGAAGCGACCACCGCCGCCACCAGCACGGCCAGCCAGATAAGACAGACCGTCAGGTACCGCTTATCCAGTGTCTGCCAGACCTCAAGGAAGCCGTTTGTCTCCTCGTCGCGAGGCTTTTGCGCTCGCACACGCTCGGCCTTTTGCGGTTTTTCCTTTTTCCCCTTCGATGCCTCTCGCGGGGAGACCCGCTCGACCTGCTCGGTCTCGGTCACGGAAACCGTTTCAGCCGTCTCGGCGGTCGCGCGCTTTTCCTCGCGCTTCTTGGCAGAGCGGGGGCGGAGCTTATCCGCGCGTTTCTTGCAGGCGACCGCCAGATCAGCCGCATCGCGGAACTGCGGGATGCGCCCGAACAGCTCAGCCGCCTCGTCAAATTCGCTGTAAACATGGCCGTGCTGTCTCAGCTCATCCGCCGCCGCATAGACCCGCTCACAGTAGTAGGTCTCGTACCGCTCCAACAGCTCGCGGCAGTTGCGGAAGGTCTTGATCTCACGGAATATCTCCACCGCCCGACCGATCTCCTCATCGGTGGCGGCCGAGTTGGTCGCCAGAGCCACCGCCTCGTCATACAGGAGCACATTGGCGCGGACGTTGCACACCCGCATATACTCCCGCACGTCGGCGTGATCCTGGATGGGGGTCAGGAGCCGCACCGCCTCGCGGTAGTCGGCGGCGGTCTTGTCGGGCTTGGCCTCCAGCTCGGCACGGATGTCCCGATAGGCCGGCGCGGAGGCCGCCTTGACACAGCGGTCATACAGGGAGGTCGCGTCTCGATAGGTATCCAGCGCGTGGAACTCCTCCGCCAGCTCCAGCAGCGTGCGCCAATCCGATGCTTGGTTGAACCGCGCCAGAGCCGCCACATAGCGGGAGGCGCGTTCCTCCTTGGTCATTTTAGAGGGAGCAGCCATCGTCATCCACCTCCCCCAGCAGGATCTGCTGTACCGAATTGCCCAGCCGCTCCAGAGATTGGATACGGTCGATGACCTCCTCATGGCTGTCAAATGCGATGATGATGACCTCGGTGTCGGTCATGCCCTCGGTGATGTCGTATTCCAGAAGCGAGGAAAAAGACGCTCCGTCGGTCGGGTTCATCCGCGCCATTTCCCGCATGATGGCGGTCAGCTGGGCGGGCGAGCCGTCGCAGGCGAAGCGGGAGGACAGGCTCCCGTCGGTGTTCTTGCAGTTGGCGGCAAAGCCCACGCGGAAGCCGCCGTATATGGCATCCCGGATCAGGGCGGCGCAGAAGGACAGCCCGCGCTCGGCGCGCTTGTCGTACTCCCGCCCGTCGATCTTACTGCCCATGGGCAGGTGGAAGTCCATGTAGACCATCAGCCGCCGCGAGGCACAGTAATCCCGCGCGTTGACCTTAAAGGGAGAGGAGGAGAAGCCGGTCATGGGCACCCGCGCCGAGGCCTTGAAGTTGATCTGGGAGACGGGGTCGCCGAATCGGTAATCTCGGATCCCCGCCAGCGAGAAGGGGTCGGTAAACAGAGGACGGTTGCTGACATACTCCCCCTGCATCCGTCCGACCGCCACGATGGGCAGGTTCAGCGGCACGGCGCGGGGGTAGACGAACAGCTCGGTCGGTGCCTCCAGCGTGATGGGGCTTTTCTTGTTATAGACCGTGACCACCTGCAGCTTATAGTCGCCGCGGCGGCGGGCGGTCAGCTTGTGACGGCGGCGTATCTGCATATACGGCCAGAGGTTGAAGCGGCTGATGACGTACTGCATGGTACTGCCGGGATCCGGCTGATATTCAGCCAGATCCAACTCATTGTAAAAGTAGGCCTCGATGTCCACGCCCAGAAGGGGAAAGAACCCGGTATTCCGTACCGTCTCGATCAGCTCGACCTCGTCCCCCTCATAGACCCCCTCCTCCGAGAAGTGCCGCTCATAGACGATGCGGGACAGTCTGCGACTGCGCATCCGCCCGTATATCCGCAAGAGGATGACGAACAGGAGGAACAGCCCCAAAAGGATCAGGATCAGGCGGAACCACCAGGAGGTCAGGACAGCGTAGAGCCGATCAGCCGTTTCCTGCGGATCGGCGGCCAGCGGGCGCAGGGCACCCGCCACTGCGGTTGTAAAACTCATGATAGCACAGCACAAAGGAGCCGAGGATCAGCGGTTCTCGAAGACGCTCTCGGTGGGCACCGTGACCATGCCCAGCACGTCCTCGATGACCTCGTAAGCCGCATTCTTCTTGATGCGGGCGGCATTCTCCAGTGTCAGGCGGTGATCCAGCACGGGGTGTGCCGCCCGCTTGACATCGTCCGGTGTGACATAGCTCCGCCCCGCGATGGCGGCGTAGCCCTTGGAAGCCTTCATCAGAGCCAGTGCGCCACGCGGCGACACCCCCAGCAACACCTTGGGGTAGCTGCGGGTCTTCTCGATGATAGAGGTGATATAGCCCATCACGTCGCGGTTTATATACACCTGCGGCAGCTCGCGGATGGCGGCGACCAGCTCGTCAGCCGTCACGACCGGGCGGAGGGTATCCAGCGGGGACTCGCGGTCAAACCGCTCCAGAATGGCGACCCCCTCCTCGTGGGTGGGGTACTCCATGCGCCCCTTCATCAGGAAGCGATCCAGCTGAGCCTCGGGCAGGGGGAAGGTACCCATGCTCTCCACCGGGTTCTGGGTGGCGATGACCATGAAGGGCTGTGCCAGCTTGAAGGTCTTGCCGTCGATGGTGGCCTGTATCTCCTCCATGCACTCCAGAAGACCCGACTGGGTCTTGGGGGTGGCGCGGTTGATCTCATCCGCCAGCACGATGTTGGCAAAGATGGGTCCCGGGACGAACTCGAACTCCGACTTCTTCATGTTGAAGAAATTCACGCCCGTGATGTCGGAGGGGAGCAGGTCGGGGGTGAACTGGATGCGCTTGTACTCACAGCTGACCGAGGCAGCCAGCGACTTGATGAGCACGGTCTTGCCGGTTCCGGGCACGTCCTCCAGCAGGACATGACCGCCGCAGAGCAGGGAGACCAACAGCATATCCACCGTGTCGGACTTACCCACGATGACCTTGCCGATGTTCTCCTTGATCTTGGTATATACCTCTGTGATCTGATTCGATATCTGCGTGGACATATGCGTTACCCTGCGCCCGCATGGGGCATCCTTTCATCAATTTGTTTCTGCTTTACTCGGTTTGATATTTGTATCACTGATACCCGATGTAACTGATGCTGTCGATCTTGACCACCCCGTCCTCGCGGTCGGTCAAGAGGATGATCTGCGTGCGCGACTCGTCCGAGCCGATGTCCCGCCGGAAGGTGCCGTTGTTCTGACGGATGCAGTAGGAAACATAGTATATCCGGTAGGCGACCGTCTTCCCGTCCTCGGTCTTCTGCTCTGCCTCCCCGGCCTCTAAGTGGATATTGTACACCTGTTGCATGGCAAAGGGCTCCTGTACCCCCTTCGCCCCGATATACTTCTGTGTCAAGAGGGCATTGTACCGCTCGGCGTCCCCCGCGACGATATAGCCGATCATCTCCTCCAGCATCATGGCGCACTTGCCCAATGCCTGGCGGTTGGTCGCATCCATGACCACCTCCACGCCACCCTCGGCATGGTGCACGGAGCGATCCAGCTCCAAGTAGGCGGGATCCTTCAGAATATCGTATTCAAGATCCGGCTCGAAGAACACATCCGGTGACTCGGTCGGCACAGGGGGTGCCTCGTGCTCTCCCGAGTCGTCCAGACAGCGGATCAGCGGAACGGCGATCACGGCAAACAGGACAAGACCTGCCACGATCCACCGAATGCGGCGGCTCAGCTTCCTTGCTCGGGTCGCATCCGTCCCTCGGTCGGTCTGCACCTCTTGTCGGTTCTGTTTGGGTTCACTCATGCCAAAGGCTCCTTCCATCACGATCTTCCTGCACAGTATACCATATTCCGCCCCTCTTTGCAAGCAACGGCGGGCGGTTTTTTATAAAATTTTCGTAAATTCTTCTCTCAGCTGTTGTCAGGACAGAAAAAATATGCTATAATAATATGATAGTACACACAAAGCTCCAAAAGGAGGATATATCCATGGATACCGAGCAGAACAGCCCCGAGGAGATCATGGTCGAGGACACCGCGCCTGCCGAAGAAAAACGCGGCCCCTTTGACCCGATCCGCTCACTTGTCGAGTATGCCGAAATATTGGTCTTCTCGGTCGCCGCCGTGCTGCTGCTCTTCACGCTGGTGGTGCGGCTCTGTCAGGTGGACGGCTCCTCCATGCGAAATACCCTATACAACGGGGAGATGCTCATCACGACCTCGCTGGGGGATCCGCAACAGGGGGACATCATCGTCTTCCACATGACCGACGAAAGCAACCCGGACTCTCCCTTCAACGAGGCACTGGTCAAGCGGGTCATCGCCACTGGCGGACAGACCGTCCGCATCGACTACAAGACCGCGACCGTCTCGGTCGACGGGCAGGTGCTGGAGGAGCCTTATGTAGCCCTCATGGACGGCAACGGCGCCGACATCGGGCATATGCAGCTGCTCCCCGCCTACGGATATGATCGCTTGACCGGCATCTTTGAGGCGGTGGTGCCGGAGGATTGTCTCTTTGTCATGGGAGACAACCGCAACAACTCGGCCGACAGCCGCAGTACGGCCGTCGGCTTCGTGGACGAGCGGCGGGTGCTGGGCAGGGTGCTCCTGCGGGTCTCCCCCTTCACCACGGATTTCAGCGGAGAGGATTGAATTCATCTATGCCAAGCGAACAGATACAATGGTTCCCCGGACACATGGCCAAGACCCGTCGGCTGATCGCCGAGAACGCCAAGAACGTCCATCTTTTCATCGAAGTGCTGGATGCCCGCGTCCCGGTCAGCTCCCGCAACCCCATCCTGCCGACCCTGACGGGTGACAAGCCGGTGCTCCTGCTGTTAAACAAGGCCTCGCTGGCGGATCCCGCCCGCAATCGGGACTTCCTGCGCGCCTACACGACCCGAGACACTGCCTGCCTCCTCTGCGACTGCGTGACGGGGGAGGGGCTGAACCGTATCCCCGACACGGTGCGCCGCCTGCTCGCCGAGCGGGTGGAGCGCTACGAGGCCAAGGGACAGGCGGGGCGGCACCTCCGCGCCATGGTGGTCGGCATCCCCAACACGGGCAAATCCACCCTCATCAACCGTCTGAGTGGCACCTCCCGCCTCAAGACCGAGAACCGCCCCGGCGTGACGCGGGATAAGCAGTGGGTCGCCACGCGGCTGGGGCTGGATCTTTTGGATATGCCCGGCGTGCTTTGGCCGCGCTTTGAAGACCCCACCGTAGGGGAGAACCTCGCCCTGACCGGCGCCATCAAGGATGACGTGCTGGATGTCGAGCGGCTGGCGCGGGTGCTCCTACACCGCCTGCGTACCCTGTACCCCGACGAGTTGGCGGCGCGCTACAAGCTCACCGACTGGGAATCCTTGACCGACGCGGAACTGGTGACCGCTATCGGCAAGAAGCGCGGCTGTCTCATCCCCGGCGGCATGGTAGACACCGAGCGAGTCTCCAACCTGCTGTTAGATGAATTTCGTGCCGGCCGTATCGGGCGGCTGACCATCGATACCCTGCCCGAGGAGGTAGACGACCATGCCTGACCTCACCATAGAAGCCGCCCTGTACGCCGAGGGCTACACCGCCGTCTGCGGTGTGGACGAGGCGGGGCGAGGTCCCCTGTGCGGTCCTGTCGTGGCCGCCGCCTGCATCCTGCCGCCCGACCCGGCTCTGCCCGGTCTGAACGACTCCAAAAAGCTGACCCCACGTCGGCGGGAACAGCTGTTCGATCTCATCCGCGAGCGAGCGGTCGCCTACTGCGTGGCGGAGGCCTCGGTGGAGGAGATCGACCGTCTAAACATACTGGAGGCGGATCTGCTGGCCATGCGCCGCGCCATCGCGGGACTGCACACCCCGGACGGTCAGCCTGTCCGTGCGGATTTTGCCCTGATCGACGGCAATATCGCCCGAGATTTCCCCATTCCCGCCCGCGCCGTGATCAAGGGAGATGCGACCTCCCTGTCCATCGCGGCGGCCTCGGTGCTGGCCAAGGTCACACGGGATCGACTCTGTGTCGAGCTGGATGCGCAATACCCGCAGTATGGCATCGCCAAGCACAAGGGCTACGGCACCGCCGCCCACATGGCGGCACTGAAGCAGTATGGTGCCTCCCCCATACACCGTCGGAAATTCGTCCGATTCCTGAACGAGGATGACCACCAATGACCCCCGACAGTCAGGACAGTCGCATGGTTCGGGGACGGCTGGGCGAGGATGCCGCCGCCGCGCTCTACGAGCGGGCGGGGTACTCTGTCACGGCACGGAACCACCGCGAGTCCCACAACGAGATCGACCTCATCGCCGAGAATCGACACAGCATCGTCTTCATCGAAGTCAAGACCCGCACCCAGAGACCCGGTGCCATATCCCGCTACGGCCGCCCCGCGCGGGCGGTGGACGCAGGCAAGCGGCAACGAACCGTGCTGGCCGCCGAGGCCTACCTGCGGGCACACCCCACCGACAAGCAGCCCCGCATCGATGTGGTGGAGGTCTACCTGGAGAAGCGGACGGACGGGAGCATCGCCGTGCTGGAAGTAGTGCCATACCGTAATGCCTTCGGAGCGGGGACAACATAACAGGGGCTTGTCCCCACCACATACTTACGATCAGAAAGGATCCATATCCATGAACACACCTCTGTCCTTGATCGACACCCACTGCGACACGGCCTACGAGCTGTACCATCGCGGGCAGCATTTGGATGCCAACGACTGCCACATCGACCTGAAAAAGGCCTCGGTCTATCGGCACTACGCGCAATATTTTGCCGTATGGAGCAACAAGCGGCTGGACGACGAGGCCTGCTGGCAGGATTTCCTCAAGATCTCCGACAATCTGACCGCCGAGCTGACCCGCCTCTCCGACTCCGCCGTACAGGTACGCACGGGAGATGAGCTGGATGCCGCCTGGGCGACCGACAAGACCGCCGTCATCCTCGCGGTAGAGGACGCCCGCCTGACCGCCGGGCAGATCCACCGTCTGGACGAGCTGGCGGCGCGGGGGGTCAAGTACATGACCTTGACCTGGGGCGGTGAGACCTGCGTGGGCGGCTCCCACAACACCTCCTTAGGACTTACCGACTTCGGGCGGGAGCTGGTCGCCGGTTGCTTTGAGCGCGGCATCATCCCCGACGTGTCCCACGCCTCGGCGGAGACCGTGGACGACCTCATCCCCATCGCCCGTCGGTACGGCAAGCCCTTCATCGCCTCTCACTCCAACGCCTACGCCGTCTGCCCCCACTCCCGCAACCTGCGCGACCACCACTTTGCGGTCATCCGTGAGCTGGGCGGCATCGTGGGCATCAACCTCTGCCCCGCCTTCCTGACCGACACCTCCATCCGTCCCGCCACGCTTGAGGATATCGTCGCGCACATCGACTACTTCATGTCGCTGGGCGGACAGGACGTCGTGGGACTTGGCTGTGACCTGGACGGCACCGACCTGCCGAGCGACTTTTCCCATGTCGGAGACCTCTGCAAGATCGCCGATGCGCTGGCGCGGCATAACTACTCCGAGGAACTGATCCACAAGATATTCTGGAAGAACTACCTGGATTTTGCACACAAAAATCTTTGATATATAAGGAGAACCCCATGCTATATCAATCCACCCGCGACCCCTCACACAAGAAGTATACCTCCGCGGAGGTCATCAAGATGGGGCTTGCCCCGGACGGCGGGCTGTTCATGCCCGAGTCCATCCCGACCCTCTCGGCATCCGACATTGAGTCCTTGCGGCAGGAGAGCTATCCCGTCCGCGCCGCTCGCATCCTGCATATGTTCCTCTCCGACTACACCTACGAGGAGCTGTTGACCGACTGCCACGCCGCCTATCGGGAAGCCTCCTTCCCCGGCGGTGCCGCGCCGCTGGTGCAGGTGCGCGACAACCTCTATACACTGGAGCTGTGGCACGGCCCCACCGCCGCCTTCAAGGACATGGCGCTCCAGATCATGCCCCGCCTCCTGTCCCGCGCACTGGTCAAGACCGGCGAGAGCCGTCACGCCCTGATCTTAGTCGCCACCTCCGGCGACACCGGCAAGGCCGCCCTGGAGGGCTACCGCAACGTGGACAGGGTCAAGATCATGGTCTTCTACCCCGTGGACGGTGTCAGCCGCGTGCAGAAGCTGCAGATGTCCACCCAGACCGGGGACAATCTGAAAGTGCTGGCCATCAAGGGCAACTTTGACGATGCACAGACCGGTGTGAAGAACATATTCGCCGACCATGACATGGCCGCCGAGTTGGATCGGCGGGGCTATGTCCTCTCCAGTGCCAACTCCATCAACTGGGGACGGCTCGCCCCCCAGATCGTCTACTACGTCTCCGCCTACTGCGACCTGCTCAACAAGGGTGCCCTGCGCCCCGGGGAGGTCATGGATGTCTGCGTACCGACCGGCAACTTCGGCAATATCTTCGCCGCCTACCTCGCACGGTGCATGGGTCTGCCCATCCGCCGTCTGGTCTGCGCCTCCAATCAGAACAATATCCTGACCGACTTCCTCTCGACCGGCACCTACGACCGCAACCGTCCCTTCCACCTCACCATGTCCCCGTCCATGGACATCCTCATCTCCTCCAACTTAGAACGTCTGCTCTACCTCGCCGCCGGGGAGACCCGCACCGCCGCCTACATGGAGAGCCTGCGTAAGACGGGGGCTTACACCGTGGAGTCCGAGGTACTGGCCGACATTCGCTCCTGCTTCGAGGGCTACTACGCGGGTGAGAATCTGACCGCCGCCACCATCAGCGAGTTCTTTGAGAACGACAGCTACCTGGCCGACACCCACACCGCTGTGGGTCTGGCCTGCGCCGGACAGTACCTCGAGGCTCATCCGAACGACAAGACCCCGCTGGTGGTCGCCTCGACCGCAAGTCCCTTCAAGTTCGCCGCCGATGTGTATATCTCCCTGACCGACGGCCGCAAGCTCCCCCGTGATCCGCTGTCCGCACTGGATCAGCTGGCCGAGCTGACGGGAGCCGATATTCCCTACCCCCTCTGTGGCCTGCGGGAGCGCGAGGTGCGCTTCAAGGAGACCATCCCCGCCGACGGAATGCCCGCCGCCGTGCTGGATTTCTGTAAGTAAGCCGCTAAGGAACCACTGATTTATTCGGCAGCACATCTTCGGCACATCTTTTCCCGCCTGCTTCTTGCCGAAAAACTCGATGTAC